>NZ_JBBJLN010000036.1:0-501 GCF_037658235.1 Yunchengibacter salinarum | reverse complement strand
GCGGGTCAGGCGCCAGCGGGCGGCCTGGGGCGTGGATGCCCCCCGGACCCAGCGGAGCTTCTCCTTGATCTTGTAGGCCTCTGCCGTGGCCGTGCCGAGATTTTCCAGTTCGGCGAGGGAGTCCCTGTCGCGGGGCTTCAACTGCCCATCCCCGGCCTTGAGGGTCGCCCAGCGGGCACCCTTGGGCAGGCGGGTCGCTTTGGCCTCAAGGCGGCGGACGTTGTCCACGGCGTTGGTGAACAGTTGCACCGTGTGGAACCAGTCGACAATGAGATGGGCATTCTCGAAGGTCTCCCCGGCAGCCTTCTGGAATGCGGCGGACATGTCGCAGACCACCTCGGCGACGGCGCTGCCGTCCCCGCCCTGGCTTTCCAGGAACGCTCGGAACTGCCTGACACAGGCCTTGCCCTTGCCGGGAACGGCAAAAACCACCGGGGTCTCGGCACGATCAAGGTCGATGAAGACGGTCACATACCGATGACCGCGCTTGGCGGCGGTCTC
>NZ_JBBJLN010000035.1:0-509 GCF_037658235.1 Yunchengibacter salinarum | reverse complement strand
CAGCCGGATGGTGAAGAACAAGGCCGTTTACGTGGCCCTCGGCGTCACCCGTGATGGCGTGCGCGAGGTTCTGGGCCTATGGATTGCCGAGAACGAGGGCGCCAAGTTCTGGCTCTCGGTGATGAACGAGCTGAAAAACCGCGGCGTCCAGGATATCCTGATCGCCGTCGTGGATGGGCTGAAGGGCTTCCCCGATGCGATCACGGCGGCCTTCCCGGACACCATGGTCCAGACCTGCATCGTGCACCTGGTGCGCCATTCCCTGAACTTCTGTGCCTGGAAGGATCGCAAGGCTGTGGCCGCCGATCTGCGCCTGATTTACGGCGCCCCGACTGCCGAGCAGGCTGCCACGGAATTAGACGCCTTCGAGGAAAAATGGGCCGGGAAATACGCCTCGATTGCCCCGGCCTGGCGGCGGGCATGGCAGGAGGTGATCCCGTTCTTTGCCTTCGATCCGGCGATCCGCAAGATCATCTACACGACGAACGCCATTGAAAGTTTGAACAGGG
>NZ_JBBJLN010000034.1:0-580 GCF_037658235.1 Yunchengibacter salinarum | reverse complement strand
CGACGCGGCCATCCTGAAGGAAGGTCTGCAGCCCTTTCCGGTGGTTATGGATATAGGTCAGCTTCTCTCCGAGGCGGGACTTGGCCGAGACCCGCAGGCGGCTCTGCTGCAGCCAGTCGTCGAAGGCCGCGACGAGCGGCGCGCTGCGCGCCTGCCGGACCTTGAGCCGTTGCTCGGGACCGCATCCTCGGATGTCGGCCTCGACCGCGTAGATCTCGGCGATGCGGCGGAGCCCCTCGGCGGCGATGTCGGACCCATCGCGGTCGAAGACCTCCTTCAGCTTGCGCCGGGCATGCGCCCAGCAATGGGCCACGCGGATGGGATCGCCGCCCTTGCGCGACGGGCGCGTCAATCGGTTGTAGCCCTGATAACCATCGAGCTGCAGCGTGCCGTCGAAGCCGCGAAGGAATGTCTCGGCGTTTTTGCCACTGCGGCCCGAGGCATAGAAGAAGACCACTCCGGGCGGATCATTGCCGCCCCAACCGCGCTCGTCGCGCGCCAGGGCCCAGAGATAACCGGTCTTCGTCCGGCCCCGGCCCGGGTCCAGCACCGGCGCGGTGGTCTCATCCATAAACAGATG
>NZ_JBBJLN010000033.1:0-620 GCF_037658235.1 Yunchengibacter salinarum | reverse complement strand
AACATCGGCAAGGAGAAGATCCTTGAGCTGATGAAGCAGGTTGATGAGTACATTCCCTCGCCGGATCGCCCCAAGGACCAGCCTTTCCTGATGCCGGTTGAGGACGTGTTCTCGATTTCCGGCCGTGGTACCGTTGTGACGGGTCGTGTTGAGCGCGGCGTTGTGAAGGTGGGTGAAGAGGTTGAGATTGTCGGCCTGAAGGACACCCGCAAGACGACGGTTACGGGCGTTGAGATGTTCCGCAAGCTGCTGGACCAGGGCGAAGCGGGCGACAATATCGGCGCGCTGCTGCGGGGTGTTGGCCGTGACGATGTGGAGCGTGGCCAGGTTCTGGCGCATGTTGGCACGATCACGCCGCACACCAAGTTCGAAGCCGAGACCTATATCCTGACCAAGGATGAGGGTGGCCGTCACACGCCGTTCTTTGGCAACTATCGCCCGCAGTTCTACTTCCGCACGACGGACGTGACCGGCGCGATCGAGCTGCCGTCCGGCACGGAAATGGTGATGCCCGGCGACAATGTGAACCTGACCGTGGAACTGATCGCCCCGATCGCCATGGAAGACGGCCTGCGCTTCGCCATCCGCGAAGGTGGCCGCACCGTCGGCGCCGGCGTGGT
>NZ_JBBJLN010000032.1:0-683 GCF_037658235.1 Yunchengibacter salinarum | reverse complement strand
CGTCGGCAGTTTGCCCGCGAAGGACTGCGTTTGCCAAGCGATTTAACGGATGCGGAGTGGGCGGCTCTGGAACCGCTTCTGCCGCCGCGTCCACGGCGGGGCCGCCCGCCGCGCTGGAGTTGTCGGGACATTATGAATGCGATGCTTTACCTGCTGCACGGTGGCTTGCCCTGGCGCATGTTGCCGCCGGGCGTATTTCCGCCCATGACCACACTGCAGCATTATTTTTATCGCTGACGGGACATGGGCCTGTGGCCTGCGATCAACCACGCCCTGTTGATGACAGCGCGTGAAGCAGGTGGCCGTGAGACGTCGCCATCAGCCGGGGTGATCGACAGTCAGAGCGTCAAAACCACGGAAAGCGGCGGTGTCCGGGGCTATGACGCAGGCAAAAAGATCAAGGGCCGCAAACGCCATATCCTGACGGACACCGAGGGCTTTATGGTCGGCGCCCTCGTTCATGCCGCCGACATTCAGGACCGTGATGGCGCCCCCGATCTGCTCTCGACCCTCCGACATAATTTCCCCTGGCTACGCCATGTGTTTGCCGATGGAGGCTATGCGGGGCCAAAAATTCAAGGGCGCATTGGGAAAAATGGGTCAATGGACCATGCAGATCGTCAGGCGTTCGGATAAGGCCGAAGGGTTTGAGGTGCTCCCGCGCCGCTGGGTCGTTGAGCGCA
>NZ_JBBJLN010000031.1:0-1340 GCF_037658235.1 Yunchengibacter salinarum | reverse complement strand
GGTCGTCGAAGCCGCCGACGGTGTCTTCCATGTCTTCCAGTGGGACGGCCTTTGTTTCCGGCACGATGAAGTGCACGAACAGCACCTGGCCCACCATCATCAGGGCGAAGAAGCCGAAGGTGGCGCCGGGGGCCAGGTCCGCCAGCACGGGGAAGGTCCAGCTTACCACCGCCGCCATGGTCCAGTGCGTGAAACTGCCGAGCGCCTGCCCCTTGCCGCGCACCACATTGGGGAAAATCTCCGACATCAGAACCCACAGAACCGCCCCCTGGCTCGCCGCGAAGGACGCGATGAACACCAAAAGACCGGCCAGGATCACCTCAGGCGTCGGGGTGGCTTGCAGAAACTGCCAGCCCACCACCGCAAGCGACAGCGCCATGCCCGCGCCGCCCGCCATCAGCAGGGGCCGACGCCCGATCCGGTCGATCAAAAACAGCGCCAGCACCGTAAAGGCCACATTGGTGCCGCCCACCGATACCGCCTGCAACAGCGCCGCATTCTTTGCAAACCCCGCCTGCTCGAAAATGGTCGGCGCGTAATACATCAGCGCATTGATGCCCGATAGCTGGTTGAACATGGCCAGCACCACCACCACAAGAAGCGGCAGGGCATACGCCTTTTGAAACAGGCGCGGCGCGTCCGCCCGGTCCTCGTGCAGCGCCCGGCGCATGTCCGCCAGCTCCTGATCCACCCGCGGCTCGCCAAGCCGGGTCAGCACGGCGCGGGCCTCCGCGTCCCGGTGCATCTGCACCAGCCAGCGCGGGCTTTGCGGCAGAAAGGCCCCAAAGGCCAGGAACAGCGCGGCGGGAACCGCCTCAACCCCCAGCATCCAGCGCCAGGCGCCGCCGCCGTCAAAGGCTTCCGCCAGCAGATAGTTGGAAAAGAAGGCCACCAATATGCCCAGCACAATGTTCATCTGATACATCATGGCCAGCCGACCGCGATATTTGGCGGGCGCGATCTCGGCGATATATACCGGCCCCACAACGGAAGAGCCCCCCACGGCCAGCCCACCAATGAAGCGATAGAACAGAAGTTCCTCCCACACCGTGGCAAAGGCACTGCCCACGGCGGACGCCAGAAACACCGCCGCGATGATCACCAGCATCAGCCGGCGGCCAAAACGGTCCACCGGCTTTTCAATACCCAGAACCCCGATCATGGTGCCGATGAGCGCCGCCGCAACCGTCAGCCCAAGCGCGAACTTGTCCAGTTCAAACACGCTCTCAAGCGCCCCCGTGGTGCCCGAAATCACCGCAGTGTCAAAGCCGAACAAAAAACCGCCCAGCGCCGCAACGATGGTGCTCAATATAACAACCGCATTGGGCCGCGGTGTGGCC
>NZ_JBBJLN010000030.1:0-1729 GCF_037658235.1 Yunchengibacter salinarum | reverse complement strand
TATACGCGTCCGGTCAACGGCGCTGGCCGGATGAGGTGAAGGCGCAGATTGTCGCGGAGACCCTTCAGCCTGGTGCCACCGTCAAGGCAGTGGCGGCGCGGTTCGGCATCCGGGCGAACCAGGTGTCGGCCTGGCGGCGTATGGCGAAGGACGGCGGCCTTGTCCTGCCGGCCGATGAGGGCGACGAGGGAGATGCGGTGTTCGCGCCGCTCATGGTCTGCGACGCGGCGGAGCCTGTGCCTGAAGCGGAGGGCGGCGGCGCCGGGTGTGATGTGCGGATCGCGGTCGGTGACGTGGCGATCCACCTTGCCGCCGACACCCCCGCGGGTCGGATCGCCGAGATTGTCCGGGCGCTCGGGGCGCCCCTGTGATGTTGCCCGCGCACAAGGTCCGCATCATGGTTGCGACGCAACCCGTGGACTTCCGCAAGGGGCACGACGGGCTGGCGGCGCTGGTCCAGTCGGCGTTGAAGGAGGACCCCTTCACCGGCACGGTGTTCGTGTTCCGCGCCAAGCGGGCCGACCGGTTGAAGATCCTGTTCTGGGACGGGACCGGACTGGTGATGACCTACAAGCGCCTGGAGGAAACGCCCTTCACCTGGCCTGCGATCCGGGATGGCGTGATCCGGCTGAACCGGGCACAGTTCGAGGCGCTGTTTGCCGGTCTGGACTGGCGCCGGGTGACGGCGCCTGCCGTGGCGCGGCCCGCTGCGGCAGAATGACTCAGTCCGCGGCAGAAAGGGCGCATGATCGGCCGGTTTGGGGTATGATCGCCTTATGTCAGCGACCCCGGATATCACCCTCTCGGCCATCCCCGAAGATCAGCGCGATGCTGTCGCGGCCCTGCTGCGTGCGCATGGTCATTTACAGGATGAGTATGCGGCGATCACGGGGGCCTATGCCACCATCGAAGGCAAAAACGCGAACCTTGAGGATGAGAACACCGCCCTGCAAAGCGAGGCGGACAGGCTGAAGCAGATTGTCGCCCGGCTTGAGCATCTGGTCGCCGAGCTGAACCATGTGGTGCATGGCAAGCGCTCCGAGAAGCTGAGCACGGATGATCGGCAACTGGCCTTTGAGGATCTGGAGGTGGCGGTTGCCGAGGTGGAAGCCCGGAAAGCGGCCCATGACCACGATGGCACACGGGGGCACAAGAGGCGCCCGGTCCGTCGCAACCGCGGCAACTTGCCCAAGGATCTGCCGCGGATAGAGCGGACCATCGAGCCGGATAGCCTGGACTGCGCCTGTGGCTGCGGGCCGATGCACAAGATCGGCGAGGACCGCAGCGAGCGGCTGGACATCGTGCCGGCACAGCTGCGCGTTCTCGTTACCGTGCGCCCCCGGTATGCCTGCCGTGCCTGCACGGACGGCGTGACGCAGGCCCCGGCTCCCGCGGCCCTGGTCACGGGCGGGCTGCCGACCGAGGGCGCCATCGCCCACATCCTCGTCAGCAAATACGCGGACCATCTGCCGCTATACCGCCAGAGCCAGATACTCGCCCGATCGGGCGTCACCGTTGATCGCGGCACGCTCGCGGACTGGGTCGGCGTCGCAGGCTTCCACCTCCGGCCTGTCGTCGACCGGCTGGCCGAGCATCTCAAGACCTCGGCGCATCTGTTTATGGATGAGACCACCGCGCCGGTGCTGGACCCGGGCCGGGGCCGGACGAAGACCGGTTATCTCTGGGCCCTGGCGCGCGACGAGCGCGGTTGGGGCGGCAATGATCCGCC
>NZ_JBBJLN010000029.1:0-1733 GCF_037658235.1 Yunchengibacter salinarum | reverse complement strand
ATCCATAACCACCGGAAAGGGCTGCAGACCTTCCTTCAGGATGGCCGCGTCGAGATCGATTCCAACCGCGTCGAGAACCTGATCCGCCCGATCGCCCTGAGCCGCAAGAATGCCCTCTTCGCGGGACACGACGAGGGCGGCAAGACCTGGGGCCGTATCGCGTCCCTGATCGAGACCGCCAAAGTCAACGACGCCGAGCCCTTCGCCTACCTCAAGGCAACGCTCGAAGCGATCGCAGGCGGGCACCCCAAAAACCGCATCGACGACCTCCTCCCCTGGAACTTCCAGACGTCAAGCTGAAAAACCCGTGGGCCCCTATCACCAGGCCACACACCCAAGAAACGCCCGCGACCTGATCCCTAAAGCGCGGCAGTTCCAGTGAGGGGGGCGTTTCAGGCGCAGAAAATCTGCCGCTGATTTAGCCCCAACAGGCGCGGCGCCTCTCGTGAACAAGGACGCGCGGGTAGCCATCGTTACGGGGAATATCAGTCTCGCGGCTGTGGTCCCACCTATAGTCGGTTCTATTCATTTAAAGGCAGCGGGGCCTCACCGGCCCTCAAGCAGTGCAACTCCCGACCTTTGGGTGGCCGTGAGAAAACGCCGCAAGAAAGGTCTATCTACACCGCCATCAGAAGTGGACCCCGACGATATCGACTGGGATGAGCTGAGCGATCAGGATTGGTCGGACTGGAAGGTGGCGAAGGAAAAATTTGCTATTTACAACTATGAAAACCGGCAATATGCTGTACAAAGCAAACATACTAGAAATGGTGATGAAGTGACAAAAGAAAAAACTGAGGCATGGAAAGATGATCTTGAAGATATTATTAAAGAACAATATATAGTGATAAGTCCTTTTATCGAAGAAAGGGATTCGCACGAAAGATATGAAATTCTTCCTGTTCGCGAAATTTTTTTAGAAGACTTGGAATTAAACCCCTATGGAGTATATCAAGAAGTGTCGTGGGTATTGGATCTGCATGAGCATGTAGCAAACTGTCCAGACGAAACAGCCTTGCCGATCGAAATTGAATATTTTTTGTATGGTGAAGTTGGTGCATCAAATAAAATGAGAGAGTGGTGTTGGGAACTGGATGAGCTTTTGCTTAACGGCTTTCATCATGTATCTTTTTTAGCGACCGACTTGCAGGAGCACCTAGCAAAATGCCCCGACCCAGAGAATGAAACAGCCTATAAAATCAATAACACAATCAATGCTTGGGAGAGTCAAGGCGTAGACTTCTACAAAAAAGAGTTTGACGGAGATCAGGTGCGAAACCTTCTTTTGCACATCGCTAAAACAGATCACAAAATGCGTGAATTTAGCTTCAAAGTTCTTTTCACCCTCATGCAGGAAATGGGCTTCAGGAAATACAGGACAATCGACCGAAGCAAGCTTGCCGAAACGATTGGAAGTTACCACCCAAATGTAAGTAAAGTAATTTGGCACCTCACAGAAATTAATGTTCTTGAGGAAGGCCCCCTGAAAGGAAAAAGAAAAACACACAGATTAAACGGCAACCTTCCACCCAAAAAAAAGGATGAGGGTTTAACGACAGTATTCTACGACCCCAAATACTGGGATCCAACAAATGAAGATGAGGAAAATGAGTAAGAGTCTGACTCAAAATTCTTTTTAATGAAATCAATGGCTTGCGATTCTTCGAAGCAGGAGTTGGGTGGACGCCATATAGAGCCATGCAGTGGCGCTCTGGATGGTTCGCTCGAAATCC
>NZ_JBBJLN010000028.1:0-2083 GCF_037658235.1 Yunchengibacter salinarum | reverse complement strand
GGGCCAAAAATTCAAGGGCGCATTGGGAAAAATGGGTCAATGGACCATGCAGATCGTCAGGCGTTCGGATAAGGCCGAAGGGTTTGAGGTGCTCCCGCGCCGCTGGGTCGTTGAGCGCATCTTCGCCTGGCTCGGTCGTAACCGGCGCCTCCCCAAGGATTTCGAGCGAACCATCCAGAGCGCCACTGCATGGCTCTATATGGCGTCCACCCAACTCCTGCTTCGAAGAATTGCAAGCCATTGATTTCATTGAAAAGAATTTTGATTCAGACTCTAAGAAAGGTGCCAAATGGCCGCATAGATTTGAAGAGGTTAAGCAGTGCGGCAGAGAAAAAGTAGTTATTGTTCCAAAAGTTTCGTCTGAAACCCGTGAATACCTCCCTGTCGGTCTCTTGCCACCAGGGGCAATCATTACCGACCTGGCATTTGGAATTTTCAACACCCCGCTCTGGAACATGGCGCTGATCGCCTCGCGCCTGCATCTGGTATGGATCGCCACGGTCTGCGGAAAGCTGAAAACCGATTTCCGCTATTCCAACACCCTCGGCTGGAACACCTTTCCGGTTCCCAAGTTGACCGAGAAGAATAAAGCCGACCTGACCCGCTGCGCCGAGGACATCCTTCTGGCGCGGGAGGCACACTTCCCCGCCACCATCGCCGACCTCTACAAGCCCGAAAAAATGCCACCCGACCTGCGCACCGCGCACGACCGGAACGATGAAGTGCTGGAACGCATCTATATCGGCCGCCGCTTCAAGAACGACACCGAACGCCTGGAAAAACTCTTCGACCTATACGCCAAAATGACCAAGACCGAGGGGGCAGCATGAGCGAGGTTTCATGGCACTAAAATATCACCGTGACCTATTTCGTATGGCGGTTTGCGATATGGCCAAGTCTTCAGATAAATTTAGCGCTAGACTGCGCTCGGCTTGGCTCAATTATCTTTATAGAATCCATTGGGATGAGCTTGAAGCTGCACTTTTGGAAGAAGACCTGCCCATTTTCAAGCGATTAAAGAAGCATCTTTATGAAGACCTAATGAACAGAATTCAAACAGAAAAAATGCTTGTAATGGAGCAAACGGCCAATGCGCCCCGGCCTTTATCCGAAGAACAGGCATCCAAATATGCCAATGCAGGAAGTGTGATTATGGCAATGAATGGGCATAGAGCAAAAAATATCATATGTCTAATAGTCGATTTTTATTCGACAATAAATCAAACAATTGAATACAAAAGATAAATTTTGAATATAGGTGAAATAAGTTATGGCTAGGTCTGCTCTCTCCGCATCAGTCTCCGACGCCTGGGTCGGCATCGCGACCAAGTCGAACGAACTTGGAATGCGACCCATGCAGAAGCGGACGTTCGAGAAACACGAGGTGCAAGTCGTCAACATCTTCAATCCCTGCAAAATGTCGGATGGCCTGCGCGCCGCGCAAGACCGGAACGATGAAGTGCTGGAGCGCATCTATATCGGCCGCCGCTTCAAGAACGACACCGAACGCCTGGAAAAACTCTTCGATCTATACGCCAAGATGACCAAGGCCGAGGGGGCAGTATGAGCGATATTGTGATCTACACCACCGAGGACGGCAAAAACCGCATCGAATTGCGCGTTGAAGGTGGCACGGTCTGGCTGACGCAGCAGGATATTGCTGATCTTTTTGCCACCACGAAGCAGAACGTGTCCCTGCATATAGCCAATATACTGGAAGACGGAGAACTGCATTCCGCGGCAACCGTCAAGGAATCCTTGACAGTTCAAACCGAGGGCGAACGACGGGTTGAGCGCAACAGGCGCGTCTATAATCTGGACATGATTCTGGCCGTTGGCTACCGCGTCCGCTCCCCGCGCGGCGTGCAGTTCCGCCGCTGGGCCAGCACCGTTCTGAGCGAATATCTGATCAAGGGCTTCGCCATGGACGATGCCCGGCTGAAACAGCCGGATTTCGACTATTTCGTAAGCGCCAGCTGGGCCCCACGGGTTTTTCAGCTTGACGTCTGGAAGTTCCAGGGGAGGAGGTCGTCGATGCGGTTTTTGGGGTGCCCGCCTGCGATCGCTTCGAGCGTCGCCTTGA
>NZ_JBBJLN010000027.1:0-3050 GCF_037658235.1 Yunchengibacter salinarum | reverse complement strand
CCAGCGATCTGAGAAACGCATTTGTAGCACACATTGCGAAACGCACTCCTTGCCTGACAACAGGAACGGACTCGCATCGCCCAAAACAAAATGAAAGGTGGGGGCCAGCTGGCGTTTACGGTAAAGCAGCTTGACCCGATCGCCGCGACGGCCCCGGAAGACAAAGACCGCCCCACTGGCCGGCTTTTGGCGCAAAACGTCCTGTGCTATCGCTGAGAGCCCTGCAATGCCCTTGCGCATATCGGTCACGCCACAGGCCAGATAGACCCGCACACCGGCACCAGGGGCGATCATGCCGCCTCCACCGCCCGGATCAGCCGCATCACCGCGGCTTCGTCCAGACCGCTATCGAACCGGAGGCACCGGCCTTTGGCCAGGCGCAGTTCAACCGATACCGAGGCTGCCGGGCATGGCGCCGCCGGAACGTTCTGAGCGGCCGGAACGCCCCGACTGGCCGGAGCCTCCCAAGGGGCCAGAGCGCCCGGGGCGGCCGGACCATTGATCGGCAGAAAAAGGGCCCCCTCTTCAGGGGACCACAGGCCTTTCCTCTTCAGCTCATGCCGCCAGGCGTAAATCTGTTGCCGGCTAACATCATGGCGCCGCGCCACCTGTGTGACCGTCGCCCCGTCAACCCCAACCGACGACACGATCGCCAGCTTGTCATCGTCACACCAGCGGCGTCGCCGCTCAATCCCAAGAACCTCGCCCCGCATACATCCTCCGCCTAAAACACGTCCTTTGCGACGTCGCTATCCACGTGTCTTAGCGGATCAAAACACCAATCAACAGGCGGTCCAAACCGGGCGGTTACGTCACACCAGCGGCGTCGCCGCTCAATCCCAAGAACCTCGCCCCGCATACATCCTCCGCCTAAAACACGTCCTTTGCGACATCGCTATCCACGTGTCTTAGCGGATCAAAGCACCAATCAACAGGCGGTCCAAACCGGGCGGTTACTCTCAGTCCACATGTTGTGCCTCCGGTGGTTGCTCGTCACAAACATCGAATCACATCTCACTGAGATCACTCAACTGCTTTCGGATCAGGCTCCTAATGAATAATAAAAGCGCTTAATTCTGTAGTGCCAATGTTTTTGACTTGTAAAGAATAACAATCGAAATAGGAGCCATGCTCATATGAAACTGGCGTTTTATCCATCATGTATAACTGGTCCAAACTGTTATATCCACTGCTAGAGCTTTCAATAACAAAATTAACTTTAATTTTACCAAAAGAAAACAAAACCGAATTTCTATTACAACTTATTAATCTAGCATCCTTATGTAAGACATAGCGACTGTATGCAGGTCTAAAATTCTTGCGGTCGTTAACCACTTTGTCTACCACTGATAACTTACTAAGATTATAATCAAAATTAACAGACCTAAAGACCCTTATAAATTCATCTTTTATTTTAAGTAATATGCATCCTGAAAATAAAACACCCTTCTCTTCCAGAGCCCCCTTAAGCTCCATTTCGTTTTTCCGCAGATTCGAGCCGGACCAAGGACAGCATTCAAATGATATTGTATTGTGAGCGGCAGATGATATCACCTTCTCTCTTATTTCGTTATTCACATACTTATATTTTCCAGGATCAACAAGAATATCTTGCCCATCTTTACCTAATATAAATGACAAGTTATCCCAATGTTTATGTATGTTGCTATTATAATTGTTGGTCATGCATAAGTATGAAAGTCCATTTTTATATATTGCATACCCGGACGTGCACCATAGCTCATTACCGCTCAACATTTGGTTGCCTAGGTTATTTCTCTCCTTCTGGTTGTCAGTATCGCCAAAAGGCACTTCTCTGCCATCTGGAAGCAATAAGTGCCTAGAAACAGCTTCTACTTTCTCTATATAACTATCCAATATACTTAACCCAGAATAAAGGCCAGAATTTCTATAGTCTTTCAATGACTTCAATACCAAGTGATGATAATGAGGTGAGTGCTCTTTGTGAACATAATTTTCATCAAACTGATTTTTTATAATCTCACTCACAAGTTCATAAGACCTCTGAATGACATTTTTTTTCTGCCCAACCCCCAAATGCTCGGCTAAGCAACGAAGGCCGTGAGCAGCATACAGTCCATGATTATGGCTTGTTCTAACAAAACCTTCTTTACGGATAACTGCCACATGCTTCAAAATCATTTCTTTAAACCATCGGGGTAACTTTATGCCGCTAGACTCAAGCTCAGATGCTAAAATATGAATTTTTTCGGCTCGTATCCCTGTGGCCATATCATGCCAAGTAAATTCATTAGGAGTGGATTTTGACGAAACCCACCAATCCTCAAACCAGCTTAACAAAATTTCTAGATACCTGTACTCTTCTGTTTCTTTATATGCTTCAAAATAAATCATTAAATACCGCAAGGTTTGAATTTGAAAGCGCCAATTGGGATCGTTGAATGGGTCGCCAGCCCAGTCAAATGGAATAGACATTCGGTAAGGGGGAAGATCGGGCCGCTTAACAGGAGAAAATCCTTCTTTCTCGAAAACCTCAACCTTTTTGATCGCTTTCATTCTGTAGCCTCGATTATTTTTGCCCAAGCTGAAACTGCGCTCGTAAAATATAAGATAAGAGCCTGATCCGAAAGTAGTTGAGTGATCTCAGCGAGTTGTGATTCGGTGTTTGTGACGAGCAACCACCGGAGGCACACCATGTGGACTGAGATCATTCGCCCCCAATATGAGCGCGAGGGGCGGCGATATGCAAGCGATGCGACGGATGCGGAATGGGCGCTGATCGAGGGTCTGCTTCTTCCGGCGAAACGTGGGGGACGTCCCCGGACGACGGATATGCGCGACGTGTTCGACGCCATTCCGTACATGGCGTCCACTGGTTGCCAGTGGCGGATGCTGCCGAACGACTTCCCACCAGTCTCGACCGTACGCCGCTATTTCTACGACTGGCGCGACAGCGGAGATCAGGCTGGGCGACGCCTCGAAGCCATAGATTTCCTCGATATGCCCCTGGATCTCCCGGGTGCTCATGCCGCGCGCATACATGCTGACGATCTTGCGGTCGAACTCGG
>NZ_JBBJLN010000026.1:0-3686 GCF_037658235.1 Yunchengibacter salinarum | reverse complement strand
GCATAAGCAGGCGATGACAAGGGCAACGGATTGAGTCATGCCACCATGCATGTCACAGCGACGCGGCAGGAAAATGGTGACCCCGACAGGACTCGAACCTGTGACCCTCAGATTAGGAAGTTTCTCCAGCTCCTGTGGACGTTAATGGATATAAGCGTCTATAGCCGTATTTCATGAGCATAAACAATGAACTATGTTGACAAGCATAAATCTTTCCAAGGAAATGGATGGGCATGAAAGGACGCTTTCTGCTTACCCTGTGCTTACCCGGAGAGAACCAATGAAGCTTCTCAAAAAAACAATAGATGCCACCGGCCCCGGACAGCGCGACAAAATTCTATGGGATGGTAGCCTCCAGGGATTTGGTCTGCGAGTAAAGCCATCAGGGGTAAAATCCTTCATCATTCAGTACCGAAACGCGGAGAACCGAAGTCGCCGCAAAACGCTCGGTCGGTATGGACGTTTGACGCTCGACGAAGCCCGCGCCATAGCACGGAAAGAACTAGCCGAGGTGGCTGCGGGCAGAGACCCCCGCCAGGATATAGCAGATGCACGGCTAGCAATAACCGTTGCTGAACTGGCTGCTCGCTTTCTTGAACAACACTGCGAACTGCGCTGCAAACCAAGCACAATCAAGGCTTACCGGGATCTTATCGAAAAATCCATAAACCCGTCCCTGGGGGGACGCAGCATCGAAGCTCTACAACCAAAAGACGTTGACCGCTTCCATCAAAGCCTAAAAGGCACACCCTACACCGCCAACCGATCGGTGGCTGTTCTACGGAGTATGTTCAACCGGGCGGAAAACTGGGGACTTGTGCCAAGGGGCCATAACCCTGCCGCCAATATTCGGGCATTCCGCGAGCGACGCCGACAGCGTTTTCTGAATATAGAGGAATTGGAACAGCTCACACGAGCCATCAAGATTCATGAACAGTCGGGCGACCTATCCATTTATGCGGCTGCAGCCTTCCGCTTATTACTCTCCACCGGCGCGCGCCTGAATGAAATCCGCACCCTAAAATGGGAAAATGTGGATTTCGATGCGGCCCTGATCATTCTAACCGAGCATAAAACCAGCGCCCACGGAGCCAAAGCAATCCCATTGAACACTGTTGCTTTACGCATTCTCGATACGCTGCCACGCATGCACCAGAACCCCTATGTCATCTGCGGCGAACGACCCGGCCAGCCAATCATCAATCTACAAAAACCATGGCGCCGAGTGCGCCGCACTGCAGGGCTGGAGGACCTCCGTATTCATGACCTACGCCACACCTTTGCAAGTCTCTGCCTTGGCAATGGCGCATCGCTTCCAGTCGTTGGCGGGCTTCTTGGACACCGATCCACTGCATCCACTGCGATTTATGCACATCTGGCGCCCGGCCCGCTGCAGCAAGCCACCGCGCAAGTGTCCGAAACCCTAGACAATCTTATATGATTATCGGGTAAGCGCAGGTAAGCGAATCGTGGGCAATCATCGCCGCCCATGTCCTCGTTTTGTCATTCTCGGCCCTTTAAGGGGATACACCTATTGCCCATATCGAACGCTTATATCCATTAACGTCCACAGGAGCTGGAGAAACTTCATTTTCAGGGCATTCGCGGAGCCAGCAGTCAATATCGCACCAGACAGGATCTAAAAGGCTATCAGGGCGCCTGCCATCTCCGGCTTAGCGGCAACATTCCGGAGCTATAAAGGTCAGATTTGGTAGCTGGTACCGGGTTTCTCTCATCTGTCAGATTTCAACCCGGTACCGTATTGCCATCTGAAACCAAAAGCGGCACACTGAGCGTTGGCGATACCACGGGCACCAACCGGTTGGAGTGGCCGAAGCGCTAGTGCAGCCAGGGCACGGTCAGCAAATGATCTGAGTCGGCCTCGAACATGGTGCCATCACGCCTTTTCAACCGCGTGATCGCCCCGGCTTATCACGCCCCAACTTATCCCCAGATCACTTATCCACAGGCGCAAACCCGGTATTGCGCCATCACTTATCCACAGCCCATCTCTGTGGATAAGTGATGGCCTCATCAACCTTCCTACCCCCTACCCTTACGCAAAGTCTCGCCGCCTTGATAAACGATACGATCCAGCCGAGCGCCTACGCGACCGACCGCAGCCTGTAACAGGCGGAGGGGATGAAAATAGCTCCGACGGGGCATAGGCCAAACCGCTGAATACAGCGGGTCAACTCTTCTCAGGCGAATTAAAAAAGATGTTCAGCCAAATCGTAAGCGTTGCCTCGGCCCCACCCTGACTTCAGCTTGACGAGGGGGCGTGCCAGGTGGTCTGAGCCCGAAGTTTCTACCCGCTAAGAGTAGAGCCTTGGGCCCTTTTGAGACCCTTCGTTGGACGTGATAGCAACAACCGTATTGAGGACATACCCCCGATACGGTTTGCCGGTTGATCCTGCCCCTATTTCCGCTGGGGTTCGGTTCCCGATGCTCGAGTGGGGCCGGTAGTGGTTGTAGTCATGACGCCTGGCTTCGAACTCCTGACGAGCATGGGCGAGGCCTGAAGCGCGCTCCCTCACTGGAACTCCCGCGCTTTGGGGATTAGGTCGCGGGCGTCTCTTGGGTGGGTGGCTGGTTGGTGGGGGTGTGGCGTGCTGGTGTCGGGGGCGTTGGAGAGGGTCATCCGCAGGGGTGAGCGGTAGGTGATCCTTTTGGCGACCACATGGGTGACGCCGTCGCTTTTCTGCACCTTGCCGGTGATCTGCATCAGGCGGCTGCCCATCACCTCGGCGGGGACTATCCTGAATTTTGTGCTCTGGCGTGGTAACGGTTCTGAAAAGGAGACCACGAATGAGCATCGACAAAGACCTTTTGGACAAGCTGATGGAAGGCCGGTCAGCCGGCGATCTGTTCGGCAAGGAGGGCATTCTCTCCGAACTGACGAAGGCGCTGGCGGAACGCGCGCTGTCGACCGAGATGGAGGAGCATCTCGGCGAGGAGCGCACCGAGGAGGCGCCCGAGGGCCACAACCGGCCCCCGAACCGTCGCAATGGCAGCAGCCAGAAGACGGTGACCACCGACAGCGGCAAGGTGGTTCTGGACATTCCGCGCGACCGCAACGGGACCTTCGACCCGCTGCTGATCGCCAAATATCAGCGCCGTTTTCCCGAGTTCGACCGCAAGATCGTCAGCATGTATGCGCGCGGCATGAGCACCCGGGAGATCCAGGGGCATATCGAGGAAATCTATGGCTTCGAGGCGTCGCCCAGCCTGATCTCCGCTGTCACCGAAGCGGTCATGGACGAGGTGACGGCGTGGCAGAACCGCCCCCTGGAGCCGTGCTATCCGGTGGTCTTCATGGACGCGATCCGGGTCAATATCCGCAGCGATGGGGCCGTGTCGAACAAGGCGGTCTTCGTGGCGCTGGCGATCCAGCCGGACGGCACGCGCGATGTTCTGGGCCTTTGGTTCCAGGCCAACGAGGGGGCCAAGTTCTGGGCCAAGGTACTGAATGATCTCAAGAACCGCGGTGTTCAGGACATCCTCATCGCCGTGGTCGACGGCCTCAAGGGCTTTCCCCAGGCCATCGAGGCGGCCTTTCCTCAGACGCAGATCCAGACATGTATCGTCCACCTGCTGCGCCACTCCATGAGCTTTGCCAGCTACAAGGACCGCAAGGCCGTGGCGACAGCCCTCAAGGCCATCTATACGGCGGTGGACGCCGAGGC
>NZ_JBBJLN010000025.1:0-4175 GCF_037658235.1 Yunchengibacter salinarum | reverse complement strand
ACAGGCCCATGTCCCGCCAGCGATAAAAATAATGCTGCAGTGTGGTCATGGGTGGAAATACGCCCGGCGGCAACATGCGCCAGGGCAAGCCACCGCGCAGCAGATAGAGCATCGCATTCCTAATGTCCCGACACCTCCAGCGCGGCGGGCGGCCCCGCCGTGGACGCGGCGGCAGAAGCGGTTCCAGAGCCGCCCACTCCGCATCCGTTAAATCGCTTGGCAAACGCTGTCCTTCGCGGGCAAACTGCTGACGGGTGATATCAGTCCACATCCTGTGCCTCCATGGTGGATTCGCAACTTCCATGAATCACAAGTGGCTGATATCACTCAATTCCTTTTTCGGTCAGGCTCTGACAGCCTAACGTCTGCGCTTTTCATAGCAAAATATTCAAGCAAATCAGGTAGAAAAACGATCATAACACGCCAAAAGTGAAGCGCACCGATGTGTCCAGTTTCCTTTAGATCTTACGTATTGAGGACCCGCTTTACGCATAGCCTCAAATCCGAGCGGACTACTAATGAAAAATTTTATTTGGTCCGCCAGAGCCGTTACGTTGTCTGCCTCAAAAATTCTACCCGCCCCGGATTCTCGAACGACCCGCGCCAAGGGCGCAACAGATGAAACCAGTAAGGGCAATTCCGCTTGCATCGCCTCATACGGCTTTAGTGGCGCAACAATATTACAGACACCCCAGTTCCGGCGAGGCAGGCACATCAAGTCTGCCGAACTAAAAAGCCTGTCAAGCTCATCTTTCGATACGCGGCCATGCAGACATATATGGCTATTGAGGTTTAAGTCATTGATCAGAGCTCGTAATGTCGGCTCAAAAGACCCGTCGCCTGCTATATCTAAATAGACAGAGTCTACGCCCTGCCGGCGCAGCCTAGAAACGGCTCGCACCAAAATATCCAACCCCTCATAATCCACCACCGCACCAGCATAAATAAGACGCAGTGAATATTTAGATTTTTTTCTCTCTACTGCGTTTTGTCGAGATTGAACAAAATTATTCATATCGACACCGTTCTCAAGAATATTCATTTCATCAGTTCCCTCCTGTCCTTTAAAATAATTCCATAATTCTTTATTGATGGCGAAAAACACATTAGAATCGGTGATACATTTTCGCTCTAGACGACTTTGGATGTTGAACAATTCAGACTTTTCGTCTAGGTCACCGCGCGACACTCGAGTTAACTCCCAACTTCCTCGCGCTTCAAACACCGTTGGAATATTCAGCTGGCTGGCCGCCCAGATGGCTGGCAACGCACCGAAATGATTAGTTACTGCGTGCACGAGCGGGGGCCTAACTCTCTCAAAAAGCTTAAAAAATATGCTATAAGATAAATTAAAGTATTTCTCTAGGGGAGCATTACTCATGTTACAATAATCATCTACAAAATAATGATGCTCTATACTTTCATCGGAAATGACATGATTGCCCGGATGCAAGTCCTGAGTTTTTTCGTTGGGCCGATCAGCTGGATATCCAGGACGTGCAATAAGCTGTGGACGAAACCCGGCACGCTGCAACTCATTCATTATTTTAAGTGTACGCAGCCCATATCCACTCTTATGAAACGGAGCCCCCTGGTTAACAACCATAATTGGGCATTTTGGTTCAATATACTGATAACAGGTCGACGCGACCGGAACAAAATCTGGAAAGAAGGACTTGTCGGCTACCCGTCGATACATTTGAATTTGAGCCATCCACTCCGCATATTGTGGCTGCCTATGATCTCTCCGAAGAGTCGATAAAACCTTTTCAAATATACGGTACCTGCCAGATCTAAATAAAGCCGTCATCAGTGCATCGACATCTTCCGTTTTATTTATAGTTTTTATACTATTTAACTTCAATAAATTTACTGCTATTTTACCACCAATAACGGGGCTATATTTGGATGCGCAACGCAATATTTCTTTATAGTCGTAATATTTAGTCACAGCGTAAACCCTATTTTTAATTAAAACGATTCAAATAAGCGTTCTTTCAACATATAATTTAACAAAAGTATTTTTTGGCTTAACTCCTTTTCACGCTCCTCCAGGGCGGCAATGCGACGCTCAAAAGGCTCAATTTGAAGCCTAACAGATTCATTTATGATTGCATCAGAGACAGGAATTACCTCGCGAGTAACCCGCTCCCGCCAATCCGGCGGCAACATATGGCTGAGCAAATACCCCGTTTTCTCAAGTTGCTCGCCAATCTCCACAGCAGTCGCGTCCATGGACTGCAGAAAACAATGGTTAAGGGCCTCGGGATTAAAATAAAATTCGTCCGCAACGTCCGGCCAAAGATCTATCGGGCACCAAACTAAATCAGCGTCTTCTGAAACAATATATTGCTCCAAAAAATCACGGTGATACATAATAACTACTTGCGAAAAAATATCAGATGCACATCTGCTCCATATGGCTATTTCAGACGTTTTCGTCACTGCTCCATTCGCAGAAACGGTTTTACCCACAGCCAATGCGCCCTTATCCCATCGGATCTGCCCCTGATCGCACACCAATACAGCCCTTGCCCCTTTGCCACTTTTGTCGAGTGCACTAAGATTATCCCTAATTCGCCTAATTTGGCGTGCCCGATTTGGGAAAAACTGCACACCCAATCCATGAAGATACACCTGCCTCGATGATATGGGTAGATTTAACCCTACTTCGACCTCACAGACAGTGGCATTCTCCGAATCTGGTACGATAAATCCAGCATGACTTCCCTGATGTAGCTTAAAAGTCCCTACTGCACCCCCAGGGCGCCCCGCCAAACCAACTTGACTCAAAAAATTCTGGTCATATTGACGCTCACCTCCCCAACTCATCGCAACCTCTAAATCCAATGGGTCGATTGTTGAATCTGGTTCACAAGAAATCTTTGGATATACCTTTGCATAATGCCCCGCATCCTGATTAAAAAATAACAATAATTTATTCTCTTTTGTGCTGGAGTGATAAAACTCAAAACCTTCTGTTTGCAATTCTTGAAATCCGCCTTTAAGAGAAAAACAAAGAAACACACCTTTTTTTAATAGATTTATTTTAGATTTTAATGACTTGCTATCAAAAAAACATTTACGCCCTTTTTTATCAATTAAAATTACGTTGAAATCAATATTATTCCAAGGTTTTTTACTAATAATACTAAAAATTCCATTCACATTTAAAATCGAGTCGCAATATTTATACCATCTATTCATAGGCGGTTTAGGCGTAACTTCTTTTTCTTTCGCGATTTCCTGCCACCCATTCAGTGGCATATAATCAGCCCCCAGACCATTCTCACTCATTATTACGAGCGACCTAATCTGAGCTTTCTTTTCCTGCCAGGCAGGGATCTTAAAAACTGTTACGAACATAAATTTCCTAGGCTCATGATAAGGTGATCGCCGGAACACAAAACCCACTGTCGGAATTTCTAGGACCACATCTCTAGACTGCGTTATAGTAAATATAACATCAAGGTGAGAAGTGGACCACATTTGCTGGACAGCTTGGCGGCGTTGTTAAGGTGGAACTGCATACTGGTGTTATGCCGCCGTGCGCATGTCCGGGGCCAGCCCCGGACATGCGTTATAAATCCTGTCGGGCGTCTGCCCGTCAAGGGATGAATGTGGCCTCTCCGTGTTATAGTAGGCGATCCATGAACCGATCAGGCGACGCGCCTCTCGGCCGCCTGTCAATGCGTGCAGGTAGACGCACTCATATTTGAGGCTGCGCCAGAGCCGCTCGATAAACACGTTATCTAACCATCTCCCTTTCCCATCCATGGATATTTTGACCCCGGCTGCACGCAGCCGGCTTGTCCATTCGAACCCGGTGAACTGACTGCCCTTGGTCGGTATTGAAGATTTCGGGCCGGCCAAACCGGTCCAGGGCCTCTTCCAGAGCCTCCAGACAAAAGCTGACGTCCATGCTGTTGGAGGGCCGCCAGGCCAGTACCTTGCGACTGTACCAGTCCATGATCGTGACCAGATAGAGAAAGCCCCGTTCAAGCGGGATATAGCTGATGTCCGCACACTAGAGCAGATTCACTTTAATCCAGATCATATCCTGCGGCGGCGAAGTAGTTGATGCATTCATCTGGCGTGAAGGCGCCGAGGCAGTCAGCGACTGTATCCCAAAGCTCGTCGACAGTTCGTGCGGTTGCCTTTCGCAGGAGGGCCTT
>NZ_JBBJLN010000024.1:0-4347 GCF_037658235.1 Yunchengibacter salinarum | reverse complement strand
CCTTCGGCTTGCCAGACCCGACGGGCGGGCGTGACCAGGTGGACATGAGGCTGCACCCGGCCATTTCCGTGAATGACGGCCATGGTCGGGTAGCCGTCTGCCTCGAAATCGCGGATCACCGCCTCCGCGATCCGTTTCCGCCCTGGGGCCGACAGGTCGGCCGGCAGTTCGAGGGTCAGCGTCACCGCGATGCGGGATCGCCCCGTCCGTGTCTGGTCGTGAACGGCATTGAGGATTTGGCGCATCTGGGCCGCGCCGCGCCCATGGACGGATTCCAGATCGGCGTCTTTTTTGGAGAAGTCGTTCAGCCGCGCCAGATAATCCGGGCTCGCGCCCCGGTTGTTTGACGCGGCTTTGGTGGCCGACCCGATACGCATGTGGAAAGTGCGGCCACGGGGGCCGCGCCGCCCGGTGGCGAGAGCTTTCAAAGCGCGGTCCTGGTCGCGTCCGGCAGCGCGCCCTGCCCGGCGCTGAAAGTCCTCGAATTGGGGCATGGTGGCGGCTTTCTGTGTGGTGTGTGTGTGGTTGTATAGCCCAAATAGGAGAAAATTTTCTCCTATTTGGGCTGTGTGATTCATTGAATCTCACCATACACCCGCACACACTACGGCTCAAGCCGCCTTATACCGCGCCCTGGGCGCGGCTTATTTTTGCGTTCGGATTCGCATTCGGCCGCCGTCGAACAGGCGCGCCGCCCTTGCAAATGCAATCAGGGCTGATCGGGAATCGGATACAGCTTTCAGGTGTTCAGGTCCGAGTTTTTACGGCACGGACCAGACTCTTTAAGAAGCAGCTTTTTCATGGAAGGAGGTAATTTAAAAACGAAAGGGGCGGACTAGCCACCCCTTCGCATCTATTTCCCACTTAAGGGAAGCGGTCACGGTTTCCCGTGCCGTATCTGAATCAGAAAATAGGCCATTATGGCCTATTAGTCAATAAAATGAGTATGGCAGATTCTTGAGCGCGAGCTGTTTAATATGCTCGAAATCCTCTTGGGAAATGCGCGGGATCGTTCGCCCCGGCGGGCTTAGACGGCTTACAGCAACTGTCATTAGATGGTCGCAGATCACCCATGCCGGTTTTGCCTCTAGCGGCGACTGTATGGAGTAAGCATGTGGGTTGTCTGGTTGTGATTTAGTAGAGAAAGGTAGCACCGTAACCTTGCCGTAAAGGTGCGTTTTTAGTGACATGATGAGTACAGGTCGAATTTTCGAGAATTCAGGTAACTGGGCGTCGTTGGGCAGGGTGCACCAATACACTTGACGAATACGCGGTGCGCTTTTGACTGTTGGTATAACGCGCTGGGGTGAAGTTTCATCGACCACTCTTTTGATCCTCCCTCATAGGTATTTTTCGGCCGGTTTTGTTGGTCTTTTCTCATAAAGAAAAGCCTGGGGGGGGAACCCCCAGGCCGGTATGGCGTCAACAAATATCTAGCCATTCATAACACGCTGTTGTAAACTGCGCGTAGAGCCAAAAAGAGGTATTGGGACATACGTGTAAGCTGTGTCAGCAGCTTAATTGTCTCAATGCCCTTTTTTATGTGGTATCTTGCTTCTTGTTGCAGATGCGCCTCCATTTTCATTTTAACGAACGCTCTTATTGTACCCCGCCTGATGGAAAATGCCAAGCTGGTGGCTTTTTCTATGTCTAGGCATAATGCATTTTATTTGGATAACTATTTATAAGGGCCCTATTCCGCGATATTGGGCCGCTGCGCGTGCTGCCAGTCGAAGGCTGCATCGGTGTTGTGGCCGTCATCGAAGGCATCATCCAGATCAAGCTGGCGATGCTGCCACTTGGCCTCGGCCTCGGCCAGTTTCGCGTCCACCCATTGCTGTTGTGCGCGGCGTTCGGCGGCGACCTGTTCGACCAGATCGGCGCGCCGGGCCTTCCGGCCTGTCTTCGGGCGCGCCTGTTCGGCGGCGGCCGCCCGCAGCTCGTCCTGATCCTTTTTCCGGCAAAACAGGCGGACGGCCTCGATCTTCCGGCCCCGTTTCACGGGCTGATAGTCAACGGTGATGCCAGTCAGCTGATTGATTTCCGCAATGGCGGGCTCAAGGACGCGATTTCTGAAATTTTGCCATATCCGCAAACTTTTCGCGCTGGCGCCCATCTGCTGGCGCAGCTCGTCCAATGGAAAGGTGGGGCCTGCCTGGTCCCGGTGCGCATGGAGCGCCGCCAGCTGATAGAGCCAGATGCTGTACTTGCATTCAAACGCCAGCACGGCGCGGGCGCTGACGGCGGCCCAATGCGTGCTGTTGCGCACCACCTGGCGCACGGTCTTGGAGAAATGGAACATCAGTTCGCCGGTCGCGGCGTCCAGGTCGCGTTCCACATCGGTCAGGAATTGCCCGCTCTTGCGACGCGGCCCGTTGGCTGTTTGCACGGTGATCTCGATGACCGTGCGCTGAAGCTCTCTGACGGCTTCTGCCAGATAATCGAGATCCCGGTGAGACCAGTTCAGATCAGCCAGAAGGACCCGGTGCGCCTTGTCTTTCACCACATCGGCCCCGGCCTGATCCAGTAGCTGCACAAACAGCTTCGAGGCCAGCAGAGACGGACTCCCGCCCTTGGGAAAGTCCACGGTCACCAGTTCACCGGCGACAATGGTTTCCCGGCCTTCGGCCGCCCGGATCACGTCCGTGGTCTTGGTTTTTTGCTTGCGACTCATGCATACATTTTTGACATACATGTATTTTTGTCAAGTATGCTAACCCGCAATTTGTATTTTTTTACCCGCAATTTGTATTTTTTTACCCGCAATTTGTATGCGAAAACCCGCAATTTGTATTTTTTAGAGCGATAAGTCATTGATTTCATTGAGCCATACGGCCCCGAATCTATGAATCAAGGAAACTAGAATCTTCCGCTGTGGATAACTTCGCCTGTGGAAAAGTCGGCGCAGGCCGAAGCGGCGGCGCCCCAATGACAGCGCCTATGGCTCTGTGGGCGGCCCTGCGGGCCGAGTCTGCAAGGGTGAGCAGGGCAGGGGCGCTCGTGCCCCTCCTGGGCCGCCACAGACGGCCTCAGGGCATTAGGGGCTGGAAAAAAGGATTCACTGAATCCCGCTCACATCTCCAGCCCGCCACCCCGGCTGCGGTTGCGTTGGCGTGTTTGAGACGGAGGTAAAAAACCGCGCGATTTCAGCTCGCGGGCGATCCCCTCCAGCCCAAACTTCAAAGATCTCTGTTCGATTACATGGTATTGCGGAATTGCGGCTTTCGTCGCCACATAAAGTCGCCCCAACTGGTCATCAGGCAAATCTTTTACCTTTTGTTGAGCGATTTCCGCATTCCGAGCCATGACAGGCTCAAGCCGTTTCGAGACCCGCATTTTTTCGCGTAGAGCTTCTATTTCTTCCAGGGCATCGGATTCTTTTTTGATTTGGTGTCGAATTTTCAGAATGGCGGCTTCATCACCCGTTACGATTTGTTGGGCGATGGTATCCCGGTCGCCCAGGCCAGCCCGCATTCCCACTGATGTGAGCGCTAACATCATGTTTTCCGGTATCTTTCTACAACGTGTTTGGGCTCTGATCAGCTCCCAAAGATCCGAGCTGCCTGCTCCACGTAGGTGTAGCTCTACGCCCGCATCTTCCGGATCATAGCCCGCATCGCGAAGCATATCCTCCGCCAACGCCCGCTGCGCCGCCGTCATGGGCTTTTCCACCTCGACGCGCTCTGGCGCCGGCGGTGGGGCGTTGCGGAGCTTTGTCAGCGCGGTTTCGACCGCCTGGCGCCGCTCGCGCTCCTGATCGAGTGCCGCCAGGGCCTTGTCCAGCTCGGTTTGAGCTGCGCTCTTTTCCCTTTGAAATTGGTCCGCTTGCTGGATGTAAGGACCGATCTCTTCTTCGATGTAAGGCGCGGCGGCGGCCTGTTTTTTCGCTTCCCGCTGCCGTTCCTGGTCTTTTCTTTTCCTGTCCCGTTCGGCCCGCGCCGCTTCCGCCTGCTGGCGGACCTGTGCGGCCACCTGCGGGTCGATCTCCCGCTGACCGCCGCGATGCCATGCGCCCTGCGGCACGCGGCGCTTCGGCTGGCGCTCGATGCCCACATCGCGGAACGATCCGCCGTGCCAGTCGGCGACATGGCCTTCCGCCGCCAGAGCGGCGTTAATATGGGCCGCCACGGTCTGCCGGTAGGCTTTGACGGCCTGCCGATCCGGAAAAAGCGGCCGATCTACGGGGCGACCGCGCCGACCTTCCGCTTGAACAGTCCAATCACTTTCGCCTTCGGCTTGCCAGACCCGACGGGCGGGCGTGACCAGGTGGACATGAGGCTGCACCCGGCCATTTCCGTGAATGACGGCCATGGTCGGGTAGCCGTCTGCCTCGAAATCGCGGATCAC
>NZ_JBBJLN010000023.1:0-4709 GCF_037658235.1 Yunchengibacter salinarum | reverse complement strand
ATCCGGCCAGCGCCGTTGACCGGACGCGTATACCTCTACCCCCAGCGATCTGAGAAACGCATTTGTAGCACACATTGCGAAACGCACTCCTTGCCTGACAACAGGAACGGACTCGCATCGCCCAAAACAAAATAAAAGGTGGGGGCCAGCTGGCGCTTACGCGTCACCCATGTGATCGCCAAAAGGATCACAGACCGCTCACCCCTGCTGATGACCCTCTCTAATGCCCCCGACACCAGCACACTGGGCCCAAACCTACCCTACCAGCCGATATCCTTATTGCGACCAAACCGGCGGCTTCGTGGTTTTTCTTTGAGAAAATTCTGGATCGTTTTTTCCAGTTGCTCTTTATCTTCAAGCGCTTGCTTATGCCGTTGATGGGCCGCATCATAGAATTTCTGAAGACCCAGTTGCAGGCTAGGCGAAAGAACCCTTAATATTTTGAAATCTTCTTTATATCGCACAACGATTGGAAACGCGCGCGAGAACAACCATTGCTGACGCACGAGTTCAAAAAGCGCATTTTTATAGTCCTCTTTCATTTTCTGAATTTTTTGCACATTTTCAAATACTTTCTCGTTGGCAATTTTGTTATTCAGATCGACTAATAATTTATTATCTGCGATGTTTTTTATCTGTTCTAAGGATATAAGATAATCCTCCATAGCATCGTTATTTTTGGTCATAATATGATTTTGCTGCCAATGTCGATGAATAGCGGAACGCTTTTGACCCATATGCTGTGCCGGCTCACCATTAAAATTAAGGTGATCAAAGCCATTTGGCGTAAACTTCCTGAATATGTTATTTTTGCGAAAATGCTTATTAATTGCGTCAGATGCTTGTGTTTTCAATTTACGAATAAGATGGACATCATCGATCCATTTTTCTTTTTTATCCGCAAATTCAAAAACTCCGTCATTATTTACTCTATATTTTCTCGCATGAAAAACTATGTGTGCATGATAATTTCTCACATCTGAATGTAAGTTTGGCCGATGGACCACAGCCATGAACGGAACGCGGTTAATCTTAAATAAAAGACATGCATCCGACAATATTTCTTTTCTACCTTTTGGCCCGATATCAGGCTCATAGGGCATTTCGAATACAATTCGATGCTGTATTCGCGCGTCTTTTCGTTTCTCTATTTCTTCAATCTCATTCCAGAGTCGCGCCCGATTTGCTTCTGGCGAACATATCATGGAAGGCACCCCGTCTTCATCAACTTCAATCGCGTCCGCCCGGGTTAGATAATAGGCAGCGAAATAACTCGCGGCTCGCGGAGCTATACCTCTAGTAAAAGGTCGAACAGAAGTCGCCGAGTATCCAGTTGGGACAGGGTGCCCGGCAGGGACGGAATAGACTCGGCCTGCACCTCGTTCCGGACGCAACCCCGGATGGTATCTCGCTTTTCCAACAAATTCTTGCCTAACGCATTTATCTTTTATCAAAAAATGTCTGTTTTTCGGTATTTCTCGTTGGTATTTCTTCCGGAGAGAAGAAAAATGAAAATGAAATGTGGTGTGTCCACGACACGAATTGGATCTTTCCGGGCGCCGAATAAATGGCCTCGCGATGGGGCCTTTGTTTCCGGAAATAGCCTGTGATATTTTTTGCAGATAATTTTCGTTCAAAATCGCGGAGATTTCGATCTCCTCCATCTTTATCAAGCGGCCCATTTTTACCCGTATTTCATCTTCACGATCGATCATTTTTCGCCACTTATTATTGTGTTATTTTTAATATTTTTTTTGATATAGCTATGTATATCAAACAATCGATACCTAATTACTTTCCGGGAGACCCGAACAAAAGGAAGGTTTATTCCTCTGCAGCGCCACTTTGCTAGTGTTTCTGTGCTTATTTTGAGTATGTCCGCTGCTTCTTGTGGCGTAACTAGCTGCGAAAAATCTATTTTTTCCATTAATACTTCTCCTGTGTTTCGATGGTAAAAATATGAACTTAAAAATAAATCGTTGCCACGTAATTTTTATTGTGAACTATTATTTCATTAACATGAAGTTAAATTATAAATATTGAGTGTGTGTGATATAAGAAATTCGCCTTTGAATTTTGCGTAGAGAGGGGGTTTTTTCGGATCTCGATTTAACTTGCAAGTAAAGTTTCGAGTTTGAAATCTGTTGCAAAACATACGTGAAAATATCAAAATTCAGACCCATCGATCCTCGGCGTAGCCTTACGAATCGGAGAATTTTGAGTCATAAATCATTGTTTGAGAGGTAATGGGCTCCACAGGCATCAAAAAAGATGCCGATACACACTTTATAAATGATTTAAATTGGGTTTATTTTATGTGGTCAGGCTTAAAACCAAATCGGATAAAATTTCGACGGTCAAAATCGAAATTTGATTATCGTTTAAAATCAGTTGCTTGATATAGAAACAAGCCATTGCACAGCCTTGGTTGCGCACAGAATAAAATAAAGCAGGTCGGTACCCCGATAACGAAGCGGGTTGTATTCCCTGGCCTCGCCCGGCAAAAAAGGGGAATTGATGAAATTTGATCCATCTGCCGGCATTTCGGCCATCGGAAGGGGTGCTTTAAAGCATGAGCATCGGCACTAGCTCATTGAAGCCACCAGATAACGATTGCGGCGAGGGTGGTTGCGGCCATAAAGACATCTGCACGGGGGCGTATCGTGTGGCGATGCGTCTCCTGTCCTTTAATCGCCCAAGCATGTTTTCGACCTTATGACGCTGTTTGTATTGGGTTTTGCAGTATGATGCCGGTGAGTTGCGCCGTTTTCGCGACGGGATGCAGGCGGCCAACCCTTTGGCGCGAAGGGCGTCGCGATATTCGTCGGAGTCATAGCCCTTGTCGGCGATCAGCACGCCGCGCGTTTCCTCCGGCAAGGCCGGATAGAGGATTTTCGCGCCGACATGGTCTGAGGTCTGTCCCGCTGTCAGACACATGGCCAGGGGGCGGCCTTCGCCATCACAGACAGCGTGCAGCTTGGTGTTCAGGCCGCCTTTCGTACGCCCGATATGGCGGGGAAGAACCCCCCTTTTAAGAGGCTGCACGCGGTGCGGTGCGCCTTGAGGTGTGTCGCGTCGATCATCAGGGTGTCAGGTGGGCCGTCCTCGACTGCCAAATGGCTAAAAATCCTGTCGAACACGCCCATTTCCGTCCAGCGCCGGAACCGATTGTAGAGGGTTTTGTGTGGACCGTATCCAGACGGAGCATCGCGCCATTGAAGGCCATGCTTGAGGACATAAACGATACCAGAAATCACCCGCCGGTCGTCAACGCGCGGCACACCGTGCGAGCGGGGAAAAAACGGCTCGATCTTCGACATCTGGGCGGGCGAAAGCAGAAACAGATCCGACATGGCAAAACTCCTTTGCCATCGTGAATCACAATTCGCCACTCAATGCAAATTAATAGGTCCTGAGCCTAAGGGGCAGTCCCTGAAACTCTATTTCATCGACGGCAAGCCGGATGGCATGCTCACCGCGCAGGTATTCAACTGGACCGGCCATGTTCTGCTCGCGCCGCGCACCCAGCTCTCCCGTGCCCTTAAACGATCCGAGGCTTCGCACACCGGGGTTTATATTCTTCTTGGCGACAAGAACGGCGCCCCCCATGCCTATATCGGTGAAGCGGAAGATATCGGCACGCGCATTCGATCCCATGACAGCAAAAAGGACTGGTGGACCAGCGCCGTGTTCGTCACCTCGGCAAAGAACGATCTGAACAAGGCCCATGCACGCTATCTTGAAGCGCGACTGGTGGAGGAAGCCACCGCCACCAGCCGATCACGTCTTGAAAACGGCAATACGCCTGGCGGCGCCCGCCTGTCCGAAGCGGAAGAAGCCGATATGGAAGGCTTCCTCCAATATCTGTTGATGGTTCTGCCTGCCATCAGAGTGGACCTTTTCCTGAGCCATAAGCGCCCCAATGCAGCGAACACCCCTTCAGAAACCACAACGCCCATACCCCGTTTTGAGCTGAAAACCCCGAAACATGGCATAATCGCCACCGCCCGGCTTCAGGACGGTGCCTTCATTGCGGAGGCTGATTCAGCGGCGCGCGCGGAGTGGGCCAGCAAAAACTAGGCCCACACAGGCGACGCCGCACGCCATGCCGAACTGGTAGACGCGGGAATATTGACCAAGCACGCGGATGGAAACCAGATTTTCAGCGAAGACTATGCCTTCAAGAGTCCCAGTGCAGCGGCATCAGTCGTCAATGGAAGACCTACAAACGGCACGACCGCATGGAAAGAACGGCACTCCGGCAAAACCTACAAGGAGTGGGAGGCCGACAGCCTTAATGACACCGCCGATATATGAGCCCCATATGTCCGCCATCCCCTGACCGACCCCATATGGGCCGGCGCGGAGTAGAATTCGGCTGTCCAACCCGGTCGAGTCGAACCCGGTACCGGGTTCGGACTGGCCCACTCTAATAGGGTGCTATCACCTGATCGCCTGCGGGGCAGGGCCTTGAAAACACGTCGGCGTGACGGTCATAGCGTCGGCTTTTCCTGCTTACCTATTGCTTACCCGCACATTAGAGTAATTTTATTGCTCAGCAAAGAAGATATAGGTATTTGATTTTATTGCGGAAAATGGTGACCCCGACAGGACTCGAACCTGTGACCCTCAGATTAGGAATCTGATGCTCTATCCAACTGAGCTACGGGGCCATTCCACAAGACCGCGACGTATGTAGCAAAGACGGA
>NZ_JBBJLN010000021.1:0-7995 GCF_037658235.1 Yunchengibacter salinarum | reverse complement strand
GCCGGCGCATCCTTGCCATCCTCATAGCCAAGATGCGCGGTCAGCTCGGCGCCCAGCATCCGCTCCATCAGCTTGATCTTGAGCTCCTTCATCAGCCCGGCATCGCCAAGCAGATCCTCTGAACCCCCCGGGTTTCCGAGAGGCTATTTTGTTCAAAACTTAGGCGGCTTTTTCAAGAGCAATCATCTCTGCATGGAATGCATCCTCCATTTCTTGCGGCGGCCGGTGGCTGATGGCGCCATGTAGCCGCTCGGTGTTGTACCAGCTGACCCATTGCAGGGTCTCCCACTCGACCTGGGCCATGGACTTCCACGGGCCGAGAAAGTTGATGACCTCCGTCTTGAAGAGGCCGATGATGCTCTCGGCCATGGCGTTGTCGTAGGAATCACCAACACTGCCGACCGAGGTGTCGATGCCGGCATCGGCCAGGCGTTCGGTGTAGCGGATGGACAGGTACTGGCTGCCGCGATCGGAATGGTGGATCAGGCCACCGCCCTCGGCCGGACATCGCCCGCAGATGGCCTGGTTCAGCGCATCGAGAACAAAGCTGGTGGTCATCGATGTCGAGACGCGCCAGCCCACAATCTTGCGCGCGAAGACATCGATGATGAAGGCGACGTAAACCATCCCTGCCCATGTCGACACATAGGTGAAATCCGACACCCAGAGCTGGTCGGGCATGGTCGCCACAAACTGCCGGTTGACCTTGTCATCGGGACAGGGCTGCGCCGGATCTGGGACCGTGGTTTTCGTCTTGCCGCGCGTAACCCCTTGCAATCCTTTCTCTCTCATCAATCGTTCCACGGTGCAGCGCGCAATGTCGTGCTTGTCTCGCCGAAGCTGGTGCCAGACCTTGCGCGCACCGTAGCGGCCTCTGCTCTTGTCGTGGACGCGTCTGATCTCATCGAAATCCTCCTTGTCCTGCCGGGCCCGCTCCGAGGCCAGCTCAGGGTTGCGGGCAATGGCGGCATGACGGTGAAAGGTCGCTGGGGCGATCGGCAGAATACGGCAGATCGGCTCGACCCCATAGACCTCGCGATGCTCTTCAATGAAGGCAATCATTTGCGGAACGGGCGGTCGAGCTCCGCCTGGGCAAAATAGGCCGACGCCTTCTTCAGGATCTCGTTGGCGGTGCGCAGTTCCTTGACCTCGCGCTCCAGCTCCTTGATCCGCGCCTTCTCTTCGCTGCTCTGTCCACTGCGCTCACCAGCATCACGGGCTGCCTGAACGCACCAGGCGCGAAGCGTGTCATGGGAACAGCCAAGCTTCGACGCGATCGCACGGTAGGCCGCGTTGTCGCTGGTGTAATCAGGGCGCTGTTCGCGATACAGCCGAACGCCGCGCTCGCGGAACTCGGCCGTGTCCTTCGGGGTGTGCTTCTTCGATTCCATAAGGGGCATCCTTTGAGATTTTTACTCTCTCGGAAACCCGGGGCGGTTCACTCAGGCCGATCGCAGCCCTTCAAAAGATCGTCCAGCAGGTCCTTGGAAATTGTCATCGTCCTTGCTCCTTTCAGGAAACATGGACCAGATCACAGATACACAAAAGATCGGACACTCTCCTACCCGGCGATCGCCCCGAGCTGGCGACGGGCCTGGACCGAGGTCGTCCCCTTTCTTGACTACCCGCCCGAGGTACGAAGACTGATCTATACTACGAACGCCATCGAAGCCTTGAACTCAAAAATCCGCCGCGCCGTGCGAAGCCGCGGCCACTTTCCAAGCGATGAGGCCGCGGCGAAATTGATCTATCTCGCGCTGAATGCTACATCCAACGAGTGGAAGCGATCCGTGCGAGAATGGCACGCTGTCAAAAGCCAGCTCGCGATCATGTTCGAAGACCGCTTCCCAATGACGTAACAAATGGCGCCAGAGCACAAAATTACGCACAGTCCCGTCGGGCTTTACATGTCGCCACCCAACAGAGCTATTGTATTGTGCGTGGATGAAAAATCCCAGATTCAGGCACTGGACCGCGAACAACCGGTACTGCCAATGGCGCCGGGTATCGCCGAACGCAGAACCCACACATACGTCCGCCACGGCACAACCTCGCTGTTTGCCGCGCTGGATGTTGCCACGGGGGCGGTGATCGGCAAATGCTACAAGCGCCACCGGGCGACTGAATTCCTCGACTTCCTGAAAAGGATCGACGCGGCCATGCCCAAAGGGCCGGATGTGCACTTGGTGATGGACAACTATGCCACGCACAAGACGCCGAAAGTCAAGGCGTGGCTGGCGCGCCGCCCGCATTGGCATGTTCACTTCACGCCGACCTCGGCCAGTTGGATAAATCAGGTTGAACGCTGGTTCGCCGAGCTGACCCGCAAGCAATTACAACGCGGTGTCCACCGATCCACCGCCGCATTGGAGGCTGATATCGACGCCGCCTTCATCAAGGCGCACAACGAAAATCCCAAGCCCTACCGATGGGTCAAACCCGCAGATCAAATCCTCGCATCCGTAAAGCGGTTCTGCCAGCGGACACAGCAAAACCTATGTGCCGAACTTTAGATTCAGATGACTAGGTTCTTCAGCCCGATACGTGCCGTGGCGCGGGCGATCCCGATGCTGCGCACCAGCGTGCCGCCCATGTCGTTGGTCTGCGCGCCGAACACGTGCTCGACCCGGGCGCGGACCTTCGACCGGGTCTTGTTGCCCTGTTTCTCGCGCGTGCTGAGCGGTCGGTTGCGATGACCCTTGCGGTGGATGCGGCTTTTCAGGCCCCGATCGTCCAGCTTGGCTTCGATCTCGGCCGACCGGTACGCGCTGTCCGCCCAGACATCGGACGCGGTGTTGTCGTCATCCAGCACGTCGTCGATGACCTGGCTGTCGTGGACGGCCGCGTCGGTCACCTTGTAGCGCCGGATCAGCTTGTGCCGCCGGTCGACGTTGACGTGGTTTTTGTACCCGTAGTGCGACGTGCCGTGCTTCTTCGTCCAGCGCGCGTCGGTGTCCTTCTGGCGGGTCTTCGCCGGCTTGTCGTCCCAGCCCTCGGGCGTCTTGCCCGCCTTGATCGCGGCATTCTCGTCGCGGTCGTTGCGCTGCTTGGGCACCGGCACGATCGAGGCGTCGACCATCTGCCCGCCCATCGCAAGCCAGCCTTGGTCCTTCAGATAGGCGTCGAACGCACCGAACAGCTCGTCGACCACCCCGGCCTGAACCAGCTGCTCGCGGTACTGCCAGACCGTGGTCGCGTCCGGCACCGGATCCTCCAGACCCAGGCCCAGGAAGCGCATGAACGACAGCCGGTCACGGATCTGGTACTCGAACTGTTCATCAGACAGGTTGTAGAGTTCGCACAACACGAGCGCCTTGAACATGACGACCACGTCCCAGGGCTTGCGGCCCGCCTTGGACTTCCGCGCCTCCGGCGGCCGACGCCAGACCGCGTCCAGCCGCGGCCGAAAATCCGCCCAGGGAACGACGGCGTTGAGCTTCACCAGCGGATCCGACTTCGCATCCAGCCCGGCGTAGCGCTTCGAGACATCGAAGAAGCCCATCTGCCCCATCACTACCTCCCAGTCATCGCACCCACATCGGCGATTCTATCGCAATCCCGCTGGGTCGCCAGATTTTTCGAGGTGCCCTTAACCGCTGAGCTGTCAATCAGCACATCGGCGGGTGGTCCGCCGGCCGAGGCCAGGGCATGGAATATATCGATCCAAACGCCTTTCACGGCCCAGCGCACAAAGCGGTTATAAAGCGTTTTATGTGGCCCATAGATCAACGGCGCGTCGGACCAGCGCCCACCCGACTTCAGAACATGCACAATGCCACTGATTACTCGACGGTCATCAACCCTCGGCTTGCCCCGCGTGTCCGTGGGAAGAAGCGGCTCAAGCCGCGTAAATTGCTCATCAGAAAGCCAAAAACAAGAACCTGACATCAATGTCTCCCTTCAGGAAACTTGAATCAGATTTTTGCCAGCCTGGGAATCCCTTTTATGGGTCCTGGGCCTAGTAAAACCGGAGCCCTTTCAGCTTTTCAAAAACACAATCATCCAGAAGGTCAACAATATCTTTGATAGTCTTCCCTTGTGCTAAGATTACATCAAAATAACTTAATCGCAAAACGCTATCTTTTCTTCCTAAGAAAACACCATCTAGCAAGACATTTTCTTTTCTAAATATATCAACTATAATGCGAGTACCCTCTTCATCTGACTCCAACAACGGAAGACTTACATTGTCTACCTTAACATACCTGTCCAGATTGTTTATAAATCCGATATCTTCAACTGGTATTGAGGATAGTGACTTTACTGTTTCGAAAAAGTATGACCTACCCCCTAGCAAATACCGACACTTTGAAAGAACGAGCATTTGAGCGAACGTTTGAACTTGCTCATCACTCGTGTCTACAAAAATTCTTTTTGAAAAGCGATCAAAGTAATTGTTGTTGTGACTACACCCTGACCCAACTGGCTGAACGCCATAATCAAGAAACAAAACTTTGCAAAATTTATTTGCGTATTTATCAATAAAAGAAGCAACTTCTCGGCAGTCAGTTGCAACTATAACCGTCTTTATTCTTGATGAATATTTTTTCAAAAAAGCATCCAGTGCTTTCTCTAACTCTACCCTAGATGCTGGTTTAACCCCCCACAAACCAGTCTTAGAAGAGAAATACCTTTCCCCATTGCCATGCCGAAAATGAATACCCAGAGCTTTCGAGTAATCAATCTCTCCATTTATTGCGGACTCAATTTTCCTCACTTTATTTAAAACATTTTTACTGGGGACTATTTTTTTTAATGCCCTTCTATTTGCACCGAGATCATTTTCTCCTTTGTATATAAATCTTTTTATATTATTTCTTGATATATATTTAAACCGTCCTTCAAAATCTCCAGCATTTTTTACCGGCTTGTGTTGGCTAGCAGATGTTTCCTTATAGTAACCTGGCTCACCGTCTACCAACTTTTTTATGCTTTTTGATGCAAAATTGTTCAGCAATAGATTAAACTCGTCTTCTTTTTCATTTATAGACAGTGGATAATCAATGATATCACTGGACGATGTGTCAATCAGTGGCCACTTTTTATCTTCTTGTGAGCAATAGAGCAATGCACTTGCATATACGCTTAGCTTCCCGCCTAAGCCAAACCAATGCCCATCAGCGAAACAAATTCTTTTAAACTTAGTGTTTTTTACTTTTTGGAGAAACTCTTTTTTACGAACATTCAGGTAAATTCTCTTTAATACAAGGCTGCACTCTCCCTCCCTATAAATCAATATACCTTTCAAACAACCTTTAATTCCTAAATCTTGAGATGAAACCACCGTTGTATAATTAGACAGACTTTTAAAGATTTGATCTACTTCGAAATTATCCCCTATAAACTTTAGTGAAAATGGTAGATCTTTTTTGCTATACGAATCCCTAAATTCAATCACTAATTCAAATACTTCCAATTCGAAAGGCAAACTTATTGATAAAAAAGGATTAAGTTCCCTCTCAGAGTGAAAACCAAATTCTGAGCAAATACTATCAGAGTCTTTAATATTACCATTGATCAGCTTTGACCACTTTTCACTAACAGATGAGGCGTTTAATTCACACAAATAAGTTATATCATACATTTTTCAATACTACCTATTTTTTACTGGGAAATGGGCCCCATTTATTGGACAGCTTGGCGGCGTTGTTAAGGGGGAACTGCATACTGGTGTTATGCCGTCGGGCGCCTGCCCGTCAAGGGTTGAATGTGGCCTCTCGGTGTTATAGTAAACAATTCATGAGCCGATCAGGCGTCGCGCCTCTCGGCCCCCTGGTAATGCGCGCAGGCACAGATAAACGCACTCATATTTGAGGCTGCGCCAAAGCCGCTCGATAAACACATTATGCCGTCGCTCCGCTCCGTCAACTTCGCAAACTAGCCATCTCCCTTTCTCATCCATGGATATTTTGACTCCGGCTGCACGCAACTGACTTGTCCATTCGGACCGGTTGAGCTGACTGAACCGCCCCGGGTTTACCGGAGAGTTTTTAGTTCAATAATTATGCTACTTTTTCGTCAGAGCCTGACCGAAAAAGGAATTGAGTGATATCAGCCACTTGTGATTCATGGGTGTGTCGAGCAACCATGGAGGCACAGGATGTGGACTGATATCACCCGTCGGCAGTTTGCCCGCGAAGGACTGCGTTTGCCAAGCGATTTAACGGATGCGGAGTGGGCGGCTCTGGAACCGCTTCTGCCGCCGCGTCCACGGCGGGGCCGCCCGCCGCGCTGGAGGTGTCGGGACATTATGAATGCGATGCTCTATCTGCTGCGCGGTGGCTTGCCCTGGCGCATGTTGCCGCCGGGCGTATTTCCACCCATGACCACACTGCAGCATTATTTTTATCGCTGGCGGGACATGGGCCTGTGGCCTGCGATCAACCACGCCCTGTTGATGACAGCGCGTGAAGCAGGCGGGCGCGAGGCGTCGCCATCAGCCGGGGTGATCGACAGTCAGAGCGTCAAAACCACGGAAAGCGGCGGTGTCCGGGGCTATGATGCAGGCAAAAAGATCAAGGGCCGCAAACGCCACATCCTGACGGACACCGAGGGCTTTATGGTCGGCGCCCTCGTTCATGCCGCCGACATTCAGGACCGTGATGGCGCCCCCGATCTGCTCTCGACCCTCCAACATAATTTCCCCTGGCTACGCCATGTGTTTGCCGATGGAGGCTATGCGGGGCCAAAACTCAAGGGCGCATTGGGAAAAATGGGTCAATGGACCATGCAGATCGTCAGGCGTTCGGATAAGGCCGAAGGGTTTGAGGTGCTCCCGCGCCGCTGGGTCGTTGAGCGCACCTTCGCCTGGCTCGGTCGTAACCGGCGCCTCCCCAAGGATTTCGAGCGAACCATCCAGAGCGCCACTGCATGGCTCTATATGGCGTCCACCCAACTCCTGCTTCGAAGAATCGCAAGCCATTGATTTCATTAAAAAGAATTTTGAGTCAGACTCTCAGCGTTCAAGCTTGCGTAGAATACCTCCTCTGCTTCGTTCGGCGTGGCGTAACCGATGGCGCTGTGCAGTCGCGTCTTGTTATACCAGTCGACCCACTTCAGGGTTTCCCACTCGACCTGACCAACGGACTTCCAGGGGCCGGGGAACTTGATCACCTCGGCTTTGAACAGGCCGATGATGCTTTCGGCCAGAGCGTTGTCATAGGAGTCCCCGACGCTGCCGACAGAGGTGTCGATCCCCGCCTCAGCCAGCCGCTCGGTGTATCGGATCGAGAGGTATTGGCTGCCCCGGTCGCTGTGATGGATCAGTTTGTCGGTCTCGGACGGCGCCCTCTGGCAGATCGCCTGGTTCAGGGCATTCAAGACGAACCCGGTGGTCATCGAGGTCGAGACGCGCCAACCGACGATCTTGCGGACGAAGACGTCGATGACAAAAGCCACGTAGACCATGCCCTGCCAGCTGGAGACATAGGTAAAGTCGCTCACCCAGAGCTGGTTCGGCATATTGGCCACGAAAACACGGTTCACCTTGTCGTCCGGGCAAGGCTGGGCCACATCTGGATTGGTCGTGATGAGGGAGTGTCATGAACTCTGTGTATCTGGTCTGGCCCACGCGGGTTTCAAACACGGTCACGCATTGAAGCGTTCGTCGAACATGATAGCGAACTGGTTCCTGGCCGCAAACCATTCCCGGACATTTCTGCCGCCTTTCTCGAAGTTGCGGATCGCCAGGTAGATCAGCTTGGTCGCGGCCTCCTCGGTCGGGAAGGATCCGCGGGTCTTGATCGATTTGCGAATGACCCTGTTCAAACTTTCAATGGCGTTCGTCGTGTAGATGATCTTGCGGATCGCCGGATCGAAGGCAAAGAACGGGATCACCTCCTGCCATGCCCGCCGCCAGGCCGGGGCAATCGAGGCGGGGACTGTGCGTAATTTTGTGCTCTGGCGCCATTTGTTAGGTCATTGGGAAGCGGTCTTCGAACATGATCGCGAGCTGGCTTTTGACAGCGTGCCATTCTCGCACGGATCGCTTCCACT
>NZ_JBBJLN010000020.1:0-9272 GCF_037658235.1 Yunchengibacter salinarum | reverse complement strand
GCGGGCGGCCCCGCCGTGGACGCGGCGGCAGAAGCGGTTCCAGAGCCGCCCACTCCGCATCCGTTAAATCGCTTGGCAAACGCAGTCCTTCGCGGGCAAACTGCCGACGGGTGATATCAATCCACATCCTGTGCCTCCATGGTGGCTTCGCAACTTCCATGAATCACAAGTGGCTGATATAACTCAATTCTTTTTTCGGTCAGGCTCTTAGCTTGAACTGGTCCATCACCAGCACCCGATCTGCCATGGCGATGATGATGCGGGTGATGCCGAGGGACCGGATGGCGGCGTTGACGCGCTTTTCCAGCGTCACGTCCAGATGGGCGGTGCCTTCGTCCATGAACAGGATGCGGGGGCGGCGATAGAGGGCGCGGGCCAGCAGGATGCGTTGTTTCTGCCCGCCCGAGAACGTGGAGCCCATATCCCCGACCAGCGTTTCGAACCCCATGGGCATGGCCCGGATATCATCAAGAATGCATGCTGTCGCCGCCGCTTCCGTCACCCGCTGCATGTCCACCTTGCCATCGAAGAAGGCGATGTTTTCCGCCAGCGACCCGGCGAACAGGCTGTCCTCCTGCATGACGGCGGCGGTCTGCTGGCGATAGGTGCCAAGGCCGATCTCACCCAGCGGGCGGCCATCCACCCGGATCGTGCCCTCGCGCGGCTGAAACAGGCCCATCATCAGCTTGATCAGCGTGGTCTTGCCGCCCCCGGACGGGCCGGTGATCGCGGTGGCCTGCCCGGCGGCCACGCTCAGGGTGATGCAGGAAATCACGTCCGGCAGGCCCTCGCCATAGCTGAAGCTGACATTCTCCAGCCTGATCTCGCCCTTCAGGGCGGGGGCGGCGGTGTCGCCGTCATACCGGTCATGCCGGTCCTGCTCCGGTTCCGCCAGGGCGATATCGGAAATGCGGTCCAGATGCAGATCGAGCATGCGGAACTCGATCAGCCGCTCCACCAGCGCCGCCGCCTTTTCGGAGAATTGCCGCTTGTAGGCCATGAAGGCGAAGATCATGCCCACGGTGAAATCGCCGGCCAGGATCATGCGGATCGCCATATAGATCAGCAGAATGTTTTCCAGCCCGAAAATCAGGCCATTGCCCAGCGTGAAGGCATTGGTCAGGCGGCCGACGGTGACATCGGCATTCACCCGGTCGGCGAACCGGTTGAGCCAGAGGCGCTTGCGCTCTTCCTCACGGCCAAAGACCTTGATGCTCAACATGCCCCGGACGGCTTCCATGAACACGCTGGATTCCTTCGCCCGGGCGACGAGGGCGTCTTCGGAACGCTTGCGAAACAGCCGGTAGGTGGCCAGCCGCAGGATCAGGTACAAGGCGAGGGCCGCCGCCGCGATGGCGGCGAGAAGCGGGCTGTAGATCAGCATCAGCACAAGGGTGGCCAGCGCCATCATGCCGTCGATCAGGGTGGCCACCAGCCCCTCGGTGAAAAGCTGGCGAATCGGGTCCGTCGAGCCGAAGCGGGAGACGATGTCCCCGATATGGCGGCGCTCGAAAAAGGGCAGAGGCAGGCGCATCATGTGGCCATAGAGATTGGCCACCATCTGGAAACTGAGCATGTTGCCGAAATACAGCAGCACATGGCCGCGCACGAATTCGGCGATGCTGTTGAAGACCGCCAGCGCCCCGAAGCCAAGCGCCAGCGCCAGCAGCAGGTCGCCGTCATTATTGACCACCACGTGATCCACGGCGGTTTGCAGATAGAACGGCCCGGCCAGAACCGCCGCCTGCATGATCAGGGAGAGCACAAGGGCCTGCCCGAGGGAGCGCTTCAGCCCGGTAATGCGCCCCCAGAGCTGGGAGAGGCGCAGCTTTTCGCGCTCCGTCCTTTTCTCGAACCCGGCCTCCGGGGTGAGTTCCAGCGCCACACCGGTATAGTGATCCGACAGGTCCGCCATGGCCACGGTGCGCTCGCCGCGCGCCGGATCGTGCAGAACGGCGCCCTTGCGGGTCATCGCCTTCAGCACCACGAAGTGATTGAGGTCCCAGTGCAGGATGGCGGGCAGGGTCAGCCGCTCCAGCATGTCAAGGGGGACTTTCAGCGGGCGGGAGCGCAGGGACAGGCGCGCCGCCATGTCCATCACCGTGCGCAGGGACGCCCCCGCCCCGGACGGCGGCATCCGGCGCCGCAGGGCGGGGATGTCGATTTCGTGGCCGTGATAGCTGGCGATCATGGCAAGGCATGCATGGCCACACTCCGCCGCTTCCGCCTGCCGGTAGAGGGGAAGGCGGCGGGTGCCGGAGAAATTGAGACGCGCGAGACGGTCCATGGCTCAGGCCCTCGCCCGGATGGCCTGAATGGGCTCCAGCTGCCATGAAAGCAGGCTCTGGCGTTCCAGAATCACGGTGGCGTTCAGCGCCATGCCCGGTTGCAGGGCATGGTCCCGCCCGAAGGCGCGAACGGACTGGCTGTCGAGCTTCACCCGCACCGTGTAGAACGGTTCTTCCATTCGGATGGGGCGCTGATGTCCCGCATGGTCAGGATGGACCCGCCAATGCGGGTGACATGCCCCGTCCGGCTGCCGAAGCGCTCATAGGGAAAGGCGTCATAATGCAACCGTACCGCCTGACCGCGGGCGAGGAAGCCCATGGCCCGGCTGGGCACCAGCAGGCGGGCTTCCAGCGTGCTGCCCTCGGGCAGGATGAAGAGCAGCGGCTTGCCCGGCTGTACCGGGTTGCCGGTCATGGCTGTTACGCTGGTGATGCGCCCGGCTGTCGGGGCGACGACGGCGACCGACCGGTTTCCCGCCTGCCGGGTGCGCTGGCGGTCCATAGCGGTCAGGCGCCCCTTCAGGTCGGCGACCCGGCTTTCATGCTCGGCGACCAGCCGGGCGCGGCGATGGCGGAAGCCGGCGAGGGTTTCCCGTGTCTTGCCAAGGCTCTGCTCCAGCACCTGTAACTGGCGTTCCTCCGTCAGCCATGCCTGCTTGCGGCGCACCTGCTCGGCTTTCGGCACGAGCCCCTTTTTCGCCAGGGGAATCAGGGAATTGTGGGCCGTTTTCGCGGAAAGGGTCAGGGCCTGTTGCAGATCCCGTTGCCTTTCAAGGGCGGCCAGTTCGGCCTCAAGACCGGCTTTCTCCCGCTCAAGGCTTTCAAGGTCGGCGCGATAGCTTGTGGCGGCAAGGCGGATCTGGCGCTCCAGCGTCCGCCGTTCCCGCGCAAGGCTGGCCATGAGGTCGGCGGCAATGTCCCGGCCGTCACCGGATCGCCCACCGCTGAAAATGGTCGCCAGCACGGCGCCCTTTTTCACCCGGTCCCCGGCCGCCACATTGATTCTCTGGACAATCCCCGCCCGCATGGCGGAGGCACCGATCAGGCCCCTTGTGGGAATCATGTAGCCGCGCACCTGCTCCGTGCGGGCGAAATCCGTCAGGGTGACGAACAGCACGGCTCCAAGGAAAAGCGCGGCCAGCAACAGGATGATGATGCGAAGTCGCAGGGGCGTGATCAGCAGCACATCCCCTTCCAGCCCGCGCTGGCGGTGCTCAAGAACCTGTTTTCGAAAAAGTTGTTTTTTCATAACCAAAACATATTATTGAATATATTTTCAATTATTTTCCTCGTTAAACGAAATTCTTTTTTCTAGACTTTCGATACGCCCTTGCGGGAAGTTGATATCTTTTCCATATTTTTTGAAAATTCGGAGCCATTTCTTTTGAAAATTCGGATAGTAGTCGGCATGTTGAACAATAAACCAAAGTGGAATATAGATATTTGGTGTTATTTTTCCTTTCTTAAATAAATTTGATATTTTTTCTTTTTTCACTAGAGCGACATTATAATCCCTCATTAAAATTATTGGAAAGATTATATGATTACAAGAAGAATAATCCTGTTTTGAATAAATTTCCTTTGTTTTCATTCCGAAGTCCGTAAGAGACACCTCCAGCGCGGACGAAGAAATAATATACTTCTCCGCGTCTGTGGTTTTAAAAGCATTTTCATATGGAGTGTTAAAAAAACTATATATGTATTTTTTATAGTTAGAAAATTTATTGTCTATATTAGACTTCCTCATTGATTTATAAATTTTTTGCATCCACATTTTTTTACAAAAATCCATATTATTTAAAGATTTTTTTTCTTTCAATTTTTTTCTAATATACTTCATTCTTTCTATAAGTTGACGTTTTTCTCCTTCTATGCGAGGACAATAAATATTATCAAAAATGTCTTTGTTAATAGAAAAAATTTTCTCTCCAATAGAACGAAGACATTTATCTGGCTCATATATTTCCTCAGCAAATGAACGGTCAATTGTAAAATAATTTTGCATTAGAAAGAATACCAATAGTAATTTATTAATTTTATTTAATATTTTCATAAACATTTTGAAAACCTTTTTTTAAATTCCTTATCAAATTCATTAGCAAATATATTTGAAATACTAATCCCTCCAATACCCTCCAACCAACCCCATTGACCATCTTGCACCTTGTCGACAAACAGCGGATCGGTTGAGAGCTTGAACGTCTCGCTCCGATGCGGCTGCAATCCGAACGCAGTCCAAATCCGGCGGATGGTCGTGTGTGAAAGGCCTGTCTCTGCCGCCATGGAACGGATCGACCAATGAGTAGCGTCTTTCGGCGTGTTGTTGAGCGTCCGCTCGATCACCTCAGCCACTTGTGCGTCAGATACGGTGCGCGGACGCCCGGGGCGGTATTCGTCGGTCAGCCCTTCAATCCGGTCCTTCACGAACCGCCTGCGCCACTTGCCCACTGTGTGCTCATGAACCCCGAGCCGGGCACCGACTTCCTTGCTTTGCAAGCCTTCCGCGCAGAGCAGGACCATACGGCACCGATCCGACAGCGACCGTGCTGCCTTGTGACGCCGAGCCTGTGCCTCAAGAAAGGCTCGTTCCTCATCGCTCAAGACCACCTCGTCCGCCATTCGCCCTGCCATCGTATCATCTCCTTTGCCCACCCAGAAAATGATACGCATTTCAGTTCTAGATGACTAGACGTAGTCGTGTTTGTCTCTGATCATTCCAAGTACATTAGTTGCGAAACGATCGGCTTCTAAATCGGGGTTCTCCGCCGCCAGATCATACCGCAGCAGCACCATCTTCTTTCCAGACGCAGTGGTGCCAAGGAAGCGCGACGTATCGACACCGTCAGCGGGACACACAAACCCTCCAAGCTTCACGGGCATGGCGTCCATGAAAGAAAGGACCTCATACCGGTCCGACTCCTTCGGCTCCGGCTTATATTTTGCGTCGAGGACAGCGACAATCTCGTCGCCACGACGGATGATCATGTCAGGATGGACAGAATAAACGCCCCCGTCCCGGAAGAAGGGGCGCGGCGTATTGTTGCCGTCCTGCACGCTGTATCCATGCTGAGCGAGACGAACGGCGAGCTCTCTGCGCAGGAATGCCTCGAAGACTTTCGATACGTCGATGATCAGCGAGTCCAGACGTACGAATCCGTCGAAGCTGAGCTCTGGAAGTACACTCTGTAAGACCAGATATGCTGACCAGAGTGGGTCCCTGTAATGTGGCAGGCGCGGCGAGAGCGTATGGATCTTCCGTGACAGATGACGCACGAGATCGCTATTTGCCCCATCCCAATCAGAGATGTGCCACATGTCACGATACAGGCCGCGTGCTTCTGGAAGCATCGCGTCGCGCCGGTCGTTCTCGGCAAGCCAGTCGATGACCTGCTTCAGAGCCATCTTGAGCGCGATGTTCTCGACCGTCGAAGGGGTGAGAACGTTTTGCTCGAACTCGTGCCTATAACGGATTCCCTTCGAAGCGTGCTTACGCACAGTGTCTGAAGCCAAGAGGCGCCCTCGCCAGGGCGCTTGGTACTTCGGGGGTAGATACTCCTTCATGTAGCCTCGCCGGGCAATCAGCTTCACGCCGTCGATCAGCGACCTTGCGTAGATGCGCTCGGCGTTGTCCGTGGCGACAAACCTAGGCATGTAACCGCGGGCGAAGCCTAATATCGCCGACGGGATCACCCCAGACCGGACCAGCATGTAGGATAGGTTCGCAATTGTCGCCCGGGGCACGACCCGAACCGCGAGTTCCGGCGTCAAGGGGATGGTGCCGACAAAGCGTGTCGCCCGCAAAGCGATTTGCCCGCCGCGCATGGTGGCAGTCAGGTAACCTTTCGTCGTTATCCTCTCGTCGAGTCTGAGCTCACCGTCCTGCAGGAGCGCGCTGACTCTCACCGAGAGCTCCTCGAACTCCCGGCATTCGATGATCTCAGGCATCGTCCGCCACGCCTTCGAGACGGCGAACCAGCGCCTCGAAGCTCGCGGTCAGGTTCCCCATGGCACCATCGTTCAACTCCACAGCATGAACCGCCGTGGGTCGCATCCGGTATTGCCAGACGAGCTTCAGGTGATCGACGTTCTTGATCTCAGCGAAGAAGGAATGGCCGATACCGAATGGAACGAGCCTCTGCACCGCATCGAACCAGGCCCCGATGTCGGAGATCTGGTCTTGAGTGAAGCCGCCACCATTCTCCAAGAGGCTCTCTGCGACCTCTCGGGACGGGGACACCTCGATGTGGTCGAACCGGCGTACGAAAGCCGCGTCGACCTGAGCCACGCTGCGATCATAGGGGTTCATCGTGCCGATCATCACCAGATTGACCGGAACCGAAAAAGGCTTCCCTGAGAACGGCAGCGTGAACTTCTCTTCTCGGTATGCTCGCTCGATATAGGTCAGCAGCTCACCGAAGATCCTGGCGGGATCGCCGCGGTTGATCTCATCCACTATCAGGACGACGAAGTCCTTTTGTTCCTCAAGTCGCCTCGCACGCTCACATGCGAGGAGAAACGTCTTTTCGACAACCTTGAAACCCGACTGGGATGTCTCGTCAGGCCGATATCCTTCGACGAAGTCCTCGTAGCCATAGGACGGATGGAACTGCACCCTGAAGATGTCCTGCTCCGGATCATTCACCAAGTGCTTCCCGATCCGTTTCGCGTAGTAGGACTTTCCTGTCCCGGGCACGCCCGTGAGAATGATCCCGGACGTTCCCAGCCCGAGCAGTTTCTGAACTTGGACGAGGATCGGGTCGTCGAGATCCATGACGAAGGGTTCAGTCTCAGACCTCGGAATCGCAGCCGATGACTTCACGTCGTCGACAAGCACGTTCAGGATGGCAGCCTGGTAATCTTGGGGCTCTGCTGCGTCATCAAAGATCTTGTCCGGATCCTCGGGATGAAAGACGAAGAGCTTGTCGTAATCCTCGTCCCTCTGCGGGAATGCGCCGCGAAACGCCGTCTCGAGGGCCCTCGCGTCCGCATTGTCCGGGAACTCGCTATCCCGGAGGAATAGTATGGCGATGTCGAGCGTAGGAGCGCAAGCGACATCGGCGCCCTTGGTCAAGACCTTGTCGCGGAAGATGTCTGCGTAGTTGTCGGCAAGTTCCCATTCCTCCCCATCGTCGGTGGTCCGGCGCGAGGCCGCGTTCCACTTGCCCGCGAAGGTGTTCTTCCGGATCGTGGCCGAGTTGCTGTGAGGGAAGCCAGCTTCCGCCCGGCGCAGGGTCACTGGATTGAAATAAGGCTTCGCATCGTTGCCGTCGTCCAGGCAGAAATACTTGTCCCAGAAGTCGAACTCGTGCGGCGTCTCGTTCATGATCGTAGCTTTACTAGGCGGATCACCGGCGCCGCGCTCGATCAGCGCGAGCATGGGAAAGAGGTGCGTGGCTCCCTGGCTCTTAGCCTTGCGACGCCAGTTCGCCATGTTGTTGAGGGCCAATGCGACCCTTTCAGCTCGGATCTTCTTGGGCATCAGGCGGCACGGCTACGTTTCTTGCCCGCCTGGGACAGCATCTTCACGATCTCTTCACCGATGGCCCTACCGAGGAGCGGAGGCACGGCGTTTCCGATCTGTCGCGGAAAGCTGGCGCCGACGAACTGATAGTGGTCGGGGAAGCTCATGAACCTGGCGGCCTCGCGATGAGAGATCGCGCGGTCTTCCCACGGATGGAGGAAGGGCCCCGACGCCACGTTCTTGTAGTTGCATGTGATCGTGTATGACGGTTTCGCTGGATGGAGACGATGATAGAGCGTCGTGCAGTCCCGGCGGAGAGCGCCGTTCGAGATCGTCCGCATCTTCTGGAACCGCGCCGGGAGAGCCTCCACGGGAACAGCTCGAAGTCCTTCGCCCTGGCCGATGTGATCAGCCAAGGACTGAGCCTGCGCAGACAGTGGTCGGCCAATATGAAGGGTGACATCCTTCGGAGCGCCGGTCCTGCAGTAGACTTGGTAGGGGTTTTGGGGGCCGCAGGCGTATGGGCGCTCGTGCTGCTTGTAGTATTCCTCCATCAGCGGGAGATCTCCGATCGCCTCCTCAACAGTGACGTAGGGCTTGAGTTCCGGCTCGTCGTCAGGACCATGCGTGCGTTCGGGGAATGACAGCTGGATGTCGTCAACGCGCGTGCCGATAAAGAGGATCCGGTGCCTCAGTTGGGGCACGCCGTAATCAGCGGCGAGGACCTGGGCGAAATCGGTGCGGTATCCAATCTCGTCAAAAGCCGCCTCGATCTGCCGACGGAATGCCCCCTTCTCATAAGTGAGCATCCCTCGGACGTTCTCCATCAGGAATATCTTCGGCTGGATTTCGTCGACAAGCCGGACGAAATGCTTGAACAGGAAATTTCTGGGGTCGTCCTGCATCCGCTTCCCGTGCGTAGAGAAGCCTTGGCAGCTCGGTCCGCCAGCGATAAGGTCGATTTCCCGGGTGCCTGCCAGTTCCATAAGATGCTCACCGGTCACCTCAGCCACGTCGCCTTCAACGACAGGAACACCTGAATGGTTGTGCCGGTAGGTAGCAACGGCGTGCTTATCGAAGTCGACACCTGCCATTGGATTGATCCCGGCCTGACGCAGGCCTTCGCTGAGTCCGCCTGCGCCGCAAAATAAGTCGATCACCGTGGGTGATAAGCCTGAAGCCATGCTCGCCTCCCAATCTGACTTTTCGGCACTGTGCCAGTAATGACACGACGAGTCGCCGAGAACAATAGCAGAGAGGTGGACCCCATTTGTTGGACAGCTTGGCGGCGTTGTTAAGGTGGAACTGCATACTGGTGTTATGCCGCCATGCGCATGTCCGGGGCTGGCCCCGGACATGCGCTATAAATCCTGTCGGGCGTCTGCCCGTCAAGGGATGAATGTGGGGACTGTGCGTAATTTTGTGCTCTGGCGCCATTTGTTACGTCATTGGGAAGCGGTCTTCGAACATGATCGCGAGCTGGCTTTTGACAGCGTGCCATTCTCGCACGGATCGCTTCCACT
>NZ_JBBJLN010000019.1:0-14722 GCF_037658235.1 Yunchengibacter salinarum | reverse complement strand
CATCTGTTTATGGATGAGACCACCGCGCCGGTGCTGGACCCGGGCCGGGGCCGGACGAAGACCGGTTATCTCTGGGCCCTGGCGCGCGACGAGCGCGGTTGGGGCGGCAATGATCCGCCGGGAGTGGTCTTCTTCTATGCCTCTGGCCGCAGTGGCAAAAACGCCGAGACATTCCTTCGCGGCTTCGACGGCACGCTGCAGCTCGATGGCTATCAGGGCTACAACCGATTGTCGCGCCCGTCGCGCAAGGGCGGCGACCCCATCCGCGTGGCCCATTGCTGGGCGCATGCCAGGCGCAAGCTGAAGGAGGTCTTTGACCGCGATGGGTCCGAGATCGCCGCCGAGGGGCTCCGCCGCATCGCCGAGATCTACGCGATCGAGGCCGACATCCGAGGATGCGGTCCCGATCAACGGCTCAAGGTTCGGCAGGCGCGCAGCGCGCCGCTCGTCGCGGCCTTCGGCGACTGGCTGCAGCAGAGCCGCCTGCGGGTCTCGGCCAAGTCCCGCCTCGGAGAGAAGCTGACCTATATCCATAACCACCGGAAAGGGCTGCAGACCTTCCTTCAGGATGGCCGCGTCGAGATCGATTCCAACCGCGTCGAGAACCTGATCCGCCCGATCGCCCTGAGCCGCAAGAATGCCCTCTTTGCGGGACACGACGAGGGCGGCAAGACCTGGGGCCGCATCGCGTCCCTGATCGAGACCGCCAAAGTCAACGACGTCGAGCCCTTCGCCTACCTCAAGGCGACGCTCGAAGCGATCGCAGGCGGGCACCCCAAAAACCGCATCGACGACCTCCTCCCCTGGAACTTCCAGACGTCAAGCTGAAAAACCCGTGGGGCCCAGCTGGCGCTTACGCTTTACCGGGATGGTCAGGGCTTTTGCCTCTATTACAAGGTTCTGGAACGTGGGCGCTTTCCGTGGCCATCGGCGGGTGACGGTGCCGCGCGCCTGACCTCGGCACAACTGGCAATGTTGTGGGAGGGATTGACTGGCGACGGCCTGACTGGGGCGCCCCGCCGGCGCGGGTGGGATAATTTATCCCCCTGTAATGCCTTGTTTTTATGGCATTCTGGGATGCGATTTGCTATAAATAAGCATGTCGCAAACGCCTGTAAATATGCCCGATGATCCGGCCGCTCTGAAGGAGCTGGTTGCTGCCTTGCAGGCGGAGAATGCGAAGATGTCGGCCACGCTGCGGGCGCATGATCTGCTCGTGCAAGCGCTGCGCATCCGGATTGCCAAGCTCAACAAGCAGAAGTTCGGCGCCAGCTCTGAAAAGATCGAGCGCGAGATCGAGCAGCTCGAACTGGCGCTTGAAGACCTGAGGGTCGCCGCGGCGGAAGCGGATGATGCGCCCCGTGACAACGAGGAAACACTGACACCCCCGCCGTCATTGGAAGAGGATGCCGCCGAAGCGGAGCAGAAGCCGCGTCGCCGCCCAAGGGTGTCCGGGGACACGCCCCGCGAACGCCGCACGCTTGATCCCGGCGACACGTGCCCGGACTGCGGCGGAGATCTGCGTGTGGTCGGTGAGGATGTCAGCGCGTTGCTCGACATGATCGCGGCACAGATCAAGGTGATCGAGATCGCCCGGGTGAAGAAGTCCTGCCGTCAATGCGAGACCATGGTGCAGGAGCCTGCGCCCAGTCGGCCCATCCCGCGCAGCATGGCGGGGCCCGGTCTGCTGGCCTTCATTCTGGTCTCGAAGTTCGACGACCACATTCCGCTCTATCGCCTGAACGAGATCTTTGCCCGCATGGGGGCCGATATCCCGGACACCACGATGGTCGACTGGTGCGGCGGGGCGATGAAGGCGCTGGCGCCACTGATCGAAACGCTGGAGGCGGACGTGATGGCCAGTTCGGTTCTGCATGCCGATGACACGCCCATCCGCGTGCTCGACCGATCCAGCAGGAACAGAGCCCTTGGAAAGGCCGTGAAGCAGGGTCGTGTCTGGGCCTATGTCAGAGATCAACGACCCTGGTCCGGTGCCGCGCCGCCCGGCGTCGTTTATGCCTTCTCTCCCAATCGAAAGGGCGAGCACCCCCGCCGTCACCTCGCCGGATCGAGCGGCATTTTACAGGCTGACGCCTATGCCGGGTTCAGGGATCTGTATGCCCGTCGGGCGGATGGCGCGCAGCAGTTCCGCGAGGCCGCGTGTTGGGCGCATCTGAGGCGCGCCTTCCACGATGTATGGACCGCCAACAAATCCACGATTGCCCGCGAGGCCCTCGACCGGATCGGGGCGCTGTATGATATCGAGCGCAAGATTGCGGGACAGCCCGCCGACATGCGGCTTGCGGCCCGCCAAAAATACAGCGCCGGGAAGGGTGCTGCGTTCAAGGCCTGGGCCGAAGAGCAGCTGACCCGCATCCCCGGCAAGAGCGACCTCGCCAAGGCGTTCCGCTATGCGCTCAACCGCTGGCCCGCTTTCACGCTGTTCCTTGAGGACGGGCGCGCTGCCATGGACAACAATGCGGCAGAGCGTGCCATGCGCCCGATCGGCGTCGGACGGAAGAACTGGCTCTTCGCCGGCGCCGACGCCGGCGGCGAGACCCTGGCGCGGGCCATGACCCTGATCGAAACCGCCAAAATGAATGGCCTCGACCCCCAGGCCTACCTCGCCGACGTCCTGGACCGGATCCATGACCACAAGGTCAACCGCCTGCACGAACTGCTGCCGTGGAACTGGGCGCCTCTGCACGCCACAAAGCCGGAGACCGAAGCCGCATAAATGCGCAAGGCGGTCCAAACCGGGCGGTTACGCTCAGTGAACGAGCAGCACCAGCTATGAAGAAGCAGGTGGACGCCAGTTCCTACACCACTTCCCGGGACACTACCCCGCATTCCACCCAGAAAAATACATACGTCGAATTGATGAACCTCGTCGCATCATAGTCAATCAATCTCCGGATTCAAATCTATATATATTTTTTTGTCGGGTAACCGTTTATTCCTGACAAAGCCTCTGACAAAAACTCTACCCGGATCTACACCTTCAGGAACATCGAACTGAACAGTATTATCCGAGGTGTACCATATAATAGCGCTCTTTTTTCGATCGATCATTAGATAGAACGCATACTCGACATCGCCAGGAAAAGTATTTTTGTCAACGGACAATGTCGCATCTAATTTACCACCTTCTATGACTGAACAACTGCCTGTAACAAAATTAGTTGGTGCCGGACGATCAGGATAATTCCCTAACTTATTTTCTATTAATAGATTCAATGACGTGCCTACCAAGGAATTAACACTATCGCTACCGACGAGATCTTTTTCGTTGGTAAAATAGAGATCATTATGCAATTTATAGAACAGTGTATACCCAAGTTTCTCCATCTTAGTGGAAAGAGCATCTAAATTCCTAGGAAAGCACTCTATTTGTAAAGCACACTTATTATCGCGCAACGTCTGAGCACATCCATCAATAACAGACAGCTCGTGGCCTTCGACGTCTATCTTGAAGCCCAAGACTTTGTGTTTGGTATTGTAATGATTATCAATAGAGATGGCACTGACAGCCCTCTGTGAAATATACTGTCTCTTATCGTGGAAGGTCGTATCTTCAGATGCATTTGTTCCTGACAACGGATCTCTATTAACAAGAAATTTTATTTCTTCATCTTTGTCGCTTGCAGCAAGATTGTTAGGAAGAATAATAGACTGAAGCCCGTTCATTTCTATATTATTTATCAATTCTAAAAATGGCTCTTCTATTGCTTCAAACGCATGGACCATCTTGACTGTTTTGGACAGGCTGGATAGCAACGCATAAAACCCAACATTGGAACCGATATCAAAAACCACCTCACAGCGTAGCTTGTTAATTATCGAAAGAAATAAAAACGGCTGTACAGGCTCATACTTTTCAGTGATCAAGTTTCTTTTAATACTATTAGACGTCCAAAAAAAATTATAAAGATTCATAATGTCACCTCACCAGTGAATTATTTGATAACACATATGCCGAAACATCATCAGCATTAAATATTCCATATTATTTTTTGCCAGGCATGAATAACACCATATAAAAAACTCTGTACTATGAACTGATTATTCATTTCCTTGCTTGGTATATGGCTCAACACTGCCTCCTTCGCTTCTGCACCATCACGGATTATGTACTTTTCCCCCCAAATCTCCGCAGCACCATCCCAATCCCAGATAATCGGCCTCGCCCCAGTCAGCATACCCTCACCAATTGCCATATGGAAGGATTCAAAGTCAGACGGCGAGAGAATAAAGCCCACCATGGTGAACCAGTCATTGACGTCGTCACCAGGGGGATCAAAGATCACTTTATGCTGTAACCGAGGGTTGCTGTTAATGCGCTCAAAGACCTTTCTGTAATAGGCCAGCTCGTCCTCGCGCTTGAGCAACCAGTCGTAGTCCAGCGGGTGCTTGCCCTTCACCCGCAAGCAGTAGCGGTCATCCTCTTCCAGCAGTGCTTCCAGCAAGTCTATAGCGCGGTCCAGGCGCTTGCGTGCCGGGGCTGCGCCGATGATACCCAGGGTGTAGCGGGCGTCACCGGTCTTCTTCTTGAGCGTAAACTTGCTCTCGTCCAGCAGGTTGGGGATCACCGAGGTCTTCTCGAAGGGAAAGCCGGAGGCCTTCTGCCCTTCCCGGCGGATAAACTCGCTAACGTAGCTGATATGGTCGATGTTATCCCAGTTGGCCTCAGCCACATAGGGAAGCTCGCGCTCCTGCAAGTGAAAGCGCGCCACTAGGCGCTGGTGAGGCTGCTTGTTGTGCGAGTACCACTTGAGGTTGCCAAGACACCATTCGCAGAAGATCACGTCGGCCTGTTCCAGCAGGGCACGGCTCTTGGCTTCATAGTGCTCGTTATGGCCCTGCCACTGGTCGGTGAGGAACTCGAACTGCCTGGTGGCTTCCAGCTTTTTTTGCAACAGTGTAAAAAACTTGAGATTGTGCCCGGCCACTAGAACGCGGGTCTTGGATTTGTGTTCGGGTGCCTTGGGGGCCTCCTTCAGCCACTGGCGGATCTCGCCCACCCGGGTCGAGAAGGTGTGGCGCTCGGCCAGCCTTTTCAGGGCGTCAGCGGCCTGCTGGGCGACCTTGGGCTCACGCAAGGCCCGGGTCAGCTGGCGGCGGAAATCCGCGTCGCTGTTGGCGTACAGCGGGTAGTCCTGGCCCAGCAGCTGCTCATGGAGCGAGTTGCGATTGAGGATGGCGGCGCAGCCAGCCCCGCCGTACTCCAGGATCTTGGTGGAGTACTCCACGGTGTCGTTCATGCTCTCATGGCGCCAGGAGAGCCCGACCCGAGCCTGCTGCAGCAGCCGCTGCACGGCTTTCCTTGGCTGAGCACCCAGCCAGCGCAAGCCAGCGTTGCCCTCAAGAGCCTTCTGCATCTCTTGCTTATAGCCAGCCCGCTCCTCCGGTACATCGTGGATCTTGTCACCGATCATCACCAGCTCGCTACCGGGAAGCTCGCGGTGAATGAAGGGCCAGGCCTCGGCCATCTCCAGGGTCATCCAGTCGCCCTTAAACTTGCCGGCATAGATAGCCTGTAGGGGACGCTCACTGATCGGTGCCAGGCGCTCGGGAAGATCTGGAATCACCGGAGTGTAGAGGCGCACCTTGTCAGTATCCAGGTCGGGCACCAGGGCCTGCCACAGGGTCTTGAAGCCCGCGGTCTGGCAAAGCAGGCGCTGACAGCCCATGGCGATGCGCTGCATTACCAGCCGCTCGTCCGGGGCGTAGTCGCTCAGCGCCTGAGGGATATCGGTCAGATACATCCAACACTTGGCCAATACGTCCGGTGCGTCCAGCAGCTGGCTGGCGATCTCCAGCCCGCGCACGATGATGACGTCATAGGGCTTTTCCCGGTCGAGGCGGATGGCCAACTCGCCCATCATCGCCAGGGTAATCCGCGCAAAGCCCTTGCCCTGCCAATGCTTTCGGTCGCTGCCATCCACGAGGGTAATGTCAGCGTTGATCTTCAGCGGGGCATAGAGCTCGTCCCGGGCCGGGGTGCTTTTGGCCAGGAAATCAACCTTGGCGCTGCCGGTTGCGGCTGTAGCAAGGGCGATGGTCTGGGCCCAGATGGAGGAGCCGTCGATGCAGTTGAGATCGGGGTTGCCACAGATGAGTACACGCCTGGTCATGGTTTAGCCTCCCACCACTTGCTGCGCCGCGCCGGCGGCCTGAAACTGGTCGCTGTCGGCGAGGTAGAGATCCGGGCGGGTGATGCGCTCCTCCGGGGGAGCCTTGATAGGTTGCCTGAGAAACTCGGCGGTGCGCCACAGTGCCCCGCTCACACTGGCCTCTCCTTCGTAGGCGAAGCGGTCGCGATCCAGCGCCTTGGCCCAACCGGCGGCCTCGGGCTCGTAGAGACTGGCGTTGACTAGGTCACGCAGGTAGTGTTCGCCGTAGTGGTGCTGGGGGCTAAGCCAGCCGGCCAGGGGAGATTCGGCGTGCTGCTCGGTCAGCCAGGACGCCTTCTCGCCCCGCTGCAGCAGGGTGATGTTCTCGGAGAGAGAGCCTGCCAGCTGAGCCAGCCCCGGGGCACAGGCGATGCCCAGATGGAAGCCGCGGTAGCTCTGCTGGCGGGCGAACTGGTCGAGGGCCTGCAGTTCGGCGTGGCTGTGGGCCTCGGCCACCAGGCCGATGGCCGGGTCGGTAGGCAGGCGGGTTTCGATGCCCAGGCGGTCGAAGATGTCATTCAGGCGATGGGCATAGGTGTGCTTGGCGAAAACCTCGCGGATGCCCACCAGGCTGCGGCGGCGCCACTCGGCGTAGTCGGTCATCAGGGTGCGCAGCGCCTCGTCGGCCTCTTCCTGGCTGTGTACCAGCCACACCGCGTCGCTCTCGAACAGGTTCTCGATGCCTTTTGCGTAGGTACTTATCACCGGTGTGCCGCAAGCCATTAATTCAAATACTCTGCGAGAGAACATGGTAGGAGAATTAGCCACCGAGTTGACGTTGAGGAACACCCTGTAGCGACTGTATTCGTCGCAGAGTGCCTTGTAGGGCAGGCTGCCCTTGATGTCGGCCTGGTACTCCTCCGGGAAGGGGAAGATACCGGTGCCGTGGTTGCGGTCATAAATATCCAGGCCGTGCCGATTGGCCGCTTGCAGCAACCAGCGCATCGCCTCGCCGCGTTCGCCGTGACGATTGCCGTACCAGCTGCCCGCAAAGCAAGCCCGGGGCTTGCGACCTGAAAGCGGCCCCGGCTTGTGCAACGCCGGCTGGGCAGCGAAGGGCAAGACGTTGACGTTGGTATTGCCGGTCTTGGCCTGGTAGGAATCCTTCATGTTGGCGTCAGTAGTGAAGATGTGGTCCACCAGCTTGGCGCTGCACATGAATTTCTGGTGGTGAACCGGATCTTCCTTGTTCCAGAATAGGGTCGGAATGCCTTTCTCCCGGGCGTACTGGCAAATATGCGCGATTTCCTGACCGGGCTTGTTGGCGTAGTCCGCCACCCGGTACTGCCAGCTGCCGTAGTTGCCCTTCCAGGCGCTCTCGATAAAGAAGAACTCGGGTTGGTATTTCTCGGCCAGGGCGTACCAATTATCCGGCCGGGGCTGGATCAGGTTGACGTCCTGCCCGAAGCACCTGGTGGTGAACTCGTCCATGATACCGATTACATAGGGCTTGCCGTTGGGCGGCTGCTCCGGCCAGCCGAGGATGCTCATCTCGGCGGCCTGGGCGCTGGGCGGTACGAACTGGGTAGGCTGGGACTTGTCGGGCTTGGGCCTCACGCGTAGCTCGCGCAGCATGACCTGCTCGTCATCCTGCTTGTTGAAGCCACACAGGCCCACACGGATCTCGCTGACGCCCTCCGGCACGCTAAAGCTATGCAGCTCCTGGACCTGGTTCTGGGTGCAGGGCAGATACTTGAAGTAGGCCTTGAGGTGGGTGGACTTGGCCAGCTTGCCGCAGGGCTTGTCTACCGGCTTGCCCTCGGCATCGAAGGCGTTGATCAGCAAAACCGCCTTGCGATTCTGGGCACCCTTGACGTTGTGATACTCGGAAGCGGCTTCAATGATTAGTGCCTGGCCGGCCTTGACCGGCACGTTGTGCCAGAGCGGATCCTTGGGGGGCAGCTCGAGGGTTTCCGGGCGGCTGAATTCGCCGAGGCGTGACTTGGCAGGTGCTGCCTGCCCTAGGAGCTTGGCTGGCGGCTCAGCCACCGCCTTCTGATCCGCAACACTCCCCCGACCCTTCAGCGCCTTCACCATCGGCTCGGTATGCGCAGAGAACAGCAGCTCGGTACTCGGCTGAGGAGCAGGCAGCTTCAATGACCCCTGAAGGGCTTGTGCAAGACTTCCAGCGTTCCCAGATTCAAACCGAACCAATCCCTCGTATTTATCAGCACTCTCGGGCAAGAGCATCACATCGGGGATTACCAATAGTTTACCACAGGCCAGAGCCGCGGCAGCCTTCATGGGCGGCGGAACGGACTGATCTACAGAGGGAAGCGGGCCAGGGATCACTACGGCATCCAACAGTGCATAATAGTCCGAAACCTGCTGATGCGACACGCGCCCGATCTGAGTCAGCCAAGGCATTTCGGATTCGGCCATGATGTCCGCTGAAGGTCCACTTCTATTTTTAAAGTTTGGTCGCTGGTCGTCCCCTACCAGAAGCAGCTTTATTTTTTCGCCCTTTCGCACCAATTCGGCACAAGCTTCGACCAGCACATCCAAACGCTCATAGAGACCGAAACTCCCGACATAACCGACAACAAAATCATCACCCCCAACTCCATGCTCTCTTTTCAGTCGGGAGATATCGGAGCCGTTAGCAAAAGAAGGTTCAAAGGATTTTCGATACTCTCCATCAAAAATATTGTTTGATATCGCCAATTGATTAATCTTATCGACAGCCTTCAGCTCAGAAGCAGAAAAGGAAACCTCACCGTCAATACGTGTGATAATTTCCTTCGCATGATCGAAAAACCTATTTCTAAATAAAGCAAAGGCGAGCCACTTTTTTCGGAAGGGCTTCGGGTCAAGAGCCTGCCCAAGAGAGGACATCAAAAGAGCGACAAGATCATCATCTTGATATTCAGTTTTTGCTATTTTTGTGGCAATATTAGCAGCATCTTCTAAATTAACGCCCAGCTCTTCTAGAAAATTTTTCAGAGGAGACACCCAAAACAACTCTGATTCATTGAACAAAAAATCTCTACTATCCTCAATTTTTCGGCTTTCTTTTGATTTTTCCACCTTAAAAAGGTGGAGCAATAAAGAATTTTCGCAATCAAAATCACTCAATAGACCAATTAGGCTATCTATATATTTTTGTTTTTCTTCTATTTCATCCTCTTTTTCTTTTAATTTATTCTTGTCGTGAATTATTTCATTTTCCGACCCACTGAGATCATCAAACTTGCGTTGGTCACCCCCCTCAAAATTCAACGATTTATTTTCATCGCAGCCACCAAATATGCGAGAATTAAGCCGCTTAATATTTTCTAAAACTCTCACTTGACCACCACCAATTATCATCAATTCGATTGCTTACTAGGAAACCTATCCGCCACCATGAATGTTCGTCAAACCGTTCAATCCACACCCTATCCCGAAAGCAACATTCACAGCTATGCTGGGAATCCGAATTCCCCACGAGCAACTGAAGCCGTGCCGCCTTCAACTGGATAGCCTCAATAGCGAGGCCAAATACCACGAGTATCATAGACACGCTTATCACCAAAACATGAGACATCTATCTCTTTGAATTGCCTGTGATCCACAAGTAAAACTACCACGTCAGCCTGCTCCAAAGCGCTCTCCAAATTCTGGTAAATCAGCCCTTTGCCATTGAGAACATCTGGCATGGCATGAATGTTTGGCTCAACAACATGTAAAGGCCCAAGGCCCGCCGCATCCATCTTCTCTACGACTGTAATCGCTGGACTTTCACGTAAATCATCCGTGTCAGGCTTATAAGCCAGCCCCAAGCAGGCGATAGCTTCTCCAGGCTGAGCAAGCCGCTTGACTTGCTCAACGACATAATCAGGTTTGGTATCATTGACTTGACGGGCAGCCCTCATAAGGAGTGACCTATCCTTAGCAGCGTCGATGATGAACCATGGATCAACCGCAATACAATGCCCCCCAACACCCGGGCCAGGTTTCAAAATATCGACACGCGGATGATGGTTGGCCAGTTCAATAACGTCCCAAACATCGACTTCTAAATACTCGCAAATTTTCGAAAGTTCATTGGCAAACGCGATATTAACATCCCGGTAGGCATTCTCAGCCAGCTTTACCATCTCGGCCACTCGGCCCGTGGTAGGAACTAAATTGCCCCGAACAAACGTAGCGTATAGCTCCATCGCTGCCTCTCTCGAACTCTGGGACATACCTCCAATAATGCGATCATTTTCAACTAATTCGGTAATCATTTTTCCAGGAATAATCCGCTCTGGGCAATAGGCCATTAAAACATCCGCCTCCTCACAACCACTGATCGGAAACACTAAGTCTGGGCGGACACCTGCAAGGTTCTGAGTCAACCTTTCAATAGTACCTACTGGCGATGTAGACTCCAAAATAATAAGGTCTCCGGATTTAAGAACAGGCGCGATAGAATCGGCTGCAGCATCAACATAGCTTAAATCAGGAGCATTACCCTCAGACAAAGGCGTAGGCACGGCGATGAGAAAAGCATCCGAGGCTTCGGGCTCGGCAATAGCGCGCAAATAGCCGTTTTTCACTGTACTGTTTACCAACCCATCAAGATCTGGCTCAAAAATGTGAGCTTGGCCTTCGTTTAGCTGATCAACCACATTTTGATTGACATCCACACCAACAACCTCAATGCCTTTACTGGCTATAATGGCAGCGGTAGGTAGACCTATGTAGCCAAGCCCAATTACGCTAACTTTTCTGAATTTATTATTCATTTCGAGTCCTTTCAGATCATTTACTATCGAACGGGAAAACCGGGGCACCCTTGATCGCGTCAACAATTCGCTTACTGGCCTTGCCGTCACCATAGGGATTTTGCGCCCGAGCCATGCGGCCGTAAAGCGCCTCATTGTTCAACAGCGAGGTGACTTTCTCTATAATACGCGCGGCCGACGACCCCACGAGTTCCGCGCATCCCGCATCAATACCTTCTGGGCGCTCAGTGACATCCCGCATGACCAGAACCGGCTTTCCGAGGCTTGGCGCCTCCTCCTGAACACCACCCGAGTCAGACAGCACGAGATGAGCTTGGTCCATGAGATGAATAAAACTGCGGTATTCTTGTGGATCAGACAGTAGGACGTTGTCTCTATCCTTGATAATCTCAAACACCGGGCCGCGCACACGGGGGTTGAGGTGGACCGGATATAGAAACCCAACGCCCGAATGCTCGTTAGCCAATGCGGAAACAGCCTGACAGATGTTTTGGAAGCCAGTACCAAAATTCTCCCTTCGATGACCGGTGATAAGTACAAACCGCTCATATCGAGTTATAAATTTACGAATGTCATCGCTTAAACTTGGCGGGGTCGCCCGGACTTCCTCCACCATCTGCAGAAGAGCGTCAATGCCGGTGTTGCCAGTTACCACGATTTTCGACTGATCTATTCCCTCATCGAGCAAATTGCGCTCTGCTCCGACAGTCGGTGCAAAATGAAGCTTAGCCACCATGCCTGCAATGCGGCGATTCAACTCTTCCGGAAATGGCGCCATCAGATCATGGCTCCGCAAACCCGCCTCAACGTGTCCAACAGGAATGCCGTGATAGAAGGCACACAAAGCAGCCACCATAACTGATGTCGTATCACCTTGAACAAGCACCCAATCTGGCTTCAGCTCCAGCAGCATATTGTCGACTTTTTCAAACAACCGCCCACTTAACGATGACAATGTTTGATTGTGATGCATTACATCAAGAGATTTATCAGCAACCATGCCAAAATCATCAAGCGCCCGTTGTAACATCTCCCGATGTTGACCTGTCGAGATCAATGTACAACGGAAACCTTCCGCGCCGCGCAATGCCTGCACAACAGGCGCCATCTTAACGCCTTCTGGACGCGTACCAACCAATACGGCAACATGTATCATCGACATACCCAATTCTCGCCAAATATGATTCTTATCGATGCGGACACATCAATCCCAATGAAACTCAGATTTCATGCGACCCTTCATGTTTTCAATGAAAGAGCCACCCGACACCCACGAGCTTTTGACTTTAATGACCATCCACAGCAGCAAAGACTTCTAGCTACAGCCTAATCCAGGGTTTCTAGACTCCCTAACGCTCAGCGTCCTCTCCCCTGTCCATATCTACACTTCGACAACACTGAAGTTCCATCACATCCATCAGAGCATCAGGAAGATTACGGCGTATGCGGCGCTCTTGCACCCTCAGGCCAAGTGATTCCAGAGTGGCCTCCAGTTCGCGCACATGGCCGTGTTGCTCATTTTGCCCATTACGGGCCAAGGCGCGCCCCTCTCCCACAGGCGAAATCCAATCAGTATCCTTAACCAATCGCACCGTAGCGTACATCAGAGCATCAGGCGCCATCATGCTGGCAACGTGGGCAAGCATACTTTGACGCGCAACCAAATCAAACTCGTGAATCACGCCAAGCATAAAAACAACATCATAACCCGCCTCGCAATCTACAGGTAGCTGAAAAGAGAGGCAATCCTGGTTAAAGGAGCGTAAGTTAGAGTGTAAGGAACCATAATCTACATATCCATTTTTTATCCAACTCGCTTCTTCTTCCCCCGAATACGCTCGAATATGTGGATCGACACAATCTACGTAACCACCAGCCTCAGCTAAGAAAAAAGGCAACGGCGAAACGCCCGTACCGACATCAAGAATCCGCCGCCCCACAAGGTCCGCGGGCATACAACTCGAAGCCCAACTTAACTCTAACGCCCGCTCAGAAGTGCTGGTAAAGAAGCCGAATTGCTCGTATGCTACATCCGCCAGAAGCCGCAAGCGGGCAGGCTCCTCACTATAGATGGCACATTTGGCTAGAATGGAATCGGTCCCTGATTTTGCGCTGTCTTCCCGGTCAATAGTCACCACTACCCGATCCCCAATATAGCCAGCAATAATCAGGTCACTCCAACCGCTATGTTTTTTTACATGCGCGGTAAGCGGGCCGTAATATGCAATACTCCCCGGCTTTAACGGCGGGTATTCCGCGCCCACCAAAACCAACCGCGCGGTTGCCTTCGCCATCAATGTCTTTAGAGCAGCAAAATAACTATCTTGGTCTGGAGCGTCCCAAAGCCCAGACTGGGCTATGATAACCGGTATTTGACGCAGCTGCTTCAGCTGATCCCTACCGCCGCGATGAATGCGAGCGTCAGGATCGGCATCACGGATAGCACGGGCAATGTCCGAATCCACTGTCATATAATGACTCCCGGGAACAAGCGGATTCTCCGCAACATCGTCCACTCGACCGACAATAGACAAGCAACTATCCGAAGAGACTCCGCGAACCAGATGCTGCATGAGAGCACGCGGGCTGTTTGCAGCGACAGGTACCGCACGCCGAGGATTGGCCTTAGGCACATTATCCGCACCTTCTCCGCCACCCACAGTCCGGGAATTGCTCAGCGCCTGGTTCAGCAACCTTAGACGTCTGTCGATAACCTCCCGCCCCGTCAACGCCAGCACCGGGCCATTATCAATTAGGCAATCCACATGCATCATATGAGGAGTCATGTTTTCAGGCACACTCTTCAAAAGACGACCAGGCAGGCTCCATTCCAGGCCGAGTGGCTGCATGTCTTGGCCCAATTCCTCCATCGCAAGCGAAAAGCCCATTTGCAGAAAGTTCACCGGCTGTTTATTCAAAATGTCAGACTGATCCAGCAGCCAGAGACACCATTTACGCCAAAAAGGCACCAGTGAGGGTAGAAACGCCAAGCGGATGCCAAATAGCCGTTGATTGGCATTATTCCAAAGAGTCGTAACGCTCCCATCATTGCTTGAGAAACTAGCTTCGCCAACCTTGGGCGCACGAAAACCCGCCCGACCAAATAGCGCACGCACTACCTGTGCAGTTGGACGCGGCACATCCACCCTCTTCGCGACAACAAAGGCGTCACCAAGCGGTGGTCGTTTTGTGTCTAATGTGGCTAGCGCTGGGTCCATGAACCATACCAATTCACCCGCCGAGCTACCGACCCGAGTGAATGTCTCAGCTTGACAAAGTGCTGATAGCCCACGCACGGACGACACTAAGACAGGAACTGGGCGCACCGCCGCCCCAAAAGCGCGAGCCTCTTCAACGATGGCCTTTGGCACCCGACCATCCTCGCTGATTACATGGACGTGACATTGCTTGCCCAACACCCCCCCCAAACGGGTCAATGCTGTCAACCAAATCCGCAGCCGAGTCAGCGCATGAGTCTGCTCCGGATCCAAAGTGCAACTATAAAAGATTTGCTCCTGATCCACAGCACTCCACCCTCAAACCAAACGATTGCTGATACCAAACCTGCAGATGCATATAGTGACATCGACGACTGCTGTCCACAGAACAGCCTCAGAAATTTCCTTTCAAAAGCAGATAAAGCGTCCAAGGTTACCAAGGGGAAAGTCGTTTGAGTTAAGCTGCCATATCCGAGCCTGAGAGCCCGATTTAAAAGTAGTTGAGTGATATCAGAGGGTTGTGATTCAACACTTCTAGCAAGAACGTGGAGGATCGAATGCCCTGGGATGATATCACTCGCAAGCACCATAACCGCGACCATCTTCGTTATCCAACTGA
>NZ_JBBJLN010000018.1:0-14732 GCF_037658235.1 Yunchengibacter salinarum | reverse complement strand
GACACGATCGCCAGCTTGTCATCGTCACACCAGCGGCGTCGCCGCTCAATCCCAAGAACCTCGCCCCGCATACATCCTCCGCCTAAAACACGTCCTTTGCGACGTCGCTATCCACGTGTTGTAGCGGATCAACACACCAATCAACAGGCGGTCCAAACCGGGCGGTTACGGCGGTCCAAACCGGGCGGTTACGATGGATTGATGAACGATAATGAAGATGAAGTGACCGTGACGATCACGTTGAGCCGGAAAGCCTATGAGAAGGCCGAGAGGCAGGCGAAGGACCCGCGTGGTCCGATGGGGGAGATGGCAGGGTTCGTGTCCGCCACGGAATATATTGAGCGCATGGTCGAAGTTGCGCTGGAGGGCTGATAGGACGCCGCGCTCATTCACAAGTGGCCACGGGCCTGCGCCCTCATCCACGATAATCAGGAAGCGCTTTGAGTCCTTGTCGAAGCGGGACTCGATATCCGTGAACAGTTGTTTTCGGGCTTTCAGGACTTCGTCGAGTGCGACAGGCGCCTTCGTCACGCCCTCGAATCCGCGTCTTTAGCCAGAGGACGCCCGGAGGTCTTCGCTTTCGTCCTCGTCCTCGGCATGGATCGCACTCTTTAGGTCGGAAAGGTGCGTCTTCGTAAAGTAAATGGTGCAATCTGCTTGCGCTAGAATGACCTCCAATCGCGCGTCATCGAGATCAAGCAGCATCGCTTTCATGATGTCTTTCGAGCCGTTCGCGTGCCGGAACATGGCTGCGTGGTTCGGGCACAGTGCAAGGTAGTTCTGATGGTGTCGTTTCTTGAGTGTATTCTCGGGCAAGAACTCGACCGCCTCGAAGTAAGGTGACCCGTCATCCAGAGCGAAAGGCATCGGTTTCTCGCAGACTTGGCAGAAAAGACCTTCGTCACCTGTGTACTGATGATGAAGGTATTGTTTTGCTTCTTCTTTCACGGCGCCCTGACCGATGGAGACGCTTCTGGAACGTTTCTCCGTTTCTCTCCCCTGGGCGTCTTTTGCGATCTCTCGAACGCGCGCGTCACGCCGTTCAGGGTTGCTGGGCTCATTCTCCGGCAACTCTGTGACTTTCCTCCTCCGGCGCATCTCTTCGCGCATTTCTTGGCGCTCTTCTTCCGATAGCTCTGACAATTGGCTAAGAAGTTCCAGATCATCAGGGTTTTCAAACCCCAGTTCTGCCGCTGCTGCCTGCTTCCTTGTCTTCTTTGCCTCTGCAGCTACCGCTTCGGCGCGCACCTTCTCGTTCTCGCGCTCAACTTCAATTCCAAAATCGATGGCTTTGATCCATGGCCAGCCAGCATCAAAGCGAAATCCTTCCGGTAGATATTCGACCCTTGCGGCCTTCGGTTTGACGAAGCTATCGCCTTGTGGGACCCAAGCGAAATTCCGTAACTGATGAACTAACTGCGATTTTGCGTAGCGGCTGCCGCCGGATACATTTCGCCTGTATCGCGCTTCGAGAAACCCGCTAATCCTTGGCTGACACATGGTATTCCATATCAGCCTCGAAATCCGAATAGATTCGTTAGAGGCGAATTTCTCAAACCCGATTACCACGTAATCTAGATTTAGTGGTGATGTGTTCCGCTCTCCCGGCACACGGCGAAGATACGCCCACTCGGGATTTTGGGTGCAGTCGGATTTAGCGATGGGGATGACGGTTCTTGCTCCGAGTGCTTCTGCAAGACTAGCCACCTTTGAGATGTCAATCGGCAGATTCTGGTATAGTGGATGAAGCTGCACCCGATTCCTCGAAGAGCCAAGTACTTCATAGTACTCGGCTAATCCGGTATCCAAGTAGGGGCTGTCGAGAAAAATCTCTTCTGGCTTGTGCCACAATTCGTCGCCGCCGAGGAACACTTGAAACTCTTTTAGCGCCGACTTTGCTGAGGGATCGCTTTCGATCAGTTTGATAAAGCGCCACAGGTGAGCAACGTAGTCCTTTTCTCGGAAGGTGTGCTCGGAGGAAGAGTAGTTCTTCTCCAGCAATGCTTCGACAAGCTGCCGCTCGCCGATATCCGTAACGCCAATCTCACTCAGGAATACCTTCGCAAACTTCTTCCGTTTTTGACTGTTTCCGCCTTCGAGTACTTCACGGTCAACGCAGGGTACGATTTTGCTGTAGCGCCCTTGCTCATCAGGAAAATAACACTTGTTAGGAACCTCGAAGGCGCCATCAGCCAGTCTCACGATTTTCGCGTCGGTAAGCTGATATAGTTCTTCTTTGGTCTCAGGGTCGCTGGCGAGCAGGGCGTATAGCTGCTGAATCCAATCAGCCGTCTTCTTTGACAGCCACTCCAGGACCTCAGTATCCGGCGGGCTCCTTGAGTAGCTTGCGTCCAACTTGCTAGCGAGTTCTTCAAGAAGGTCGTCGACATCCCATTCTTTAATCTCAAGACCACTCATAAACCGTTCGACATTCGTGCCTTGCAATGCGCGACTTGCCGCCCATCGCGGGACAATGTCTTGGTCGGTCATGAGAAACTCAATGTCTTCCTCCGAGAGCAACTCCTTGAGAGAGGCCTTCGCTTGAAGGAGGTGCTTCGCCGGGGCATGCCCCTTGTCATAGGTTGGAGTCAGCGGCTGATTATTGAACGCTTCAACCACCTTGTCTCGGATGATCGTGTAGCTTTCCCCAACTTGGTCATTCGGATTTGGTAGGACGCTTAGGAACTCAGGCGTCAAGAACCCAAGGCCCTTGATGCCATACACCGCTCGTACGCTTAGAAATGCTAGCTGTTCAAAAAGAGGGGTATTAGCAGGCGTCTTTTTGATGCTTGCACGGCTGAGCTCGGGAACGAAGGGGGCGTGAAGATGGAAACGAAGTCCGGAAGCTTCCTTCTCCGCCGGGAAAAAAACGGCCACTTGCCCACTTACAGGAACAATCTTGAACTGTTTGTTGAGTTGCGTGCTAGAGCTATAGACCTCTTTCTCCTTGATCGGCTCCAAGCTGAAGGCCAGAGCAACTTTCTGCCTCTCCAAACCTTCGACAGTTTCAGCAAAACGAAGAAAATGTGACGTTGCCGTTGTCGAGCCTTCGGTTTCCTTCAGAACTTCGATGTGCTCCTCGGAATGCTCGACGCGCAGGATAGAGCTCGATTTCCCATTGTCAATTTTCCAGTTGATCGCCTGGATATTCGAAAGGAAGAGTAAGGTCGTTTCAGCAAGGTCATGAAGACCGGCACCGACTTCGGTGTATGCCACATCAGCTGGTTTCTTGGGGTTGTTGAAGGGAAACCAGAACCGTGTGATAGATTTGTCCTCGCCGTCGTCAACGATGCGATCGGGCATGACGAGGCGAGAAATGCGGAAAGAAAAGTCACCCGATCTGATTTCAGGCTCCAGTGTATAAACGAAAACAGATTTAAATCCGACGCCGAACTTTCCGATTTCTTCAGCGGAGTTTTCTTTTGTGCTATTGTGGATTCCCGTAATTGACCGAACATCTTTTTCAGTGAAGAGCCGTGTCCCGTTGTGCTCGAATCGGCATCCTCCTTTGCTTAATGAGAAGGAAACCTCAGTCGCTTGCGCGTCTTCGGCATTTTGCAGCAACTCGAACACGAAATGGGCTTGATCAGGGTAGAAATCCTCGAAGATATCGAGATTGATGTCACCTTCGTTGGCGTCGATGCCTTCAAGGAACTTTCGCCGCTGATCTGATAGTTTGGTTAGAAAATCGGTCATCACGTGCCGCTCCGGACTGAGATTGTACCTAGCATGATCGGCGCGGCCCTAATATCGCCCGTGTTTCCAGCGTCACGTAACTCACTTACGCGACGTTCGAAGTCACCGTTCGCCCGCGCCAGTTCTGCTTCCTTCATCCGCCGAATGCGATCGTTGGTCGCTTTGGATATCTGATCGTCCAGGATGCGCACACGGGCTCGATGGCTAACGGTCAAGCTTTGCACTCTATGCTCGGCCAGCTTCTGGTTCTCGGCGATATGATTGGCTTGTGCTGCCGACCATTTGGTATGGTGAAGATTGTCGAGATCGTCGAAGTCTTCTGCAGACTGCGAGACAGACAGGATCGGTTCCACGGCTCTGTGCAGTACACGAAGAAGAGCGCTTTCCACTAGTGGATCAGTCGCGACTGCTACAAGTTGCTCGTCTGGCTTAATGCCATGCATGGTCCACCGATACAGAGCGAATTTGTGCTGTCCGGGTGGCAATCCGTCGGACACCTCAAGAGAGCAGTACATCGCTTCGTCCATCTCCAGAAAGCGGGCTGCCTGTCGTACGAGGGGATGCATAACTGTCAGGTGGACAGTGGACGGGTTTTCGGCTGCAGCGTCCTGATCGAAGGTCACCGTCAGACTTGGAGTGCCGCCCTTCAGCCACTTTTCCCAGCTTCTGGATAGGGCATCATTGCTGCGCTTGAACTTCCTGAAATCAGCCAAAAGAGCATTCCGCACCTCTTGGCTCACCCTCAAGGTTCTGAGAGGCTTGTCACCCGACAGTGGGTCAGCGTCCGATCCGGTTTTGGACTGGAGGTATCTGGATACGCATCGCTTGATTGATGCCGTCGACAGCCATTCACTCTCTGCGTCTTCAATATCCTCGCGCCAAGATTGCTTCGGCACGTTTAGGCCGAAGAGTTCTACTTCCTTCTCTTCAAGGTCTTGCTCTTCGCGAATGCGACGAATGCCGTTGTCCGCGAGTTGCTGGAGCTTCTTCTCCCTTTCGTCTTCTGTCAGTACGAAGCTCTCTGCGATGTCATGGATTTCCTGGGTGATCTCGCCCAAAATTTCCTCGCCACCGCCCACGGCATGATGAAACACGCCGATCCGCCACAGGCATCGCTGGTAGATATCGGCATCAACCGTTCCAGGCGTCACGAGGTTAACAATGCTGACTGCCTCACTTTTTTGTCCGTATCGATCGATGCGTCCGATCCGTTGCTCGATCCGCATCGGATTCCAAGGAAGGTCATAGTTCACGAGGAAGTCGCAGAACTGGAAATCGAGGCCCTCGCATCCAACTTCGGATGAGAGAAGTACGTCTAGAGCGTTCTCATCGGCCTTTGGGAGAGCAAACCGCCGTCTCAGCTCTGCGCGCTCCTCGTCAGTAACGTCCCCGTGCACGAGGCCGAAGCGCAGTCCAGCTGCTTCGGCGTGTTTGGCGAGGTAAGCTAACGTGTGCCTGAAGGTGCTGAAGACGAGCGCCTTGTTATTCTCCAAGCTGGCCTTTTCTTTCAGTGCTCGAATGAAGGCTTCGACTTTCGCGTCATCCGGACTGAGGTTCTCAGCCTTGTGGAGAAGCTCCTCGATCTCAGCACGAACCTGGTCGACAAATGATAAGTCGATTTCATCGTCGATGTCGTTGCTTTCGATCACTTCCAGCTGATCGAGTTTTCGTGTCAGGATGTCGGAAAGCAAGGGCGCCAAACCGAAAAGACAGCTCGCAGCCTGCCTACGGATCGTCGTCATCATGAACTTGACGTTCTGCTGACCATGACAGCGTACAAGAATTTTGGCGATGATGTTCAACAGCGTATCGTGGAGGTCTCGCTGCTCATCGTTGAAATCAACGGTCAGAGTTTGTGGCTTACGCATCGTGAACTCACCGATGTCACGGCGGCGGGTCCGGTTGATGATTGAACTAAAAGTATAAAGCTCTTCGAGGGTTCGCGTCATCAGCACGCGCTCGGAGTCGGGAATCTCCGCTTCCTGAAGCTTGTCGAAAGCCCCTTGGAAGTTTGCCTCTTCACGGAGAAAGAGCCGGCCCCACTCGGTTTGCGCAGCCTCCCGCAGCTGATCTGACGCATCCTTTTGCCATCCGGCCGATTTTTCACGGCACAGCCTGACCGCTTCATTGATGAAACGGTTGGGTGCGGCCATCTGTTCGAAGCTGGCCTCGTCAATGACAAGGTCCGGACGCACCACATTGAGCAAGGTAAATAGGTCAGAGCTGCCGAGCTGAACGGGGGTAGCAGTCATCAGCAAGACAGCTTTGGCGTTATCGCAGAAATATCTGACGCCTTGGTGCAGGAAGGTGTCTGCATTACGGATGTGGTGAGCTTCATCAACGATCACCAAATCAAAGGCGGGAGCCGGATCAAGCGCCAGCAAGCCACGATCCTTCTTCTGCTTCCGCCCGCCTTGACCGAAGATCAAATCGGAATCAAACAACGAAAACGGTAGGATAGACTTACCGTACTTTTCGGGCCATTCACCTTCGAGGTCTGTCTCTTGGAGACAGTGACGCAGAAGTTTACCGTCAAGGTGGGTGAAGTCCTGGTCGAAGCGCTTCATCTCGGTCTGCCATTTCCGTTCGGCCACGAGCGCTTTTGGGCAGATCACCAAGATAGACGAGATGTCAGTCCGAGCGCTGAGTTCTTTGATGACGAGGCCCGCTTCAATTGTTTTACCGACACCAACCTCGTCTGCGATCAACAGTCGAGGGCGATCCGACCTAATAAGCTTCAATACCGGCCGGTATTGATAGGGGACAAAGTTTACACGCCCAGATCGGAGCGAGAAGAGGTTAGCAGTCGATGGGGATAGGAGGTGTTGCGCGGTCAGGCGCGCTTTGAATTCTTCGATAGAGATTTCAGGCTTCTCGTCATCACCGCCACCTATGGCTTGAAGCTGGCTTTCGTAGTAGGTGGATTTCGCTCCATCCTGGAAGACGCGATACCGAATCTCAGGCCCGCCAAAGACGACCTCTAGTACCGGCACCTTGACGCTATTATCAGAGCGGAGGGTTACTAACTCACCTACATTGAAAAGATGGGTGGGTTTTTCGATCGTAGGTTCCGAAAGGGTGTCGGAAGCTTCGCGTTCATCTTCGGACGCGGTTTTCGATGCTTTTGACATCGACGCCAGAGCGGCGTTCTTCATCACGGTCGCCGCTTCGATAGACGCCTTGCTGGCGTTTATCAGTGAGAGCAGGCGCTCAAGCGTGTCGGCGTCTCGGTAGATTTCACTGGGAGGAGCGTCATCCGCCGGGGCGTGCGCCCATTTGTTCCTGACGGTCTGTAGTTCCTTTACCCAGTTCCTGCCTTCACGAGGAAACTTCAGCTTCTGTGAAAGTTCGAACCAGTTCTGATCGAGAACCCTGAGGAGAGCGGCAAGGTCAAGTTCGCGTAGCGAGGCAAGCCTCTTTTCCTCGATAATCCTTTGCTGTTGGAAGCTCAGTCTTTCAATAACGTTCTTTTCCCACCAATCTTCCGAAAATTCCGGAAGTTCTCGCTGCAGAAAGCCTGCTAGATCGGACGACGCCATTCTCAATTCAGTGTGCATTCATATAACTCAATTTTCAAAAATATTCATAAACCTTACCGAATTTATCAGAATATTTCCATGTTTCACGAATTTTTTCATTTACTGCCCTCCGTGGCCGCCGACCCGGCTCAGCGTCAGCTTAGCAGATGCAATCCGCCGGCGATAGATTCCGGACTCGCAGCGAGGCTCGTCGGCCCCGGTGCCAACTAACAAGGCAGGACGGGATGGATGCTTGCCCTGTCATTGCAGTCGCACCCTTCCCGCAGGTGAGGGGTGATGGGCGACTTCGGCGAAGCAGGACGCGCAGGAAAAGGTCACCGACCGTGGCGTGGCCACATCGATAGTATGAAGCATGACGGTGATTGAGCATCAGCGCGGAACCCTGCCGGTTCTGGGAATCTTGGCCAAAGGGGAAAGTCTTCCCCTCGCTGCAACCCGCCTCTGGCGGCTTTCCGCTACCCCTTCCAGCGGGGACACCCCGCAACGCCCCGTTCCAGTCCGGCGCCGCAATGTGCAGCGTCAGCCGAACAACTTCTCAAGTTCGGCGCGCTGTGCGGCATGTTTACCGGTGTTTTCAGCCATCAGCTTCTCGATGTTCATGAGCTTCCAGCGCACGGCGGGCAGGTTGGCCGCCTGCGGACGGTCGATGGCTTCGAATTCGGGTGCGCCGTCGTGCAGGCTGAGCAGGAAGCGTTTTGTGTTCGCGTCGAAGCGAGACTGGATGTCGGCGATCAGTTGCTTACGGGTCTTCAGGAGTTCGTCGAGGGCGACCGGTGTCTTGGTCATGCCCTCGAATTGTTGCGCGAAGGGCTGATCGAGATCGATCAGGTTCGGGTTTAGAAGCTCGTGCGCAGGGCGCGGCGAACTGGCGACATAGATCAGGAAGGTGCGGAACAGGTCGTCCGTCAGCCCTTCGTTTTCGTAGAGCAGTTTGACGTCATAAAGGTCGCGCGGGTGCTGGCGATCGAGGGCGGCATGGAGCTTGCCGCCAAACAGGTCTTCGAAAGCGACGATCTGCATTTCCGCATACCCGAATTCATCCTCGACGGCCTCGGTGACCGCGCGGGATTCCGGTTCATGAACGACACCGCGTGTGACGGGGGAGGTCTCGGTCTTGATCTCGGCGCCGTTCAGGCGGGCAAGCAGGCGGGTCGCGCCGCCGCCACCGCCTTTGATCCGTTGGGTTTTTGCACCTGCGATGCCCGCTTCGATGGATGCTGCGATGCGATCCATCGCGTCGTTGATTTCAGCAAGGCTTTCATCACGGTCTTTGATCGGCAGGTAGGTCAGGTCGATATCGACCGACAGGCGCGGCAGATCGCGGTAGAACAGATTGATCGCCGTGCCGCCCTTGAGCGCGAAGATCGGTTCTTCTGCGACATGCGGGAGTATGCGGACGAGCAGCGCGACCTGGGCTTCATAGGTTTCACGCGCCATCGCTCGCCTCCGTTGTCACGAATTCTTCCGGTACCATTATGCGATAGCGCGGATGTATCCGGCCGCCTTTGACCAATGCGCGGTCGCCGCTCCCGAGGTTGAATTCTTCGGGGTCGAGGCGCTTGCGCCAGGGATGATTGTGGCGATCGGCGAAGACGAAGAACAGGCGTTTGACCTTGATCTTCTTGCAGCTGTGCAGCAGCGCCGAGAGCATGCGCGGGCGCAGCGTTGTCAGGCTTTCGAAGACCATGTCGAGGCTATGAAAGCTGCCATGGTCAGGCAGCTCGTCCATGGCTTCCATGACCGCCCGTTCCGGCACCGACATCTTCAGCTGCCAGTCCCATGGCAGGTTATCTTTTGCGTCGGCGTCGTCCTTGCTGAGGCCGCGCGACGAATCTGCGAACAGTGACGTGGTGCGGGTTTCTATCGGGGCGTTCAGCGGCAGTCTGGCCAGCCAATTCGGTATGGCCTCGCCATAGACCCAGACAGGGGCATTGCTGCCCAGGCGCAGATAGTGGTCGTGGCCTTGTTGGCTGAGCGCGGTCGTGCCGCCGACATGGACATCGCAGCCCATGATATGCTGCATGGAGAGCAGGCAGGTCTTCCAGTCGAGTGTGTTGGCCTTGCTGGCGTTCGGCGCCGGGCGCCGGAAGACGCCGCGATGGACGCGTTCCAGCCAGCCGCGCTTGACGTAGCCATAGGCCGAGCGGCGCCCTATGCCATGGTGCTTCAGCCAGGCAGAGTCCACGAGGAAGCCTGCGGGTACAGACTCAAGCAAGCTCTTTATGTTTTCATGTTCTTGTCCACTCATGATGGACATATTATCATGTTTTCAAAGAGCCTGTCACCTCTTCCTTTGAGAAAAGCGCTTTTGGTCCGTCCTGGATGGACAAAATTGTCGAATGGTAAAGCGCTGCCGCTACGACAAGGCTCGGGAACCCTCCAGCAAAGCAGGGCGGGCGCCGGTGCCCTGCATCGTCTCCACCGCCGCACCCCCATCAGCAAGTGAGGGGTGACGGACGGCTCCGGCGAAGCAGGGCGATAGGTTCTTGATAAGTTGTGAAAATCCCTACACGGGCGGCACTATCACAGTTACAGTGTCCCCTATGAGTGATGTTCTTGATCTACAGACGACCTACAAGGCGATCCTGGAAGCGGCGCGTGATGGCCGTTTTATTAGCTATGGCGACCTTGCCCAAGCCAACCGCGCGAAATGGCAGAAGGTTCGGCGCGCCATGAATTATCATCTCGGCGACCTCGTGGAAATTGCAGCTGATCGAGGGTGGCCCATGCCGAGCGCAATCGTCGTCAACAAGCAGAATCTCGAAACCGGAACGCTGGACGGCGATGCCCGCGAAGGTTTTATCAACGCTGCCAAGAGCTTCGGCTTCGAGGTGTCTGATCCTGCGACCTTCGTGGAAGAACAGCAAAAGGCGGTGTTCGCCTGGGCGCCAAACGCACCCGACGATCTCGGCCTCGATCCCGGCGAGGGGCAGCGCGGCGGTGACCTCGGCGGCCCCAAATTTGTTCAGTTCTTCGGTCCTGTGCTCGACGCCCTCCGTTCCTTGGGCGGTTCTGCCGAACCGAGAGCCGTCATGGATGCTGTCAAAGAGACCGGACCGGTCAGCGAAGAAGAGCTGAAGGAGACCAACAAAAACGGGCAATCCAAATACGAGAACCAAGTCGGTTGGGCCCGTTTCTATCTTGTCAAAGCCGGCCTGATCGAAGGCAAGAAGCGCGGCGAATGGACTCTGACTGCCGAAGGCCGGGAGACGCATCTCGATCATGACAGCGCGCTGACGCTCTTTCGCGACGTTCACTCCCGTTACAAGAGTTCGGGCGGCGAAAACGCCGATGAAGTGCCACCCCCGCCTGACGATACGCCGGGATCGCTCTTCGAAGACCCTGACCGGCAATTCTGGTTCGTTGGTGCCGTTTGGGGCGGCACGGATGACCAGACCGAACGCTTCCTGAACGAGGGCATCTGGCAAAACGGTTATGACGAGAAATTCTCCGAGCATGTGGCGCGGATGAAGCCCGGCGACAGGATCGCGATCAAAGCATCCTTTGTGAAGAAATACGGCCTGCCGTTCGAAAATCACGAAAAGCCGGTCTCGTCCATGCGGATCAAGGCGATTGGAACGGTCACCGAAGCCACCACGGACGGCAAAACCGTAAAGGTCGATTGGACGCCGCTCGATGAGCCGAAAGAATGGTATTTCTACACCTATCGCACAACCATTGTTGAGGCCGACGCTTCCGACGAGCTCGCAAGGCGCCTGATTCAGTTCGCGTTCGGCGACCACAAACAAGATTATGAATTCTGGCTGCGTGTTCCGTATTTTGCAAAGAAGTACAGGTCGCGCGACGTAACCGCGACAGACATTGAGCGCGAAGAAGAAGAGGCCGAAGCCGATCTCGAAGACGTCGCGTTCAAGCCTTACAACGTATCTGACATCGTCGGGGACGGTTGTTTTTTCCCGGAAGATAATCTGCAATCTGCGCTATCGCGTCTGACTGCGAAGAAGAATCTCATACTTCAGGGGGCGCCCGGCACAGGAAAGACCTGGCTCGCCAAACGCCTTGGTTACGCGCTGCTCGGGACCCGTGATCGCATCGTCACCCGTAAGCGTATGCGCTCCATACAATTCCACCCGTCACTGTCTTACGAAGATTTCGTCCGCGGCTGGCGCCCGGATGGCGATGGCGCGCTATCCTTGATTGACGGCGTGTTTCTCGAAGCTGTCGAAGCCGCGCGCGCCGAACCGGACCGCCCCTATGTCGTGATCATCGAGGAGATCAATCGCGGCAATCCCGCTCAAATCTTCGGGGAAATGCTCACCCTTCTTGAGAAAGACAAGCGCAGCGAGGAAGAAGCCATCGAACTCGCCTACCGTCATGAAGCGGGCGAGCGGGTCTTTATCCCGCGCAACCTGTTCGTTATCGGCACCATGAACATCGCCGATCGCTCGCTTGCGCTTGTTGATCTAGCGCTCCGGCGTCGCTTTGCCTTTGTCACGCTTGAAACCGCACTGAATGACACCTGGCGGCAATGGTGCATCGATCAGGCCGGTATCGACGACGCTGTCCTGAAACAAATCCAGCACCTCATGGCCGAGCTCAATGACGAGATCGCGGCTGACCGGTCACTCGGGGCGCAGTTCCGGATCGGGCACAGCTATGTAACGCCGGCGCCCGGCAAGACCGTGCCTGACGGCAAGGCATGGTTCCGTGACATCGTCGAAACCGAAATCGCGCCGCTTCTTGAAGAATACTGGTTCGACAATCTGGACAAGGCCACCTCAGCCAAAGCGCGGCTCCTGCAAGGGCTATGAGCGCAGCGCCGGAAGCAGAAGCTTGGCGTGATGATGAGGCGAAGCTTGCCTATGACAAGATACCGGTGCGCAATGTCTGGCTGCTGTTCCTTTATGCCTATGATCTTGCCCGCTTTCAGGGGCGGTTCGAGGCCGAAATTGAGGACTCACCGGATTTCAAATCGCTCATCGCGCGGCTCCTGTGCCACGCGGTCGAAACTCGCCTGCGGCGGAACCTTAGCTTTGGCTACCGTCGGCGCGCCGCTACATTGAAGCGCGTGCGGGGCCGCATCGACATCCTGGAAACAGAATCCCGCGATCTCTTCCGGCGCGGCGAAATCGCCTGCCGGTTCGAAGAGCTCACAATCGATACACCCAGAAACCGGCTTGTGCGCGCCGCGCTTACAGCACTGGGCGGGCGCTTGTCCGAGCAAGGTTTGGCCCACAGAACGAGAACCCTGGCCGGAGCCCTCGGGCGGGCGGGCGTAAGTGGCCAACCGCCGTCCCGCGCCGACATGGCAACAGACCAGATCGGCCGCCACGAAGCCGAGGACAGGCTGATGGTGTCGCTGGCGCGCGCCGTCTTTGATCTCGTCCTGCCGACCGAGCAGGAAGGTGTGCGCTCGCTCTTCAAGGCATCGCGTGGCGATACGGAATTCCGGAAGCTCTTCGAGCGCGCCATCGGCAACTTCTTTGCCGCCGAACTGCCACGCGAAGAGGGCTGGCGCGTCTATCCCGGCAAGCAAATTTACTGGCCGGTAGGCGCAGCATCGCCCGGCATCCGCGGGCACCTGCCCATGATGGTGACGGACATCATCTTGGAGAACGAGCAAGAAGACCGGCGGATCATCATCGACACGAAATTCACGAATATCCTGACTGGTGCGCAGTTCGGTGACGGGCAGCGCTTCAAGACTGCCCATATCTATCAGCTCTATAGCTATCTTCGGAGCCAGGAACGGGAAGATGATCCGCGCTCCCTGTCGTCGGAGGGGATGTTGCTATATCCGGCGATCGGGATCGACACGGATGAGGCCGCTGAACTTCAGGGGCACCTTGTGCGGTTCGCGACCATCGACCTTGCAGCGCCGACGGCGACTGTCATGGATCGATTGCGTCGTTTGCCCGTCTACTCAAGCTTAGCCGCTTGATGCCGTGCGTTCTGGTGAAGGGGAGACACACCTTCTCAGCCGCATAACGCCGCACCGTCCTCGCCTTACCGAGTCAACGTAGGGGGTGGTGGTTGAGGATGATGACTTTGAGGCTTGGTTCAAAACCTCTTGACAAAAGTGTCTATACGTATATAAACTATACGTATATAGTAATTATGGTCATCACCAACCAAGTATCGGTGAGACTGGAATGATGGAGCAGCAAGGCGATGCGTTGGGGTGTCGAAAAGCGGATGGAGTTCATTGAGTTCCGCCTCTTCTGGGAGGGCGGGATCAACCGTTCTGATATCATCGACCAGTTCGGTGTGTCGGTGCCGCAGGCTTCAAAAGACCTGACGCTCTATGAGGAGAAGGCGCCGGGGAATCTGGCGTATGACAAGAGCGCAAAACGATATCGAGCCTCTCCCAAGTTCAAGCCAGTGTTGCTTGAACCAGATGCGTCGTCGTATCTGTCGCATCTTCAAGTGGCAGGGGAGCCGCGCGACGGCGTAGCCGAGTCTTGGCTGGCCGCCATGCCTGAGTTCGACCTCCTCCCGATTCCACGCCGCAGTGTCGCCGTCGGTGTGCTGCGTGACATCCTGGCGGCCATTCGGGAAAAACGGTCCGTCGAGATTCACTATCAGTCAATGAATGTCCGGCGTCCCGCGCCCGAGTGGAGGCGCATTAGTCCGCACGCGATCGGAAGTGATGGCCTGCGTTGGCATGTTCGGGCGTTCTGTCATATTGACGAGAAGTTCAAAGACTTTCTTCTTTCGCGTTGTCTAAAGACACGCGACTTCGATGAGTCGAGGGCCGACTCCCAGGATGATGTGCTTTGGCACGAGCGCTTCACGGTGCAACTTGCGCCCAATCCTGACCTCAGCGAAAGCCAGCAGGAAATCATCGCGCAAGACTACGAGATGCTCGATGGGCTTGTCGAAGTTCATGTCCGAAAAGCACTGCTCTACTACTTTCAGAAGCGTTTGCGTCTGGATATCGCTGACAAGCTCGATAATCCCCACGAGATACCGGTGGTTGTGGCGAACCAAGTTGCGTTCGAAGCCGCATTAGCGGAGGCGAAGGCATGAAATCGGAAAACTTCGAAATATTGCGCGATGACTGGCCCGGACTCGCCGAGCTCGGCGGGTTTGCCGAAGCCTACGCACAAGCGGACCCTGCTAGCGCACTCGTAAAGCTGCGGCTTTTTGCTGAAAACCTAACCAAGGACATCTATCGAGATTTGGCTCTCCCGAGACCGGAGCAGCCGACCTTTGTTGACCTGCTCAAGAATAATGCGTTTGAAGCCGTCACTCCGAAGGTCGTTCTGGACAAATTGCACGCCATTCGCATTCACGGCAACAAGGCCGCCCATGGCGAGGCGGTTCGGCCGCAGCATGCGCTGTGGCTACTGAGAGCCTGACCGAAAAAGGAATTGAGTGATATCAGTCACTTGTGATTCATGGAAGTTGCGAAGCCACCATGGAGGCACAGGATGTGGACTGATATCACCCGTCGGCAGTTTGCCCGCGAAGGACTGCGTTTGCCAAGCGATTTAACGGATGCGGAGTGGGCGGCTCTGGAACCGCTTCTGCCGC
>NZ_JBBJLN010000017.1:0-15023 GCF_037658235.1 Yunchengibacter salinarum | reverse complement strand
CCCGAACTCGGAAGTGAAACAGGCCTACGCCGATGGTACTCCGGCTCAAGCCGCGGAAGAGTAGGTCGCCGCCAGATCCGCCCATCAATGATACAAAAAAATCACGTTGTTTACTGAAAGTCTCAAAAAATCGAATTGCCGCGGGGTGGAGCAGTCCGGTAGCTCGTCAGGCTCATAACCTGAAGGTCGCAGGTTCAAATCCTGCCCCCGCAACCAAATTTTCCCCGTCAACACAGGATGTTGGCGGGGTTTTCTGTATGAACATCAATCAGCACCCGCCGCCGTGTAAGCACGATGTAAGCATGACAGATCTGAATCTTGATGCGGGCTGCCGGGGGTTTCCCCCCTTTGTTGGGGGCTGGTTTATGCGGTGACTTTTTGAAGGTGATGTGCTGTTCGCTTATCTGAAGTGCCCGATATCATGCCTGGGGCGAAGGGCATTCTCTAGGAATCGCGGCTCTTTTATAGTTAAGATTGATTAATGAATTTTCCCGGCGTGCATATTTGTGCCTTCCTTGTCACCGTCGCGGTATAACCAGATGGAGGTACCGTGATGCCGATTGATGACCCGGATTGGCTCTTTGAAGCCCTGACCACCGACGAGGCCGCGAAGGTGCTCGGCTCGACTTCGAAAACGTTGACCACTTGGCGGTGCCGGAAGCGCGGGCCCCGCCCGCGCTATCTGGGCCGCAAGGTGGTCTATCTTCGTGTCGACCTGCTGCACTTTTTGCGCACAGGCCGCCACTGGGAAGTGGCGGACGGTGATACCCTTCGATGTGAGCCGACACGCCTGACCAGCAATTAAGCCCCCTTACTTGAACTCCCGTGCCTTGGGCACCAGGTCGCGGGTGTCTCTTGGGTGGGTGGCCGGTTGGTGGGGGCCTGGCGTGCTGGTGTCGGGGGCATTGGAGAGGGTCATTAGCAGGGAGGACCGGTCGGTGATCCTTTTGGCGATCACATGGGTGACGCCGTCGCTTTTCTGCACCTTGCCGGTGATCGCCATCAGGCGGCTGCCCATCACCTCGGCGCGGTGGGCTTTGAACAGGTCCTTCCAGATCACCGCGTTCACCACGCCGGTCTCGTCTTCCAGCGTGACGAAGGTGACACCCCTGGCGCTGCCCGGTTTCTGGCGCACCAGCACCAGCCCGGCGACGGTGACGCGCGCGCCGTCCCCAAGGGCCGCGAGCCCGGCGGCGGGGGTGACGGCGTCCGCCGTCAGCCGGTCCCGCAAAAAGCTCAGGGGATGGGCGCGCAGGGACAGGCGCAGGGTCTGATAGTCGTCCACCACCTGTTCCGCCTCCGCCATGGCGGGCAGGCTCACGCCCGGCTCATGGCCCGTCGCCTCTGCCGTGTTGGCCGTGAACAGCGGCAGGTCGGGCGCGTCCACCAGCCCTTTCACCTGCCACAGCGCCTCCCGGCGGCCCAGCCCCATGCTGCGGAAGGCATCCGCCGCCGCCAGCTTTTCCAGCACCGCACGGGAAAGCCCCGTGGCCCGGTGAAGCGCGCCCATATCGGCAAAGGCACCTTTCGGGGCTGCGGCCAGCGCTTCGGCCACCTCCGCCCCCAGCCCCTTGATCTGGCGCAGGCCCAGGCGCACCGTCCGGCCCCCATGGCTGGTCGTGTCCGACTCCAGCGTGCTGTCATACCGGCTGTGGCGCACGTCCACCGGGCGGATGGTGACGCCGTGTTCGCGCGCGTCCCGCACGATCTGAGCGGGGGCGTAAAAGCCCATGGGCTGGCTGTTCAACAGCGCGCAGCAAAAGGCCGCCGGATAGTGGCCCTTCATCCAGGCGGAGGCATAGACCAGCAGCGCGAAGCTGGCCGCGTGGCTTTCGGGAAAGCCGTATTCGCCGAAGCCCTCGATCTGGCTGAAGCAGCGCTCGGCAAAGGCGGGGTCATAGCCGCGTGCCGTCATGCCGGTGATGAACTTGTCGCGGAAGCCGGCGATCCGGCCGGTCTTGCGGAAGGCGGCCATGGCCCGGCGCAGCCGATCCGCCTCGCCGCCAGTGAAGCCCGCCGCCACCATGGCGATCTTCATGGCCTGCTCCTGGAACAGCGGCACGCCCAGCGTCCTGCCCAGCACGTCCTTCAACTCGTCCGCCTCGCCAAAGGCGGGGTCCGGGGCGGGGAACTCGATCGCCTCCGCCCCGTTGCGGCGGCGCAGATAGGGATGCACCATGTCCCCCTGAATGGGGCCGGGGCGCACGATCGCCACCTCGATCACCAGATCGTAAAAGGTGCGCGGGCGCATGCGCGGCAGCATGGCCATCTGCGCCCGGCTTTCCACCTGGAACACGCCCAGACTGTCCCCACGGGAGAGCATGGCATAGGTCACCGGGTCTTCCCGCGGCAGGCTGGCGAGGGTGAGCGGCTTGCCGTGATGCCCGGCCAGCAGATCAAAGCCTTTACGCAGGCAGGTGAGCATGCCCAGCGCCAGCACATCGATCTTCAGAATGCCGAGCGCATCCAGATCATCCTTGTCCCATTCCACCATGGTGCGCCCGTCCATGGCCGCCGGGCGGATGGGCACCACATCGCTCAAGGGGCTTTGGGTCAGCACAAAGCCGCCCACATGCTGGCTCAGATGCCGGGGAAAGCCGATCAGCTCCTGAGCCAGCGCCAGCGTCTGCCGGATGCGCGGATCGTCACTGGCGAGCCCCGCCTGGGCCAGTGTTTCTTCCGGCACCGCATCGCGCGATCCCCAGACCGTGCCCGCCAGCGCGCCCACCACATCCGCAGAGAGGCCCATCACTTTCCCCACCTCCCGCAGCGCCGAGCGCGCCTTGTAGCGGATCACCGTCGCCGCCAGCGCCGCCCGGTGGCGGCCATAGCGGGCATAGATATACTGGATCACCTCTTCCCGGCGCTCATGCTCGAAGTCCACATCGATGTCCGGCGGCTCGTCCCGCTCCTTCGAGATGAAGCGCTCGAACAGCAGGTCGATCTCCGCCGGGTTCACGGCGGTGATGCCCAGGCAGTAACAGGTGATGGAATTGGCCGCCGAGCCGCGCCCCTGGCACAAGATCTCCCGTGACCGGGCAAAGTTGACGATATCGTGCACGGTCAGGAAATAAGGCGCATAGCCCATCTCGCCGATCAGGGCCAGTTCCCGCTCCAGCATGGCGCGGACCCGCCGGGGGATACCATCCGGGAAACGCGCCTCGGCCCCGGCCCATGTGTTTTTTTCCAACTGGCTTTGCGGCGTCTCGCCGGGGGCGACCGGCTCGTCCGGGTAGTCATGGGCCAGACTGTCCAGCGAGAAGCGGCAGCGCCGGACGATGCGGCGGGTGTTGGTCACGGCCTCCGGCACGGCGGCGAACAGGCGGGCCATTTCCTCAGGCCGTTTCAGCATGGCCTCGCCGTTGCGGGCGAGCCGATAGCCCGCCGCGTCCAGCGTGGTGTGGTGGCGGATGCAGGTCATCACGTCCAGCAACGGCTTGCGGCCGATGGCGGGCAGGCGCACATCGCCCAGCGCCACCACCGGCACCCCGGCTTTGCCGGCAAGCGCGGCCCAGCCCGCCAGCCGGGTCTGGTCCGCGCCGTCATGGAAAACGCGCAGGCCCAGATAAAGGGGCGCATCCAGCTTTTCCCGTATCTGGTTGAGGGTGGCCACATCCAGCCCGTCCGTGGCCAGAAGGGCGAAGACCTGCCCCTCGGCCGCGGCGGCCACATCGCCCAGATACAGGATGCACTCCCCCGCCGCGCCATGCTCCCCGCCGCGCCCGTAACCGGTGGTGATGAGGCCGGTCAGGCGGCCATAGGCCGCCCGGTCGGTGGGATAGGCCAGCAGGTCCACCCCGTCCGCCAGCGCCAGCCAGACGCCGGGCATGAAGGCGAGCCCCGCCTCCTTCGCCGCTTGGTGGGCGCGCACCAGCCCGGCCATGCTGTTGCGGTCGGTCACGGCAAGGCCGCCGAGCCCCAGCCGGTGCGCCACCTGCACCAGCTCTTCCGGCTGCGCGGCGGAGCGCAGAAAGCTGAAGGCGCTCACCGCCATCAGTTCGCTATAGGGGGGCAGGGCCTTGCTCATCGGTCCAGCCCGTGCAGATACCAGCGCGGCGCATGGGGGCTGGCGGCGGTGAGCAGGCCGGGCCGGGCGGCATAAAGCCCGCGCCGGAACAGCCAGAAGCGGCGGCCCGCCGTATCCTCCACATGGTAATAGTCGCGCGGCGTGGTCTCGTCCCCCGGCGCGCGCCACCAGTCCGGGCTGATGCGCTCCGGCCCCTCCGCATGGGTCACCGTATGGCTCACCCGCCGCCAGCGAAAGCGGTGGGGCGGGCCGTCCGGCACATCGGCGATCACATCCACCGGTTCCGGGCGCATCAGCAGGCGCACGGGCCGGGCGGCGAGCGGGGGCAGGCTGTGCCAGCCGCCGGTGTCCGCATAGGGTGCGGTGACGGTCTGGCAATCTTCCGGCTGATGGCCGGGGCGGTGCACCGGGCGGCCGACCGCGCCCGCCCCCAGCCGGGCGGTGAGCCGGTCCACCAGACGGGCGAGGGTGTCCTGCGCCGGATCGCGGGCAAGCGTGCTGGCCTGCGCCGGGGCAAGGGGGCTCACCTGCCCCGCCGTCAGCATCACCATGTCGAAGCCGAAGCCCGCGTCCAGCCCGTCCAGCTTCTCCGCCAGCAGGCGGGTGATGTGCGCGGGCGCGCGGGTGGGGCGGCTCGTGGCGAGCGATACGGTCTGCACCGCTCCATCCACCCGGAAGGCGTGCAGGCGAAAGCGCCGCGCGCCCCGCTCCGCCCGCGCCAGCGCCGCGCAGAGATCGTCGGCCAGCTCATCGGCGATGCGGGCAAGCCGGGCGCTGTGCTGCACCGGCTCCAGCAGGGTGCGGCGGGCGCGCCAGTCCGGCGGCGGGGCCACCGGCGTCACCGGTTCCGCGTCCAGCCCCAGCATCTGGTCCAGCCGCCAGACCAGCGCGCGGGTCTGCGCCCCCGCCCGGTCATGGCCGCGAAAGCGGCGGGCCAGCGTTACCCGCGGCAGGGCCATCACATCGCCCACGCGGGCAAGCCCCAGCCGGGTGAGCGTGGCGCGGGTCTCCCCGTCCAGCCGAAGGGCGGCCACGGGCAGGCCCGCCACGCCGTCCGCCAGCGCGCCGGTGGGCAGGATGGGGGCCGCGTCCCGGCCAAAGCGGGCCAGGCCGTGGGCGGCGCCCACCGTCTCCGCGATAGCGCCCCGGCAGGTGAGGCCGAGGGCGGCCATGCGCGCGCCGATCCGGTCCAGCATGGCCCGCTCCCCGCCGAACAGATGGGCGGCGCCGCTGATGTCCAGCATCAGGCCGTCGGGGGCGTCCGCCGCCACCCAGGGGGACCAGCGGGTGGCCCAGTGGGCAAGGCGGGTGAGGTCCGCGGCGTCCGCCGCGTCCTCCCGCGCCGCCACGTGCAGATCGGGGCAGACGGCGCGGGCGTCCGCCAGGCCCTGCCCCGCGTGCAGGCCGAGCCGGGCGGCGGCCCCGTTCACCGCCACCAGCCGCCGGGCGCCCGCCGCGTCGCCGGTCAGGGCAAAGGGCCTGTCTGCCGGCCTGTCTGCCGACCCCTCAGCCGGATTGGTGGCGGCGCGGCGGCGGTGCCAGCGCTCGATCCGCCACCGGGGAAACCACAGGGAAAGAAACCGTTTCATGGTGAGATGCCTTTGGGGCTGTGCCGGGATGGGCGAAGGCCGGGCCTTCCACGGTCCAGCCATGGGGGCGGTCGGTTCGGGCGCGTAACAAGTCCAGCCCGTAGCGGGGCCGCAAGGGGCGATGGGCGGCGGCCACATGGCCAGGGCGGCTGGCAATGCGCCAGCGGCTGCGGGCCACACTGCCGCTGGGGGCCGCGCCGTGGCAGAGCAGCAGGGCGGGCGTGCCGCTGGTGCGGGCGGCCAGCGCCAGGCGGCGGCTTTCGGTAAGGCCGGTGTCCACCCCCTCGCCAAGAACGGCGGCCACCGCGCCGCTGCCGAGCGCCTCCTCCATGGCCCAGAGGGCATCGCGCCGGCTGGCCGGGCGCACCAGCATCAGCCGGGCCGGGTCCAGCCCCGCCTGAATCAGGCCGGGGCCGTAGGGCAGGCCCCGCTCCCGCGCGGCCTCCGCCGGGATGACCCACAGCACCGGCCCCGCCCGCCGCGCCGCGATCCGCGCCGCCAGCCCCGCCACCAGCGCCGAGGCCGCGCCCGGATTGCCTTCCGGCGCCACCAGTTCGTGCAGCGCCCCGTCCGCCAGCGCCCCGTCCCGCACGGCGCCGTCGATCAGCGGGTCCCCGAAACCTGTGGCGCCCGCCGCACCCGCCGCCAGATGCGCCCCGCGCCCCTCCAGCCGGTCAATCACCCGCTGCAAGGCGGCGGAATCACCAGCCCCCGCACCCGCCCCGTCCGCGCCCTGGCCCTTGTTGTCATTGCTCGCCGTCATCACCAATCCACCATCCGACTCATGCCATATGTTCACCATATGTTCTTATATGGAGCGCAGGAGTCAAGGCGGTGTGTGTGCTGGGGTCGGCTATTTTGGCTGAAGTGAGCTCCGGGGCTGCGCTCTAAGCAATATCGACCTCTCCTTCAGAAAACCAACTGTTCTTAATAACATGCGCCTTTACAGCTTCCGGATTCTCGGCATAGACAACCAATGCCAAGCTGCGTTTTGCACGGCTACATGTAACGTATAAAAGGCGGCGCGTTCGGTCGACTGTACTATCCTTGCCTTTGTTGATGTTATTCAGGTCGGTGTTGGACAATTCCTTGTCGCCAAACAACTTTCCATACCCGAACATAAAACCACGCGCTTCAGCATCGTTCAGGATGACCATGACACGCTCGAATTCCAACCCTTTTACGCCTTGATGAGTGTCGAATGAAGCCAAGCCAGCCACATATTTTCGATAGATGTCAATTTCATAAAATGGCGCTTTCAAAAACGAAAGAATCGCAGACATTCGCTCGCTTAGAGGATCGGCTTCCTCGTCCTCAGCGGAGGACTCAACCGGGCCTCTAATTACGGCAAATGCGGATTGCAAGGAATCCGGCACTTCGAAAAGCCGATGTTCGGCTACACAGAGCAATATATCGCCGCAGGTCGGCTCACCTTCATCCCAAAGCGCCATGAGAGCTTCCACACCTGTCTTTGCCTGCTTCAGCAATTCGCTTGGATCAGATGCCTCTTCAAGGGCGCGAGGGGTCAGCAAAGGCGAAGACTGGCGGACCAGCCTTGAAACTGCGAACCGGTCTCCATCTCTCTGTGCCTCAACAAGAGGCAAAATTGCCTTAATGAAGAAACGCAGAGGCGGAAGGCTGCCGTCCAGCAACCCAGTTCGCCAACTATCGATTGCGTAAAACGGACTAAATACGTTTTCAAAGCCAAGGCGCTTCGCTGACATGTGGTGTTCAAGCGTAAGAATCTTACAACGAGCCTGATTATTCCACGCGTCGTCTTCAGAATACTCGGCCATCTGGGCTCGAAGGGCATCTTCGGTGGCGCTTCGGTCAGCCGTGGTTGTCGGTCGGATAAATAGTTTCACCTGACCTTGGATCGCGTCAGATCTCGGCTCTTGAGTATGGATATCTACAGCTTCGCGAATTTTATTAATGAGTTGAACGATGCGCCTGGGGCATCGATGATTGAGCTTTTTCGAAGGCCTCCCCCAACTGTCGGGGAGTTCATCCTCAATACGCTCCTTGCCGTCTTGGTAGATGCGTTGCATGAGGTCACCGATGAGGCCGAGCGAAAAGTGCCCTGACTGCTCCTTTTCGACGACAAAGAGTGCATCAATAAGATGTCGGTTGGTGTCCTGACTTTCATCGATAAGGAGAAAAGGATACCGTCCTATGAGTATCCAACGCATTAAGGGCTTGCGAGATAGAAAGGCCGCACAAATGGCGATAACTTCAGTGTGGTTGAGTGCGTTGGGCTCTGAATTTTCGCCGTTCGGGCTGTAGGAAAAAGACTGGCTGGAATCGAGATTATCTAGTCGTCTGCTCTTGGACTCGACCTTAGTCCGACGGGTGATAGATGCCTTGGTTCCTGCGTGGCCTTTCTCTTCTTCTTCCCGGAGTTGCTTAATTTCCGCTTCCAGATTCTCGCGAAGCCATTCGCGGATATCGTGATGAAAGCCCTTGATGAGCTCCCATGCGAAGCTGTGGATCGTCGCAACGTAGAAGAGCGGATGAAAATCTATCCGACGATTGATCTCATCGCAGGCAGCGTTGGTGTAGGTTATCACGCCCACCCGATGGCCGTGCAATGCGAGCTCGCGCCCGTGGTTGACGCGTATGAAATTCAACGCTTTGACGAGCGAACGGGTTTTGCCTGAGCCAGCACCAGCAAAGAGGAAGAAGCTCTTGGGCTCCTTCGGACTGAGATAGCTGGCTATTGCCTCATCAACGGGATCGTCTAGGGCTATGTTTGAAGTGAGAGCCAATTTGTCGGTCATCCGGCCTACTGCTCCTCCGAATTTTCGGTCGATACTGGAGAAGCTATGCCCAAATCCTGCTGTCTTTCCTTTAGCTGCTCAATAAGCCAAGTCAATCCATCTCGAATATAGAATGGCGGTCGCAAATCCTTCGGATTTTCAAGTTCCAAGAGGTTGAGGGCGAATTCAGCTTTGCCGCCGTTGTCTAGGACTTTGAGGATCGCCTTACTCAAAGCCCCCAAGTCGCTGCTTTGCTCGATCGCGGTCTTGAATTTTGCCCAAAGCCCGGTGCCCGTATGTGCAACAAAAAGAGCTTGGTTCTCCATGACCAAAGCATCTTCCAGCGTATTGCACAACGCTTCGGCTTTACTACCTTGGAAATTGATTTCGACAGGACACTGGTAAGCGGCCCGAACGGAAAAGCGCTGCTCCTTGTACCAAATGCTTTTCGCGTGTGCGTTCAGGTCCATCAGAGCGTCCAAATCGCTGTTGTTTGGGCACCAACTTTTAAGTGTCTGGTTTCGCGTTGAAAGGTCAGCACCGCGTCGGGGCACGGCCTTCTTGCCTTCGGCATCGCAAGCATCGAGGTCGGTGATAATCAAAGTGGTAAGGCCAAGGTGTTCGACAAGGGGTCTGAGCCGATGGGCGTGGCTTCCGCCGATCTCAAGCCAAGTGATGTAGCACTCGTGAAGCGTCTCAAGTTCGGGGTGATTTTGCACAAAGAACGGTACTAAAACCCGTTCTGCCGGCCCTTCTACGAAAACCGCGGCATCAGCAAAAAAGAGATCGCAATGCGTCACCTTGATGTACCGGGTAACGAAGCGCTTCGTCTCAACATCTGTCCCAAAAACTGTGCCCAAGTTCACAACGCAAGAAAGTGGAACAGACGAGCCAATGGCAGGAAGACGTCGGAAATATCGCAAGTGGTCAAAATCGCATTCGTGCGCGATATGGCTGGAGTGAGTGCTTACCATAAGTTGGGTTTTAAGCGCCTTTGAGCTGCCAAGAACGTCGTGTTTGCGCAGAATTTTATAGGCCTGCCGGATGAAGACCTGCTGGACCTGCGTGTGAAGGTGCGCCTCGGGTTCTTCGATTAGAACCAAATGCAATGGCGGAATAAGCGTTTCTGTTGCGGTCGCCGCTTTTCCGACGCGCATCCAAGCGTCACGAAAACTCATAAGCCGGAAAATCATAGAAATGAGGTTCTGATAACCGAGACCGTTGGAATCCTCTGGTAAGTTCAGTTCGATGGATTTTTCGCCATCGTTCGCAGTGACCACGTATTGCACGGCGGCGTCATGATTAAGGCCATCAACGGGCTTAAGGCGGGTTGAAATTTTGAGCTTGGGGTCGGTAACGCCGGGATAACCCATACCTTCGACTTCTTGGATGGCGGGTGAAAAGCCATCCTTAAGCCGAGAATCAAAGGCCTGCTGCGCCTTTTCGATCGCTCTGAGCGCTTCAATGTCTTGAGGGTCAGGATTTTCGAACGGGTCTAGGTGCTTACTCCAGTAACGCCGAAGCTGATTTGACATGCGCCGTGTGGTAGTTGAGCCAGATAACCTGCCGTCGTCATCGAAGTCTTTCAATCCATCGACTTGGCCGAAGCCACGCTGTGCACTGATTTCATCGATGCGAATGAGCCCCTGGAACGGCTCACTACCGATGGGAACGGGATCGGCAGGCAAGGCTTGTGGCTTCGCTTCGCCATGCTCCGGGTCAACAAGCTTTTCGGGGTCAAGAATGTAAGACTGAACGGTGAACAGGCTGCCAAAACGGCGCTGCATGAAGTCGGTCAGAGAACGAGGCCACAAAACTATAGCTGTCTGAGAATCTACGCCCCTGCCATCCCCGGCGGCTTCGTCGGCAGCCTCAATGCTGCGGGCCTCATCGCGAGCGTTCAAATAATCTTTCTGGAGTTGGTCGGCGTCTTTGGGTTCGAGCCGAAGTCGAACGCCGAGCCGTCCTCCATTCCAATCAAGCGTGGGTATCAGCTTTTGGACGAAATGAGCTTCATTCTTTTCAGCGTGAAGCCAAACATCCAGAAACGGGAGGAATGGTCCCCAATTTGGGGATGGAAGTGGCTGATCCTTTTTTTTTGCGCTCTCCCAATCAAGGCCCATTTGATTAATTGCAGGCCAATGCGCCAGAGTAAAATCATTGAGCGAGAAATGTTCTCTTTCGCGCTCTACCAAAAAGTAGCGGAGCGCAAGCATTGCTGATGTTTTGCCGCTGTTATTGGCGCCGACAAACACCGTGGTTTCGTTGGCTATGCCAACCCGGACAGATTTCAACTTTCTGAAATTTGCCAGTTCCACTAAATCAATGTGCATCGTCTCGCTCTATTATTTGGGCGGTGCTTGGATCGTAAAGGTACTCCCCAATCGTTCCATCTTTTATTTTCTCCACAGCCTCATCAATTGCGAAAAGTGGCACCAGGAACCATTCGCGCGGTACGACCGGATTTCCGAAGCGGTCGTTGATTTTGATGTCCAGGCGGGCTGGGTCGAAAACGCGGTGGATCAGGGTTTCCAGTTTTGTACGGTTGATATTGTATAACTCATAAGTTGCGACTATTTCAACCTCGGCCAACAGGAAGGTGGGGTCGGTTGGTGCGTTGGCGATGCGGCGTTCCACTTTGCCGCTGGTCACGCCGATCTTGTGGAGCACATCGCGGTGTTCTTTCACCACGGGCAGGTCGGATTTGCTGCGCAGCACATAGATCGTTCCGCTTGCTTCATCCCCGTCCGCCGGATCATCGGCGAAGAGTGGCCCGGCTGTAGGTTCGGTAATACGGCGGCCCGCTTCATCTTTATGCAGCGCACGTTGCAGGGAGCGCATCAGCATATTGCTTTCGGTGCCATTGTCGAAAATCAGGCGAAGGCGCGCGTCTATGTGGCCTTTTTCATTGGGAAACGTCTCCCCCATATGCGCGACATAGGCTTTTTGCCCGCCGAGGATGAAAAACTTCCCCGGTTCAATCTCGGCCTTTCGTTCAAAGGCACGGGTTTCGCGCAGCCCTTGGTCCAGCTCGTCCTGCACTTGTGCGAACAGCGGCTTGAAGGTCTCGAAATCCTCGCAGCGCTGACGGTTCGCGATTTCCTCGGCGGCGCGCTTTTCCGCGCTGGATCGCACATGCTTCAGCTCGGTTATGGGGGCTGTTTCGCCTTCAATGTCCAATTGTTCCAGCAGGGCATCGTCGTCGATTTCGGCCTCTTCCGGGGTGGCATCGCCGGGGGTGTCGGCCAGCAAGCCCTGATGGTCGCGCGGCGCCAGAAGCGTTCTGCATTCTTCCAACTGGCGCAAGCGATCGAGCCGCACCGCATAGATGCGCTCGAAGATGTCATTGTCCTCGCCGTGTTGCGGTGCGCGGCCATGCTCGTCGTAAAAGCGCTGGATATCCTCGAAGCCGGCGATAATCCGCTCCTCCCGCGGAGACAGGCTTTTCTTTTTCTCCGCCTCGACCTCAACGCCGAGCGCATCGAGCAGCGCGTCATCCTCATCGGTGAACCGGGAGTTAGCCATTGGCGGCCTCCGCCTTCGCCCTGGCGAGATAGGCGACGCCTTCGGCCATCCGCTTTTCCCATGCGTCGGCGGCGGTGATGGCGGGAAGCCGCCCGCGCTCCTGCTTGAATTTGAGCGCACGTTTCGCCAGTTCGCGGGCTTCCTCAATCGACATGCTGACCTTTTTCGCAGCGATGACCGCCTGAACCTGCTTCAGGCTCTCCTCGCTCATGGTTTTGGCAAGAATGGCATAGGCCTCCCCAAACGGGTTGATCCGGTCGATCAGGTCGATATCCAGCTCCCGCACATCGGTGATGTATTTCCGCACACCATCGATCAGCGCCGTGTTCGCGGCGTGCCCGGTGTCCGTATCGGCCCCGGCGGCGGCCGCTTTTGCCTCCTGCGTCAGGTTGAGCGCGGCAATGGCGTGCTGGCGCACGGCCTCCTGATCCCCGGCATCCAGGTCCGGGTAGCGATCCCGGATGATCTTGCCCATGCGAACCTGGGTGAGTTCCTCCGGCACCACTTCCTCGTTGAACAGGCCCTGTTCGATGGTGGGCTTGTCCTGCACAAAGGCGGTGATGACCTCGTTCAGATCCTCCTGACAGATGCGTTCGGCTTCTTCCGATTTCGGCTCGACAAGGCCCTTGATCTCGATCTGGAACGCGCCCTGTTCCTCATTGAAGCCCATATTGCACTTATCAGGGTCATAACCGCCTTCGCCGTAATCGAAGCCGTCCACCGGGCCGCTGTTCCCGTTCTTCGGCGTGAAGTTGAAACGCGGGGCGAGCACCTGTTCCATCAGCAGGCTGGCGGCGATGGCCTTCAACGTATCATTGATGGCATCCACCACGGTGTCTTCCGATGCGTCCGGCTCGGCGATCAGGTTGGTGAAACGGGCGCGGGTCTTGCCCTCGGCGTCGCGGGTGGGGCGGCCAATGATCTGCACGATTTCGGTCAGGCTGGCGCGATAGCCGACGGTCAGGGCGTGCTCGCACCAGATCCAGTCGAACCCTTCCTTGGCCATGCCGAGCGCGATGATGATATCCACATGATCGCGGTTGTTCTTCTGGGCCGGGTCTTTCAGCGCGGCGGACACCCGGTCCCGCTTGGATGGATCGTCGGTCACCAGATCGGCGATGCGCAGCACGCGGCCATCACCGGTTTTCACAAGCTGAAAGCCGGTCTCGGGATCGGTGCCCTGCCAATCGCCAAGCGCGTCGATGATGTGCTCCACCTCCTTGATCTTGTCCTTGGTGCTTTCGCGGGAATTGACGCTGGGGATGTGAATGATCGTCTTCTCGGCGGGGTCCAGCACGGCCAGAATTTCATCGGCATAGGGGCCGGTATAGAAATAATAGCCAATATCCAGCGTTTTCAGCCAGTTATAGCCGTTGAGCTGCTCATAATAGGTATAGGTGACGGTCTCGAACCTGGCCTCGTCCTGCGGCGACAGCACCGCTTCCGCATCGCCCCGGAAATAAGAGCCGGTCATGGCCACGATATGCACCCGGTCGCGGGCGATCAGGTCCGCCAGTTGCGCGCCCAGCTTGTTATCCGGGTTGGCGGAGACATGGTGAAACTCGTCCACGGCGATCAGGCAGTCATCAAACGCCGCCACGCCGAACTTTTCCACCGCATTGCGAAAGGTGGCATGGGGGCAGACAAGGGTGCGATCGTCGCTTTCCAGAAACGCGCCGACAGAGGCCGCCTTGCTGCCTTCCTCCCCCGGTGCATTGCACAGGTTCCATTTCGGCGCCACGCGCCAGTCATGGTGAAAGCCGAACTCGGTCAAGGGCTCATCGTTGAAGCTGGCACCGATGGATTTTTCCGGCACGGTGATGATCGCCTTTCGGATGCCCTGATTGTGCAGCTTGTCCAGAGCAATGAACATCAGCGCCCGGCTCTTGCCGGATGCCGGCGGCGACTTGATCAGCAGATAGGGCTCCCCGCGCTTCTCAAAGGCCCGCTCCTGCATGGGCCGCATCCCAAGCTCGTTCGACTTGGTCGCGCTGCCAGTCTGCGCATAGGTGACGGAGACGGAGGGGGCGTGTTTGTCTGCTATCATAGTGAACTGCCTTTCGGATTCTTACTAACCTATAAATGAAGTAATAAGTTCAAGGGTTCGTTTCCATCCCAGTAACAACGTCATCAACCCTGATGCTATACTTATGATGACTGCAATTAGATTTATGAGATTAAAAACAATATTTCCTTTCAATAAATCTAAAAATGTTTTCCCAAAAATACCAAAAATACTCGATACATAAAACGGAAAAGAAATTATAACACCAGACCCTTCGCGCAGCCAAATAAGTGGATTTCTTTTCATTTTTTTATATGTATCATCTTTTGTCTCTAACGTGCCAATATGACTAAGAATTATTTCATCGACAGTCTTCATGTAATCGACAATAATTCTATTAAAAACTCCAATGCCAGATTGATCATTCTCGTCGATAAGGCGTCTGATTTCGGGGATAAGGTGCGAAATGACTGGCACATTTGAAACAATATAATTGGCGCCTGGCGGTTTAAATTTCGATATTATTCCCGCTGACCCCAGTTCTAATTGCATTTTGTTTAAGTGAAGTATAATATAGTTGTAGGTTTTGTTATCTTTTCCGAAACTACCGCAGTAATTAAGAAAGTTCTCTCTGTATTGTTGTGCAAATTTAAGTCGGCTTTGTATTTCCTCATTGATTAAAAATACCCGAAGAAACCCAATTGCCATTAGAGTTGGAGCTACTAATATAACTAATATACCATTGTTGTAAGTCATGCCGCCCTCTCGGCCTTGCTCATCTTGGTGTATAGATCGAAGCGCTTGTCCAAGCGTTCGGTGTGGTTTTGTAAGCGGAGATCGCTATAGCTGCGTTCCAGCAGTTCATCGAAATAGTGTAAACGCCAGCTGGCCCCCACCTTTCATTTTGTTTTGGGCGATGCGAGTCCGTTCCTGTTGTCAGGCAAGGAGTGCGTTTCGCAATGTGTGCTACAAATGCGTTTCTCAGATCGCTGGGGGTTGAGATATACGCGTCCGGTCAACGGCGCTGGCCGGATGAGGTGAAGGCGCAGATTGTCGCGGAGACCCTTCAGCCTGGTGCCACCGTCAAGGCAGTGGCGGCGCGGTTCGGCATCCGGGCGAAC
>NZ_JBBJLN010000016.1:0-15255 GCF_037658235.1 Yunchengibacter salinarum | reverse complement strand
CTTCGGCTTCTTCGCCCTGATGATGGTGGGCCAGGTGCTGTTCGTGCACTTCATCGTGCCGGAAACAAAGGCCGTCCCACTGGAAGACATGGAAGACACCGTCGGCGGCTTCGACGACCGCTAAAAGCGACGGTGGGGCATGGCGCCCGGTGATGGCGGCGCCATGCCCATCTTGCTCATCCGGCATCTGTATCCCGCTACATCCGGGGCCGGTGCGCGCGGGGCGGCGACAATCCCTTCTTGCCTTTCGGGGAAAGTCACGCAAAGGTGACACGGCGTAAACCCTTGTCGGCGCACGGAATCGTCTTTTCTTGCCATATGCGCCGATCCGGGATGCTTGACAGGGCGGGGTCGTCGTGGCTCGCTCAATTTCTGGCAGGGTCCAGACGGTTTTGGGCGCGATGTGTGCGATAGTGGTTGATCAGTGGGGGTGTGCAGGGTGAATGTACGTGCTCCCGGTTTTGGCAGGGCTTCCACCTCAGGGGGGGCGCACGCGGCTTGTGCCCGATGCCGGAAAGGTGTGCCATGCTGATGCTGAAGATCAAGGACCGGCTGGCGCTCACCTTCTCATTGCTGTTCATCATCGGGCTCGTGGTGATTTTCGCCGCGCTCTACAATTCCGCCGCCTATTCCGTGCGAAATTCCGTGATGGACCAGCTCGGTGCATCCGCCCGCGTGCTGGAACGGGTGTTTCAGGACCGTGTGACCCGGCTGAGCGAGTCCGCCGATCTTCTGGTGCGGGATTATGATTTCCGCAATGCCATTCATGAAGGCCGCGCCAATGATATCGAAGCGGCGCTGACCCGGCTCCGCCTCAGGCTTGATTTCGACCGGGCCCTGGTGCTCGACCCGTTGTACGAACCCATCACACATGTATCCGAGTCCGGGCGCGATTTCCCGGTATCCCGCGTGCCGGATGCGCTGATGCGGGAAGCCGCCCGCACGGGCAGCGCGGTGGGGGTGGTGGAATGGGACGGCGTTCTGCAACAACTGGTCATCACGCCGGTGCTTGCGCCGAGCCCGCAGGCATGGATTGTCTTCGGCTCCGACCTTGACGAAATGGAAGCTCTGAAAATCCGCTCCCTGTCGCCCGTGCAGCTCAATGTGGCTTTTCTGTTCCGCCGCGGGGGGGCGGATAATTGGCAATTGGCGGCGGCCACATCACGCCGGCAGGCGCTTTCAAAGGTGGTCGGCGCGCCAATTTATACCGGCACGGACCCGGTAGGCGATTTCGTGCTGGACGGGGAAACCGTTCTGGGCTGGCGAACGCCGGTGGCCACCACCGAAGGCGGCACCGAAATTGCGGCGCTGTTCTATCATAATCTGGATACCGCCATGGAAGCCTATCACGATCTGGGGCTGACCCTGCTCGGTATCGGCATTCTCGGCATCGGGGCCATGGTGGTGGGCAGTTATGTGGTGGCGGGCGCCTTCACCCGCCCCCTGCGCAATCTGTTGCAAAGTGCCCATCTGATTTCACAGGGCCGCTACCGGCATGTGCGCGTGCCCGGCCAGATCCGGGAATTCAGGCGTTTGGCCGAAAGTTTCAACACCATGGCCCGCGCCATTGAAGACCGGGAAAGCCGGCTTCTGGAACAGGCCCGCACGGACAGCGAAACGGGGATGCCCAACCGCCGCAGCTTTGAAGCAACCGTGGCGCAGCGCCTGTCGCGGGAAGAAAGCTTCGGCGTCATGGTGATGGAGGTACAGCATCTGGCGCAGTTGCGCGCCACGCTGAATCACGAAAATCTGACCGAACTGATGGCTCAGGCGGGCGAGCGGCTGCACCATGCAACGGGCCTGGATGTGGCGCGCATCTCGTCGGACAGCTTCGCGCTGGTGGTTGACCGGCCCAGTGAACTGGCGAACCGGGCGGAGGCGGTTCTGGAAGCGTTCGTCAAGCCGCTGTCGGTGGACGGTATGCCGGTGGATGTGGGGCTGCGCCTTGGCGGCGTGGTGGCGCCGGATCACGGTGACACGGTGGCGGACCTGCTGCGCCGCGGCTCCATCGCGGTTGATCAGGCGATCAATGCCGGTGATGGCTGGGCCCTTTATGACGGCGAGCAGGACCGGTCCATGGAATTGCGCCTGTCGGTGATGAGCGAATTGCGCGAAGGCATTGACAATGGCGAGGTGGGGTTCGCCTATCAGCCCGCCTTCGATCTGCAAACGGGCCGTGTGGTGGGCGCGGAGGCCCTGGTGCGCTGGCAGAGCGTCAGCCGTGGCTTCATCCCGCCGGACGAGTTCATTCCCCTGGCCGAGCAGACCGGGGATATCCGTACCCTGACGCGCTATGGTCTGGAATGTGCCCTTGCCCAGGTGGCCCGTTGGCAGCGCCAGGGGCATGATTTGAAGGTGGGGTTCAACCTGTCCGCCACGGATCTGATCAACCCGGACTTGCCGGCGGAAATCAGCCTGTGCCTGTCACGGTTGGGGCTGAAGGCGGATTGCCTGAAGCTTGAGGTGACCGAAAGCGCCCTGATGCGGGATATGGAAAGAGCCCTTGAAGTGCTGGATCAATTGGCCCGGCTGGGCATCTGGCTCGCCATTGATGATTACGGTACCGGGTACAGCTCGCTCAGCTATATCAAGCGCCTGCCGGTGAATGAGCTGAAGATCGACAAGTCCTTTGTGCTCAACCTCGCGCGGGAGGAGGAAGACCGCATTCTGGTTCGCTCCACCGTGGAAATGGCCCATAATCTGGGCCTGAAAGTCACCGCGGAAGGGGTGGAGGACGCCCGGAGCGCGGTTCTGCTGCGCTCCTATGGCTGTGATTGGGCGCAGGGCTTCCATCTGGGCCGCCCCGGCAAGCCTGAAGACATTCCCCGGATCAAGCCCGCTGATCTGGCGGTGGAATAAGCCGAGACCTCTCAGGGAACCGCCCGCATGGGCCATGGCGGTGGCGTTTGTCCGGTATTCAATCCGTCAACGTATGGGCCACGGCGACGGCCTTGATAAGGGCCGTAATCCTGTCTCCCGGCGCCAGTCCGAGCGCCGACGCGGAGCGGGCCGTGATGCGGGCGTGAAAGCGCGGTTGTCCGCCCGCCTCTGGCGCAAGATGCACCAGCCGCTCATGGCGTGAGCCGGTTTGTGTGTGGATCACACGGCAGGGTATCTGGTTGAGAATGCTGCTATGGGGCATGGGCGCGCGGGCGAGCGCCACATCCCGGCCCCGCAAGCGCAGGCGCACCTGCGCGCCCAGCGCCGCCGTGCCGTGCAGTTGATCCCCATTGATCAGTAATTTCAGGTCCGCCGAGGTCACGGCGGCAACGCCATCTTCCAGCGCGGTAATCTCCCCCGTCAGCACGGTGCCCGCGTCGCTCAGGCCCAATCGGGCCATGGTGTCCGGCTCTTCCAGCACAGCGCCGAGCGGCCCGCTGGCCTGCACTGACAGCCTGTCCATCACCAGCGCCTGATCCGCCAGCATCAGCATGTCCTCCGCCGTGTGAGTGATCATCAGGGCGGGCACGCCAAAGCGCCGGTTCACCGCGCGGATCAGGCTCAGGGTTTCCAGTCGTCGGGGGCGATCCAGCCCCGCGGTGGCCTCGTCCAGGATCAGCATTCTGGGGTCGGCCATCAGGGCACGGCCAATGGCCACGCGGCGCGCCTCCCCGCCGGACAGGGTGTGCGGCCAGCGTGCCAGCAGGTGGCCGATCCCCAGCCTTTCCGCCACTTTTTCCAGCCGTGCCGGTCGGGCGGCGGGGCTGGCCAGCAGATTGGCCCGCACGCGCTGATGGGGCATCAGCGCCGCGCCCTGAAACACCAGCGGCATGGCGCGCAGATGCGGCGGCAGATCGATGCCCGTGTCAGCGTGAAACAGCGGCGTGTCACCCCACAGAACATGGCCGCGATCCGGTGTGAGGAGCCCGGTCAGAAACCGGGCCAGGCTGGTCTTGCCCGAACCGCTTGGCCCGATCAGCGCGGTAATGCCGCCATCAAGGGTGAAGCGCGCCGATCCGGCTTGACCGGCAATGTGGTAATCAATGGCCACATCCAGCTTTGGGGAGGGTGTGGGGGATATGGCCGGGGGCGCAGAGCCGGTCATCGCGCCGCACCCAGAAGGCCGCGCCGCCGCCGGGCGCGGCGACTGATCCATTCCGACAGGCCCAGGCTGGCCAGGGCAGGCACCAGCGATATCAGCGCCAGATGCATCGCGGTGGTCTCGCCGCCGGGGCTTTGGGCCGCGGTATAGATGGCCAGCGGCAATGTCTGGGTCTGGCCGGGAATATTGGCCACAAAGGTGATGGTGGCGCCGAACTCCCCCAGGGCGCGGGCAAAGCCCAGCGCGGCGCCGGTGGCGATTCCGGGCAGGGCAAGCGGCAGGGACAGCATGAAAAAGCGGCGCCGGGGCGGCACGCCGAGCGTGGCGAGCGACTGGCCAAGGGCGGGGTCTTCCGCCTCGAACGCCTGCCGGATGGCGCGCACCATCAGCGGCAGGGCCATGACCAGCGCCGCCAGTGCCGCCCCCTGCCAGCGATAGGCCAGCCCCAGCCCGTGGGCTTCAAGCCAGCCGCCCAGCGGCGCCGCCGGGCTGAACAGCAGCAGCAGGCCGTACCCCACCACCACGGGCGGCACCACAAGCGGCGCATGGAGCAGCGTGTCCAGTGCCAGCTTGCCGGGGAAATCCCGCCGAGCCAGCAGATAGGCCAGCGCCAGAGCAAGGGGAAGGCCCAGCGCCACCACCGTGAACGCCACCTTCAGGCTGAGCCAGACGATTGCGCTGATGGCCGCGTCTGTCATGGCTGCGCCTTCAGCCTTTCCGGTCCAGATGCGCCTTGTAGCGCTCCAGCCCCTGATCCAGTTCGGCGATCAGGTCTTCCGGTTCTTCCAGCCCGATATGCAGCCGCAATACCGGCCCCGGCGCCTGCCACGGGGTGACACTGCGACAGCGGGCCGGATCGCTGGGCATGATCAGGCTTTCATAGCCGCCCCAGGAAAAGCCCATCTTGAACAGGGTCATTTCATCCACCATGGCGGCGGTGTCGGGGTAGTCCCCGCCCGTGAGCACAATGGAGAAAAGGCCGCTGGCGCCGTCAAAATCACGCAGAAACAGGTCATGGCCGGGGCAGCCCTCAAGCGCGGGGTGTAACACCCGGTCTACCATGGGATGGCCGTTCAGCCAGTGCGCCACGGCAAGCGCGTTTTTCTGGTGCTGCGCCATGCGTACGGGCAGGGTGCGCAGGCCGCGTGTCGCCAGATAGACATCATCGGGCGATGCGGTCTGGCCAAGGGCGCGTACAAGGCTGCGCAGCCTGGGCGCCGTGCGGTCATTGGCCACCACCGCGCCCAGCATCACATCGCTGTGGCCGCCGATATATTTGGTACATGCCTGAATGGACAGGTCAACGCCATGCTCCAGCGGGCGGAAGAAAAGCGGCGTGGCCCAGGTGTTGTCACACAACACGAACAGGTCATGGTCCCGCGCGGCTTTCACAAGGGCGGGCATGTCCTGCACCTCGAAGGTCAGGCTGCCGGGGCTTTCGGTGAACAGGGCGCGGGTATTGGGGCGGATCAGGTCCCGGATACCATCGCCGATCTGCGGGTCATAATAGCTGGTTTCCACCCCCAGGGTGGCGAGCATTCCGTCTGCGAAGCTGCGCGTGGGATCATAGACGCTGTCGGTGATCAGCACATGGTCGCCGCTTTTCACCACCGACAATATGGCCCCGGTAACGGCTGCCACGCCAGAGGGGAAGACCTTGCATTCCGTGCCGCCCTCCATTTCCTGAAGCGCCTCTTCAAAGGCCCAGTGTGTGGGCGTGCCCTTGCGGCCATAGAACAGCTTGTGGCCGGTCTTGTCCTTCAGGCGGTCCTGCATTTCGCCGTAAGTATCGAATGTGCAGGTGGATGCACGGTAGACCGGGGGGTTGACGATGCCGTGCGTCCAATCCTTGCGGCGGCCCGCGGTGACCGCATGGGTGGCTGAATGGCGGCGGTGATTGTCTGATGTGCTCATGATTTTCCTTTACCCCGAAACTGTTTCGGCAACCGGTATGCCGCCACGCGGGCCCGGCATCCGGCCTATCCGCCGGTTGCGACCGGGCAATCCTGCCTGCCGCCCCATTCGGCCCAGCTTGCGTCATATAGTTCGGCGGTTCGGCCCACCACGGCCAGCGCCAGTACCAGACTGGCCGCCGTCACGCCAGACCCGCAACTTGTCACAATCCGATCCGCTTCGGCAACGCCATGACTTGTAAAGAGATCGATAAGCTGAGCTTTCTCAAGCATGGTCCCGTCGGGGTGATAAAGGCAGCCAAGGGGCAGATTGACCGCGCCGGGCATGTGGCCGGGCCGCAGGCCGGGGCGGGGCTCCGGCACCGCGCCCGTGAAGCGCTCGGCGGGGCGGGCATCCAGCACCACCGCGTCGGGATCATCCAGGGCGTCGCGCACGGCCCCAAGGTCCGCCACGCCCCTGGGGTCGGCCAATGTGGCGGGTAGTGTGGCGGGCAGCGGTTCGGGCTCGGCCCCGTCACTGGCCGCACCGTCCGCTATCGGGCCGCCGGATGCCTGCCAGGCGTTCAGCCCGCCATCCAGCACCGCCACATCCGTGAAGCCGAAAGCCCGCAGCATCCACCAGACCCGCGCGGCGGATCGCATCGGGCTTTGATCATAGACCACCACGGGGCGGCCCGGATGCAGGCCAAGCGCGGCAAATGCCCTGGCCGCCATGTCCGGGGATGGCAGCATGTGGGGCAGGGGGCTGGCCTGATCCGCCACCGTGTCGATGTCCAGAAATACGGCGCCCGGAATATGGCGGGCGGCAAAGGCATCCGCGTCGGTTTCGCCGCTGCCGGGCAGGAACCAGGTGGCATCCACCAGATCGGGCGGTGTGTGGTTCGCCAGCCATGCCCGCAGGCGGGCGGCGTCTATCAGCGGTGAGGTGTGCGGCGCGGCGTCTGGCTCATGGGTCATGGCTTCAGACTGTTGCGCCTTGTGCCGTATTGGTCAAGGGCAAGCGCCAGTCCTGTTTTTGGGGTGGGAAGCGCGTCAGTTCAGCCGTTGGCGCATGGCCAGCCGACCATTCCCGGTGGCAGTGAACAGATGGCCCAGCAGGGGGTGATCAATGGTGGCGGGGGCTTCCAGCGGTTCCAGGTCGGCTTCCGCCGCATAGCCGCTGTGCTCGGCGCCGTCCACCAGCACATGATACCAGGGGCCGGGCCGTTGGGGCATACCGTCATCGTCCGTGTCGGTGGCGTCACCGCCGAAGCAGGCATCCACATCGAACACCAGTGCGCGGTAGCCCTGCGTGCGGTGCAAGACCATATGGCCCGGCGCGAAGCGGGCGCGTATGACCTTGGGATGGTTGGGCCAGGCAGTCATGCTTATCTATCCTTTCCGGGCTTTTCAGCCTCTTTTCATCTTAACCCGGCTGCCTTAACAAAGGCTGAAGCGGGGTGACAAAGCCTTTGACAGGGATTGAAACGCGCGCCATATGGCGGTGGCAGGCGGCATACAGGCGGAGCATCACACCATGAGCGAGTCGATCTATGAGGGGCTGAACCAGTTGGGCGGCGGCGGCACGGCGGCGGATCGCCCGGAAGATGCCGTTCTGGAAAGGGTGCCCAACCCCCGGCCCGGCAGCGATTATCTGGTGCGCTTCACCTGCCCGGAATTCACCAGCCTGTGCCCGGTAACGGGCCAGCCGGACTTCGCCCATCTGGTGCTGGATTATGCGCCGGGGGACTGGCTGGTGGAAAGCAAATCCCTGAAGCTTTATCTGCAATCCTTCCGCAATCATGCCGCCTTTCACGAGGATTGCACGGTGGGTATCGGCGAGCGGCTGATGGACGAACTGGCCCCCAAATGGCTGCGGCTGGGTGGTTACTGGTACCCGCGCGGCGGCATCCCCATAGACGTGTTCTTCCAGAAAGGCACCCTGCCGGACGGCCTATGGGTTCCCGACCAGGGTGTGGCTCCCTATCGTGGCCGCGGCTAACCCCGCGCGCACCAACACGCACCTCCCACCCTCGCACCAACGCCGCCTCTACCGGTGCTGCCCACGGCAGCGCCGGAGGGCGCGACCGCGCCCCGCCGCCCCTGCGGCGCCCCAGCGGAGCCGGGCGTGTAGCGCCAAGGCGTGAGCGGTACACAAACCCACACCTATGTTGCCTCTACCGCCATCCCGCCCTGCGCGGGATGAGCGGAGGCCACAAGCGTGGCCCGCGGCAAGTGCCGCGCCCTCGCGGAGCGTGTGCGTAGCACACTTGCGTGAGCGAAAAGGAGCCCCTACCGCCATCCCGCCCTTGCGCGGGATGAGCGGAGGCCACGACCGTGGCCCGCCGCAAGTGCGGCGCCCATTTGGAGCTGGGCCGCGTCAGCGGCCAAGGCGTGAAATCAAACTACGGTATTTCCAATACCTTATGCGTTTGAAGGCTCAACCGCCACAGGGGGTTGGCCATGCAATAGGCGATGGCGGCTTCTGTGTTGGCGGCCACGTCCGGGCCGTCCATGGGTTGCAGAAAGAAGTGGCTGAAATCCAGATGGGCGAAGCGGGCCGGGTCGCCGCCTTCCTGCGGATAGACCAGTTTCAGTTCGGTGCCGGAGGTGACCGCAAGATCGCTGCCGATCTTGGGGCTGACGCAGAGATGGTCGATGCCCTCCGGCGGCGTGATGGTGCCATTGGTTTCCACCGCCACCTCGAAGCCCGCGGCGTGGAAGGCTTCGATCAGGGGGGCATCAAGCTGTAAAAGCGGTTCGCCGCCGGTGCAGACCACAAGGCGATTGCCCGCCCCTTCCGGCCAGAGCGCAGCCGCGGACACAGCCAGGGCAAGGGGGGTCTTGAACTTGCCGCCGCCATGGCCGTTCGTGCCCACAAAGTCGGTATCGCAGAAGCGGCAGATGGCCGTGTCCCGGTCCCGTTCCAGGCCGCTCCACAGATTGCAGCCGGCGAACCGGCAGAATATCGCCGGGCGGCCCGTATTGGCGCCTTCCCCTTGCAGGGTGTAGAACAGCTCCTTGACGCTGTATGTCATGGCATCATTCCGCGCTTTGATAGCGGGTGGGGTCCGTCACGCCGGCTTCATGGAACCCTTTTTTCCGCAGCAGGCAACTGTCGCAGTGTCCGCAGGCGCGGCCCGCACCGTCAGGATCATAGCAGCTTATGGTCAGGCCGTAATCCACGCCGAGCGCGGTGCCCGCGCGGATGATGTCCGCCTTGGTCATGTGCATGAGCGGGGTTTCGATGGTGACGGGCGCGTCCCCCGTGACACCTGCGCGGGTGGCCAGATTTGCCATGGTCTCGAACGCCTTGATGTATTCCGGGCGGCAATCGGGATAGCCGCTATAATCCAGCGCGTTGACGCCGATGAAGATCGCGTCGGCGGCGGCGGTTTCCGCATAGGCCAGGGCGAAGGACAGGAAGATGGTGTTGCGGGCCGGCACATAGGTGATCGGAATGTCGGTCATGCTTGCCGCGTCCCGATCCTTGGGCACGTCGATATCGCTGGTGAGCGCACTGCCGCCAAAAGTGCGCAGGTCCAGATTGGCCACCTTGTGCTCGGCAAGGCCCATGCTGTCCGCCAGCCGGGCCGCCGCCGTCAGTTCAACGCCGTGGCGCTGGCCGTACTGAAAGGACAGGCCGTGCACGGCATAGCCGCGATCCTGGGCGATGGCGGTGACCGTGGCACTGTCCAGCCCGCCTGAGAGGAGTACCACGGCATTTTTCCGGTGTGATGGCGTTTCAAGCGGCATGAGGCGTGGCCTTTCCTGTCCTGTCCGGCATTGGGGTTTGCCGGGCTATAGCACCGGGACCGGCCCGCCGCCAAGAGCCTAGCCGGATGCGGACGGAGGTGTTTCGGCCACCGCCTCCGGCGCCTTTTTGTCCAGCTTGTGGCCGATCAGCCGGTCCAGCACGGTGGCGGCGGTCATGTCCCCGGTGACATTGATCACCGTGCGCGACATGTCCAGCAGCCGGTCCACGCCCAGGATCAGGGCGATGCCTTCCACCGGGATGCCCTGATTTTCCAGAATGGCGGCAAGAATGGGAATCCCCGCCGACGGAATGCCCGGCGTGCCGATCGAGCCCGCAATGGCCAGCACCACGATGGATACCATTTGGAAAGTGGTGAGATCCAGCCCGTATGCCTGCGCGATAAAGGTGGCGGCAACGGCCTGATAAAGCGCGGTGCCATCCATATTGATGGTGGTGCCCAGCGGGATCACGAGGCCGCCCACGCTGGTACGCACCTTGTGCCGGGCGGTGGTCGTGCGCAGCGTGACCGGCATGGTGGCGCTTGAGGATGAGGTGGAGAACGCCAGCAGCATGGGCTCCCGGCAATCCTTGATGAAGGTGATGGGGTTGCGCCCGCCAAGCACCGCCACCAGCAGCATATAAACCCCGATCATGGCCAGCAGCGCCAGGATCACGGTGAAGAAGAACATGGACACCGCCGCAATGGCGCTCAGCCCCTTGGTGATGACGGTATCGGCGATCAGGCCGAACACCACGATGGGCGCGAATTTCATCAGCCACAGTACCACGGTCATGCAGACGGACTGGGTGGCGCGCATCAGGTCGATGATGGGCTGGCCTTCCACATTGGGCATACGGATCAGCGCCAGGCCGAAAATAGCCGCCGCGATGACGATCTGAAGCATGTCATTGCTGGCCATGTGCTCGAACATGTTTTCGGGCAGGGCGCTGGCGATGGTGGCGGGGATGGACCGTCCGGTCAGGTCTGGCGCATCCACATCCGGGTTGCCAAGCCCGCCAAGCCGGGAGGAGTCGATCTGGCTGCCCGGTTCGATCAGGTTGGACAGGATGAAGGCGATGGTGATGGCGATGGTGGTGGTGATCACGAACCACAGAACGCCGCCGCCCAGCGTGCCGATGGCGCGGCTGTCATTGCCATCGGCAATACCCAGCATGACGCTGGCCACCACCAGCGGGATGACGATGAATTGCAGAACGGTGAGAAAGATATTGCCGGGCAGGGCCAGCCATTCGCCGATCAGCTTGCCGGTGCCATCGGCCACCAGGCCCACTTCCGGCCCCAGCAAAAGCCCACCGGCGAAGCCTGCAAGCAGCCCCACGAGCACGCGGAACCATAATTGATGCCGCAACAAACCCTGACCCGGCCCTTCATCATAAACCGTTCCCTTATCGGACACCGCGCCTCTCCCCCTGTTTTGTGAACCGTGTCTTCACGAACCAGCTTTCAGGGATAGGGCCAAGCTGCCCGGTTTGGCAAGAACGGACCGAAAATCCACCCGCACCGCCTCACAAATACCAACGCCGCCTCTACCGCCATCCCGCCACTGCGCGGGATGAGCGGAGGCCACGACCGTGGCCCGCCGCCCATGCGGCGCCCTCGCGGAGCGCGTGCGCAGCACGCTTGCGTGAGCGGAAACAAACCCCGCCCCGCCCGCACCAACGCCGCCTCTACCGCCATCCCGCCACTGCGCGGGATGAGCGGAGGCCACGACCGTGGCCCGCCGCCAATGCGGCGCCCTCGCGGAGCGCGTGCGCAGCGCTCAGGCGTGAGCGGAAACAAACCCCGCCCTGCCCGCACCAACGCCGCCTCTACCGCCATCCCGCCACTGCGCGGGATGAGCGGAGGCCACGACCGTGGCCCGCCGCCAATGCGGCGCCCTCGCGGAGCGCGTGCGCAGCACGCTTGCGTGAGCGAAATACAGAGCCATCATCATCGCTGGATGATGATGGCAACGCGGCGATCCCGTGCCGTGCCTTTGGCAGAGGGGTCGGGGAGCTGGATGCCGTCCGGCGCCTTGTCGAGCGGGCTGGATTCGCCCTCATAGCGGATATCGATCTTACCCGTGGGAACGCCTTCCTCGATCAGGGCCAGTTTCACCGCCGCGGCCCGTTTGCGCGACAGGTCCATATTATAGTCGTTTGCGCCCATGTCGTCCGTATGCCCTTCGGCGATGACAAGGCGGGCATCCAGCCGGTCGAAGGCCAGTGCTGCCTCTTTCACCTTGGTGCGGGCGCTGGATGTGAGGTCGGCGCTGTCAAAGTCGAAAAAGACCATGAAGGGCGGGATCGGCTCCGGTTCGGGTTCCGGCTCAGGCGCGGGTTCCGGTGCGGGCGCAGGCGCGGGCGCGGCTTTCGGCTCCGGTGCGGGCTCAGGCTTTGGCTCCGGCTCCGGCTCCGGCGACCGCGCGGGGGCGGATACCGGTTGCGGTTTCGGGTCCGAGCCTGCCTTTTCGCCGAAATGCCAGGTCAGCCGGGCCAGAACATCATGGTTGGAAAAGCCGACCTGGTCGGTGCCGTTTCCATTGGTCGCCACGCCCCCGGAAAAGGAGCGGAAATAGCGATACCCCATGCTGAAAGCCAGTGATTCGGTGATGGGGCGGGTCAGTTGCACCAGTATCTGCCCGGCGGGTTCCCAGTTTTCGTCATTGGCAATGGCCACCTGACCGGCGCGGAACCTGTGGGTGTCAAGATGGGCAAGCCCGGCGCCGAGGCCCACAAAGCCACGCCAGTCATCCACATTGAAAGCGTTGTAGAGCACGCTGCCCATCAGGCTTTGCGATTTTTGCTGACCACCCGCATCGTCGCCCCCCGTGGCGAGCGCAAGGGTGCCCGGATCGCGCACATCAATGCGGTCGAAACGGTTCCAGCGCAGGGAATAATCCAGTTCGTAGCGGAAGTTACCACGTTCCAGCCCCGCCAGCAGCCCCAACACGGCGCCGGGCTTCTTGTTGTCTTGCAGGTTGAGGCCGGACCCCGGATCGATTCGGTGTTCGCCAGCCAGCGTGGCGCCGCCCTGCAAGCCGCCATACCAGCCGTCATGGTCGGTCTTGTCGGCCAGTGCGGGGCTGCTCAGCAGGGCGCAAAGCGCCGTTGTGGCGGTCAGTCTGTTGATGGTCATGATTTCGGTTCCCCCGTGAAATTTGCAATTGCAAGACAACATGCGCACTACCAAACCAAACTTATGCTTTTTTTATGGCAAAGTCCGTGCAAGATGGAATTTCATTAAGTTTTTAGTAAACTGGAGCGTAAATCCGTCGGTACCGAGGCGCCCATGCCCATGCGATTGCCATCCCATGTCTATCAAGGTCTGCATGTCTGCATTGCCATGCGGAACCCGCAATTGGCCATTGCCGTGAAAAGCTTTTTCTACGAGCAGGACGTGGCGGGATTCGATGTGGTGCCGGATCTGAATGTGGGCCGCCGCACGCTGGAGCAGGGCGGCTTCAACCTGTTGTTCGTGGACTATGACCTGCCCATCACCCTGATGGCCGACGGCAGTGGCGGTTCCTATAACCGGGAAGGGTCGAGCGGCGGCATTCAGTTCGTCAATGAAGTGCGCTATTTCACTGGCACGCGATCGGAAATGCCTATCGTCATGGCCATTCAGGGCCCCAATGAAACCCTGATTGCCGAGGCCCGCAATGCGGGGGTCAATGAAGTGCTCAGCATTCCCCTCAGCGCTGATGCCATTGATCAGCGCCTGGCGCATATTCACGCCAATCCCATGCCCTTTATCCGCTCCCCCGGTTATGTGGGGCCGTGCCGCCGCCGTGGTCGGGCGCGGATCATGTATGATGGGCCGGAGCGCCGATCCGGGGAGCCGGCGCCGATTACCGGCATGGCGGGCATGTTGACCGCGGAAGCAGGGGGGTGATCCCGGCTGTGCGCGGGGCGGTGCCAGGAAAAGAAAAACGGCCTGACCGGACCAGCCGATCAGACCGTTTAAAATTGGCTCCCCAGGCCGGACTCGAACCAGCGACCCAGCGGTTAACAGCCGCTTGCTCTACCAACTGAGCTACTGGGGATCAGTAGTTCGGGTGTTTACCCCCGTTGGTGGCGCCCGTTATACAAAAATTCTCTGCCATGCCAACCCCAAAATTCATATTTTTCTTTGCTCCCGCCGTGGCGCCCCTGATACCTCTCTGGTGGGTGCTCCCGCATGGTGGGGGCGTATCAGGGGATGCAAAAGGCCGTGAGCAGGGCTGACGATCCACGCTGGATGTGGGAGGATTATTGGCAAAGCGGCCATCTGGCCTGTTGCCTGGCGGATGATCTGCGCGCGGGATATGATGGCCCGCTCGCATCGCACTGGCGCTCTGTGTTTCAGGACATGCCGGACGGCGCCCGCATTCTCGACCTGGCCACCGGCAATGGCGGCGTGGCCATGATCGCGGCGGACGTGGCGGCCATGACCGGGCGACACTTCACCGTGACCGGCGTGGACCTGGCCCGCATTGACCCGGCCCGCCACGCACCCCAGTGCCGGGACCGGCTGGCCGCGATAACCTTTCAGGGCGGCGTGGACGTGACGGACCTGCCCATGCCGGATGCCAGCGTGGACCTGGTGGTCAGCCAGTTCGGGGTGGAATATGCGCCGCTGGACAGGGCGCTGGATCAGGCGCTGCGCGTTCTCGCGCCCGGCGGGCGGCTGCATTGTGTGCTCCATGCCGGAAATGGGCGCGCCGAACAGGCGGCGGAGCGGGATCTGGCATTGCTTGACACCATCACCAGGATGCCGCTTCACGCCAATCTGCGCCGCGCGCTGGATGCGGTAACGACACTGCGCCGGGATGGCGGGGCCGCCTGTCAGGCGGCGGCGGACGAGGCGGTTCATGCGTTCATTGAAAGCCTGGAGGCACTGAACGGATTGCTTGCCCACTATCCGAATCATGGCACGATAATGACGTTGGGACGCAAGCTGATGGCGCTGTTCGAAGCGCAGGAGAGCGAGCCGCCAGCGAGCCTGATGCCGAAGATCGATGCGTCGGAAAAGGCGCTGACCGCGCTGGCCGCCCGGCTCTCGATGCTGCGGGATGCGGCCTTGAGCGCCGATGACATGCGCACGGTAAAGGCCCGGCTCGAAGGGCATGGCTGCCATGTGAGCGCGCGGCCACTGCTGCATCCCGAAGGCGGCGACACACTGGCCTGGACACTGAACGCGCTTCCCGCCGGATGAGCGGGGCCGTTCGGTCATGACCTTTGGAAAAGCTGGAGGCGCGGACCGGAATCGAACCGGTGTAAACGGATTTGCAGTCCGCTGCGTAGCCACTCCGCCACCGCGCCGTAAGGCCCTGTCGTCAGGGTGAGGAGGCTATAACAAAGCCGGTGGGGCGACGCAAATGTTTTGCACCAATGGCGCCGCGAAATTCGGGCCGGAGGTGTGCGGGGTAATGTTCGGCGCGTTTGCTGTGGCCCGAAACCGGGCGCTCGGAAAGCCCCGTGTCTTTGCGCTGTCCGCCTGAATGGGGGCGGAATAAGGCATTGTGTCGGCGGGCTCGTCTCTTTATAACCGGGGCAGTCATGCCAGGGGGCTGGCAGTGGAG
>NZ_JBBJLN010000015.1:0-16694 GCF_037658235.1 Yunchengibacter salinarum | reverse complement strand
TATTGGGAGCGATAGCGGAGCGCAAGGCCTCTACTGAGTGTTAAGCGGAGGCACTGCGAATGGCTGAAGACCAACAGCGCCAATTGCCGCATATTTATCTTCCCGCTCACGGCGAAAGAGAAGATTTCACGTCGCCGCAAGGTGGCGGCGGTAGCGGAACAATCCCACAGCGAAACCGCGAGCAGCACGCCCGACGGCTTGATCAAATGCTGACAGAGGCTGTTGAAGCAGCTCAGGAACGGATCGCCAATCGTGATCCTGACATCAGTGGTGGCACGCCGGGCTTCTATCTTGAGTTTGAACTCCCGCAGTCTCAGCAGTCAGTGCTGGACAAGCTCGAGAACAAGCAAGGAAGAGAGCACATCGAGCTGGTGGCCGCGCGTCCATCGGCTGAAGATCCAGATCGCATCAAAGCAACTGTCTTCGTCCCTGAATCGAGGCGGGAGCATTATCTGCGCAAGGTGCGCGCCTACGGTGAAGAAGACAACGTCCGGTACGAAAAAGACGATGCAGGCAATTTCGTCCTGGATGAAGCCGGAAATCGTATGGTGAAATCCCGCCGACCAAAGAATCAAGCGTTAGTCGCATCACTGGAAACGGCAAGGATTGCGGAGGCGGAGTCACTTTATACCGATGATTTACAGCTATTCCCGGCGGCGGGGCAGGAAGTCTGGTGGGAAGTATGGCTGAGACATGATGGTCGCCCCATTCTGGAACATGCTGCGCAACAGCTCGAAGTGGCGACAAAAGAACATTCTGTGACCTTTCCCGAACGGGAAGTGGTCCTCCTGCGTGCTGCTCCTGAAACTATTGGGCTAATTATCGCCAATACCGATGCGATAGCCGAACTTCGAATGGCACGGGATACCCCATCCTTCTTTATGGAGATGGATGGGGCTGGACAACTTGAATGGTCACAAGAGCTTGCTGATCGAATTGTTGCGCCGGGCGGCGATGCTCCTGCGGTATGCCTGCTGGATAGCGGGACCACACGTCGTCATCCGCTCATAACTCCCGCTCTCGCCGAAGAAGATCAACAGGCCTGGGATGCTGACTGGAACGTTGAAGATGTCGGCGTCCAGTGGCTCGGGCACGGCACTCAAATGAGTGGCGTAGCGCTATACGGCGACTTGACAGAACCGCTCGTGGAGCATGGGCCGGTCGAGCTTCGTCACAGGCTCGAATCCGTCAAGATTCTCCCGGACCATGGTGCCAATGACCCCGATCTCTATGGCTATATCACGGCCACTGCTATGGGGCGCATTGAAGTTCAGGCGCCCGAACGGCCTCGTGCCTATTGTCTCGCCGTTACCAGCGAAGGTGATCATTGGCGGGGCAGACCGTCTTCCTGGTCCGCAAAGGTGGATGACCTCGCCTATGGAGACGGAGAAGATCAGCGGCTTATCATGATCTCCGCTGGTAACATTCGAACCTTCTATCCTGCTGTAGAATATCTGGATAATAACGACACGGCAGTAATTGAGAGCCCCGCACAAGCTTGGAATGCACTTACTGTCGGCGGAGTAACTGAAAAGGTCACGATTACACATCCGGATTTTCAGGGTTGGGAGGCTATGGCAACGGCGGGAGACTTGTCTCCTTGCAGCCGCACATCAGTGAACTGGAACCACGATTGGCCAATAAAGCCGGATGTAGTTTTTGAGGGTGGAAACTACGGCGTCGATCCGCAAACGGGCGCTGGCGATCATGTTGATGATCTGGCGCTGCTTACCACCTTCAATCGTCCGGCAGAGCGCGCTTTTACCGTGACGGGCGATACGAGCGCTGCCACTGCCCAAGCTGCGCGCATGGCAGCTCAAATCCTTGCGGATCAGCCTGATCTTTGGCCGGAGACTGTTCGGGGGCTTATCGTCCATTCTGCAGAATGGACGCCCGCTATGCTTGCGCATTTGCCCCAAAATCCAAACAAGACCCATCAAAGGCTGATTATGCGTCGGTATGGATATGGTGTACCGAGCCTTGAGAAAGCGGTCCGGAGCCTCACCAGTGACGTGACCATGGTGATTGAGTCCGATTTGCAGCCGTTTCTCCTTGAAGGGTCAAGGACACGCAGCCGCGATATGATGCTGCATGATTTGCCATGGCCCGAGGAGGCGCTGAACGCCCTTGGCGAAACTCTGGTCGAGATGAGAGCGACCTTGAGTTATTTTGTGGAGCCTAATCCTGGCGAGCGGGGTTGGACGAAGCGCCACAGCTACAGCGGTCACGGGCTGCGATTTTCGGTTAAGCGCCCGGAAGAAAGTCTCGATCGATTCCGTCGAAGAGTGAACAAAGCGGCACGCGATGAGGATGAGCGCGTGGCTGGCGCTGGGAATGACGACGGATGGGTGCTCGGGCCTCGCCTTCGTGATCGAGGTTCGGTTCATTCTGATGTGTGGAGAGGCACAGCGACTGACCTTGCTAATCGCCATGCGATAGGTGTCTATCCGGTTGGAGGGTGGTGGCGAGAGAAGCCAAAACTGGAACGCGCGGACCGGCGCGTTCGGTACTCTTTGATCGTCAGCCTTCGCGCTAACGTCGAGGTCGATCTTTACGCCGAGATTGCCAATGCTATTGGAGTCGAAGTCGAAATTGAGGCATAGGCCCGGCTACTTTTTTCTTTCTTGGTCTCGAAGAACTTTTAGTCCAGCAATGCGTCGTGAATTAGACAGGCTGATCACCTCGTTTATCAGTAAGCGCGAACAGGCCCCCACCTTTCATTTTGTTTTGGGTGATGCGAGTCCGTTCCTGTTGTCAGGCAAGGAGTGCGTTTCGCAATGTGTGCTACAAATGCGTTTCTCAGATCGCTGGGGGTAGAGGTATACGCGTCCGGTCAACGGCACTGGCCGGATGAGGTGAAGGCGCAGATTGTCCCGGAGACCCTTCAGCCTGGTGCCACCGTCAAGGCAGTGGCGGCGCGGTTCGGCATCCGGGCGAACCAGGTGTCGGCTTGGCGGCGTATGGCGAAGGACGGCGGCCTTGTTCTGCCGGCCGATGAGGGCGACGAGGGAGAGGCGGTGTTCGCGCCGCTCATGGTCTGCGACGCGGCGGAGCCTGCGCCCGAAGCGGAGGGCGGCGCCGCCGGGTGCGGTGTGCGGATCGCGGTCGGTGACGTGGCCATCCACCTTGCCGCCGAGACCCCCGCGGGGCGGATCGTCGAGCTCGCAAGGAGAAGCCCAAGGATGCACCCGTGCAGCGATGCCTTGCCTACAATCCGAACGATGTATCTCTTCGACGACGCTGTGACCTGGGCGTGTTTTCTGGCAGATTGAGAGCTTCAATTCTGGCTGATATGCTGTCGATCATGGCCTTGGTTCGGGACCAATGGTGGTATTCGGAAAGCGCGTTGAAAAAGCGCTTTTGGGCCGCTGTTTGGTCTGCCGCTGTTTCCGTGAGATGGTTTAGCATCCGCTCTCGCCACGCATGTTCAGTCAGGCGGTCGCGCAGAGTAAATCTCGTGTTGTACCGGGGGTCGAGGCCAAGCATTCTTTCCGGGTCTTGGAAGGCATGATTTAGATTACATTCAAGATTATTACGCCAATAGAAATCCCGGTTATCGTATTCTTTTTTAAGGCGCTTCATTTCATTGATTACTCTGTGTGCTCCTTCATCAATGTGTTTACTAACATAATGCAAGTATATATCAGAACTTTTTCTAACAAAAATCGCTTTTTCGATATTATCTCGCAAACCCTGGGTAAACTGATAAGCCTCCCTTTCTGATGGAAATGGATTTATCTCATGGTCTTGAAATCTCTGTTTGACATCATTGGAAATAATCTGAAACATCTTATTTCGCCTGTAATTAAGAATTTCAATTAATCGGAAGTCTTCTTCGCTTTTTTGCTTGAATTTTATTGCATCTTCAAGCAGCGCTTCTTCGGCGGTGGCTCTTTGTTCCCCCTGTTGTTTGAGTTTCTTGAATCGCGCAAAAGCGGATGCAAATTCGGCCCCTAAGTGCAAATTTTGCATGGCGTTGTGCGCCAGTTCCCATGCCGCGTGATCACGTGGTTTCGGGAGAGCGTTTGGGTTTGGCTCTAAATCTTCTGCTTTACGGGAGAGGGCAGATGCGACTGTGCCCAGATGCACGTCCGGATCTTTTTCGTATCCCATTTCCCGAAACCCATGGGGCGTAAATTTTCTATCGATTTTCTTTTTTTCGTAGGCTTCGTTGATCAATTGGCACCATTGGGTCTTCAATTGAATGATCAAGTCGCGTTGCTCGATCCAGTCCACTTTCTTTTCCGCAAATCGGAACCCGCCATCGGGAAGCGCCTCATAGGGGCGCCCGTGCCACACAATATGCGCGTGATAGTTGCGGGCGTCGCCTTGCAGGTCCGGGCGATGCACGACCGCAAGGAAGGGGAGCGCGTCATCCGCGAAAACCCTCACGAAATTGGATATGATATCCAGCCGCCCTGCCGGCCCGATTTCCTGCTCATAGGGTAATTCAGCGATAATGCGATGTTGAAGGCGGGCATCGCGACGGCTTTCCCTCCTTTCGATTGACGACCAAAGATGGCGTGTGTCCGCCTCCGGTGAGTGAACGATGGAAGGTGAGCCACCCACATATTCGACAGCACCGGCCCGCAGCAGGTAATCCGCCGCAAATCGGCCCACCAGGCCCGGCCGCACGCCTTTGACTTGGCCTTGAATGTCGGATGCCGCTACGGCCATGAAGCCAGGCGGAATTTCTTTGCCTTTATGGACGCTGTAAACGCGCGGATCACCGCTGCTGCTACGGAGGTTCTTGTGGCCTTTGGCGCCTTGTGGGCGCGCATATTTGCGTGTTGTGGGCACCATGAAGGTTCGCCCCTTGGGAACCCGTTTCTGGTGCCGCCTTACTGCCGTTTTTGCCTGAAAGTGTAGGGTTTGAGCGCCGCTCGCACCGCGTGGGCGCTCGGACTTCGGGTAAAAGACGCGGGAGGGCCGGTATCCCGGCTTCGTGAGCGCCCGAACGTAGCGGGCCATCGGTCCCTTCATGCTGATGATCTTGAGAAGCTCGCGCTCCTCCCACTCCAGGAGCCGCCCCATCTTTACGCGGCGTTCGTCCTCTTCGCTCAGCCTGAACATGATCGCCTCCCGTCGTTGCCGGAAGGCCATTCTCTGTTTGGCAATGCCCGAAAATCCAGACATTCTCAGCGGCCTGAGTCCACAAGCCACAACGCGATATCACATGCTACCACCTGACAGATGGACCAAAACCCGCTACCGGCTCTTTGGCCGCCATGACCGCGAATCATCACCGCCTCAACCTTGGGGCAGGGCGGTTGGCGGTCATCAATCACGGGCCAAGCTACGTGCCTTCAGCGCTATCGCCGTCAACAACTCTTGCGCGCACACTTCAAAGCTAACAATATGCAGACATCATTGCTTGCACAGGGGCTGAGAGGGGCGTTGTTCGCTGTTGGCAAAGAATGAAAGTCCGATCACCTCCACCCTGGAATTTTGTGGCGTATGGCGCCCGGAACCGCATTTTTGATGAAGGATAATCGACCATGACCAAAGCCGGCAAGGCGGCCAGGAATAAGAATAATGGCGGCGCCAATCTGGGGTTTGAAGCCAAGCTCTGGGCCACGGCGGACAAGCTGCGCGGCAATATGGAGCCGTCGGATTATAAGCATGTCGCCCTTGGTCTGATCTTCCTGAAATACATTTCCGATGCGTTCGAGGCCAAGCGCGCAGAGCTATTGCAGGATGATCTGGCGGATGCGGAAGATCCGGAGGAATATCTTGCCGAAAATGTCTTCTGGGTGCCAAGGGAAGCCCGCTGGTCCCACCTTCAGCAGAACGCCCGGCAGTCCGGCATTGGCAAGACCATTGACGAAGCCATGCTGGCGATCGAGGCGAACAATGAAAGCCTGAAAGGGGTTCTGCCAAAGGAGTACGCCCGCCCGGCCCTGAACAAGGTGATGCTGGGGGAATTGATCGACCTGATCAGTGGTATCGCCATGGCGGAGGAGGCGGACCGCTCCCGCGATATTCTGGGGCGTGTTTATGAATATTTCCTTGGCGGCTTTGCCGGGGCCGAGGGCAAACGCGGCGGCGAGTTCTACACGCCCCGCTCTGTGGTGCGCCTGCTGGTGGAAATGCTGGAGCCCTACAAGGGGCGCATCTATGATCCGTGCTGCGGCTCCGGCGGCATGTTCGTGCAGAGCGAAAAATTCGTCGAGGAACACGGCGGCCGCATGGGCGACATCGCCATTTATGGGCAGGAAAGCAACTACACCACCTGGCGGCTTGCCAAGATGAACCTGGCGGTGCGCGGTATTGATGCGGACATTCGCTGGAACAATGACGGCAGCTTTCACAAGGATGAACTGGCGGACCTGAAAGCAGACTACATCCTCGCAAACCCACCCTTCAATGTGTCCGACTGGGGCGGGGACCGGCTGCGGGAAGACGCCCGCTGGGCCTTTGGCGTGCCACCGGCGGGCAATGCCAACTATGCCTGGCTACAGCATATCCACCACCATCTGGCCCCATCCGGCACAGCCGGGGTGGTGCTGGCCAATGGCTCCATGTCCTCCGCCCAGTCGGGGGAGGGGGAGATCCGCCGCGCCATGGTCGAGGGCGACGTGGTGGACTGCATGATCGCCCTGCCGGGGCAGCTTTTCTATTCAACCCAGATTCCCGCCTGCCTGTGGTTCCTGTCGCGGGACAAATCCAACGGCAGAACACAAAACGCCACCCTGCGGGATCGGCGCGGCGAAGTGCTGTTCATCGATGCCCGCAGCATGGGCCACCTGGTGGACCGCACCCGGCGGGAACTGTCCGAAGAGGACATCGCCCAAATCACCCGCACCTATCACGCCTGGCGCGGGGAGCCGGACGCAGGCGCATATGAAGACAGTCCTGGCTTCTGCAAATCCGCGACGCTGGATGACATCCGCGAACACAACCACGTCCTCACACCGGGCCGCTATGTGGGCGCCGTGGCGGCGGATGAAGACGACGTTCCATTCGAGGAACGGTTCGCGGAATTGAAGGAGACGCTGGCGGAGCAGTTCGCCGAGGCTGAGGAGCTGACTGCTCTTATCCAGACGAAGTTGGAGGGTGTTAAACTATGAGAATTACGGAACTCCTTGAGTTCAATCCTTCAACTCGGCTGACGAAGAGCGGATCGTACCCATTCATTGAAATGGCGCTGTTACCACTCTCCGAGCGAGAGATACCGGGCTACGAATATCGAGCCGCTGGCGGTTCCGGCAGCAAGTTCCGTAATGGTGACACCCTTTTGGCTCGTATCACGCCTTGTCTTGAGAACGGGAAGGGTGGGTTGGTCCGAAACCTCCCAGGTGATGGACTGGGCCATGGCTCCACAGAGTTCATCGTGATGAGGCCATGTCGCAAGTCTGACGAGGATTTTGTTTATTACCTATCTCGTCTCCCAAGATTTCGCTCATTTGCGATCCAACAAATGACGGGCACGTCTGGCCGACAGCGCGTCAACTGGCAATCCCTTGCAGACTTCGAGATTCCAGAGCTTAATCCATGTATTCGAGAAAATATTGGATCAACTCTTGCGACCCTCGACGACAAGATCGAGCTTAATCGGCGGATGAACGAGACGCTGGAGGCGATGGCGCGGGCGATCTTCAAGGACTGGTTCGTCGATTTCGGCCCCACCCGCGCCAAGGCCGAAGGCCGCGCCCCCTACCTTGCCCCCGAGATCTGGAACCTGTTCCCCGACGCCCTCGACGATGGAGACACACCCGTTGGATGGACAGTCTATAAGCTGGAGGACTTCCTCGAACTAATTTACGGTAAATCCCTTCCCGCGAAACAACGAACGCCTGGAAACGTAGCCGTTTATGGCTCTGGCGGTTTAGCAGGAACGCATGACACTGCGCTCATCGAAGGGCCAGCGGTCATTGTTGGACGAAAAGGAACTGTTGGGAGCCTCTATTGGGAGGACCGCCCCGTGTTCCCGATAGACACCGTGTTCTATGTCGTTCCTCGCATTGGCTCCTTGCTATTCAATTATCACCTTCTTGGGGCTCAGCCTCTAAGCGACATGAACACGGATGCCGCTGTCCCCGGCCTGAATCGGGGTAATGCTTATCGGCTTGAGTTCCCAAAGCCGTCTTCCGAATTGATTTCTGCGTTTGATGATTTGGCGGGCCCGCTCTGGAAGCTCCGAGCCGCAAATCTTCGAGAAATGGGGATTCTAGCCGAGACCCGTGACCTCCTCCTCCCGAAGCTCATGTCTGGCGAAATCCGCCTACGCGACGCCGAGAAAGCCGTGGAGGCGGTTGCATGAGTGATTTTTTTGCCAATGAAGGCATGTTTGCAATCTTCGGCGTCGTCGTTGGCGTCGTGCTGACTTGGTTAGGCGAATTCATCCGTCAGCGATGCGCAACTAAGCGTCGTGCGAACTACCTTGCGATCCGCGCCGTCATCGCGCTTGACGCCTATGTCGGAACCTGCGCTGCAGAATTGGAGAGTGACTCACCTTTCTCTGACCATAACAACAATCCCGACGATAATTTCGATCTTCCGGGAAAATTCCAGATACCGGACGACGTCGATTGGACCTCGGTGTCGCCGGCAGTAGCTCAACGCATACTTGAAATTCCCCAGAGGGACGCGGAAGCGCGTGCGGCTGTCAGTTTCATTTGGCGAATGGCCGATGGAGGTGCCGCATGTCATACCCGTGATGAACACTTCTTGGAGATTGCTCACGACGCAGCGCAAATCGCAGACGATCTGCGAAGCTGCTACAGCCTCGTGAAAGCACCGCCGACGGAATGGGATCCGATTACGGTTCTCCACGACTTAAAGAGAAATAACACCGAAATACCTTCGGCGAGAATCGATGCCCAAGAAGGTGAGGCTGTATGAGCACCCTCACAGATATCCAAAAGCGCTACCTTGAAAAACTGCTTGGTATGCAGAGCGGTTACGTTCTGGACTACAGCGATGCCACCTTTGGCGAGTTTTTCAAGCGCCACAAGATCGATATCCACGGGCGAAAGTATCAGACCTACGGCACGTCGAAGGCGAAGAAGATGCGGGCGTTCTGGGAGCAAGAACCGGATGCCCTCGTCGGTCAGGTGCTCTCCGAGATGCTCGATTCCTACGAAGCCGATTGCGACTTGAATGGTCGTGAGGTCGATGCCGGTGTGCTGGAAAAATGTCGTTCGGTTGTCTCGCGGATGTCTGGCAAGGCATCAGCCGCGACGAGCGAGACCGTCGAGAGCTTCCTCGACAAGGAATTCACGATTCCAAATATTCACAAACTGCCTGTCGAGCCGCAAGTGGCAATGATCATCGAGGCGCGACTAAACGAGGCCCGTGCTGCGCTCGGGGCGAAGGCTTATCTGTCCGTGATCTTTCTCTGCGGCAGCGTGCTTGAAGGCGTCTTGCTCGGCGTCGCCCAGAAAAACCCCGAGAGATTCAATCGGTCTCCCGCTAGCGCCACGGACTCACACGGCAAAGTGAGACCGCTTCACGAATGGAGCCTCGCGCAGTTTATTGATGTTGCCTGTGATGTCCAGTTGCTGAAGCTGGACGTGAAGAAGTTCAGCCACGGCCTGCGTGATTTCAGAAACTACATTCATCCATACCAGCAGTTGGTTTCGGGCTTCACGCCCGATGAACACACGGCCAAGGTCTGTTTTCAGGTGTTGAAAGCGGCTCTTGCAAGTCTGGCAGGAGAGCGCCAATGAGTTTTTTACGTAATCTCGATCATAACGCTTTCGCACAAGAGTTTCTTGAAGCCTACCTGGCTGATGGGTTTACGAGCCTGCCCAAGCGTGAAATCGACCTGTTGGTACTGCGGCTGTTGCTCGCCCATGTCAGTGATTGGTCGGGAGATGCACCCCCACCGGCTTTTGCATTGGCACAGGCACTGAGGGCTAAGCGAGGCCGCATTCGTTCAATGCTCGATGAGCTGTCATTTCGCAACGCCGGTGATCAAGAATCCGTCAACCGGCGCCTTCACGAGATACTGGACAAGGGCGAAAAGGATATTGAGCACAACAAAGTAAGAGTTCAAATCGAAGACGGGTATTTGCGTGAATATGCCAAGAGCATCGTCCAGGCAGATTTTGGGATTGTGGACTCTTCGTTCGACCGCTCGATTATCAGTCTTTCCGGCGACAAGTTTTTAGCACTCGTTACCGAAGTGATGGGCGATCGTGAGCGTAAGGCTTTCGAAAAGGTGCTTAAAAAACACGAGCGGGACCTCAAGAGTGGGGACAAAGAAGGCCTGCTCAAGACATTCCTGCGAGAGTTTGTAAAGTCAGCCGGAAATGAGGCAGGTAAGAAAGCTATAAAGCTTGGAGCTGCTGCACTGACGGGAGGTATAAGCGAAATCCCTGACTTGATTGAATCATATTTTGGCGAAGACACTCATACTCCTGATGCGGGGGACAGCAAGACATGAGCCGCTTCGCCGAAAGCCATGTTGAAGAAGCTGCGCTCGAATGGCTTTCGGGGCTTGGCTATGCGGTTGCTCATGGGCCGGATATCGGGCCGGATGGGGTGGCGGCGGAGCGGAGCAGCTATGGGCAGGTACTGTTGCCGGACCGTCTGCGTGCCGCGCTTGAACGGCTGAACCCCCATCTGCCGCGCGACACGCTGGATGACGTGCTACGCAAGATTCAGGCGGTGGAAAAGCCCGCCTTGATCGACGAAAACCGACGCCTCCACGGCTTCATGGTGGATGGGGTGCCGGTGGATATCACCCGCGATGATGGCAGCCTGGGCGGGGATGTGGCCCATCTGGTTGATTATGATGATCCGGGCAGGAATGACTGGCTGGCCGTCAACCAGTTTACGGTGGTCGAGGGGCAGCATACCCGGCGGCCGGATGTGGTGGTGTTTCTGAATGGCCTTCCTGTGGCGGTGGTGGAACTGAAAAACCCGGGCGATGAAAACGCCACGCTGGACGGGGCCTTCAACCAGCTTCAGACCTATAAAGCGCAGATCCCTTCCCTGTTTCGAAGCAATGGGGTGCTGGTGATTTCGGATGGGTTGCAGGCGCGCATCGGGTCCCTGACCGCTGACCGGGAACGTTTTATGCCCTGGCGCACGGTGGATGGAGCCGAGGTCGCCCCCAAGGGCGCGCCCGAACTGGATACCCTGATTGCCGGGGTGTTTCACCAGAGACGGCTCCTCGACCTGATCCGGGATTTTACGGTTTTCGGGGATACGGGGTCGGGCCTTGCAAAGATCGTGGCGGGTTATCACCAGTATCACGCGGTGCGCCACGCGGTGGACAGCACGGTCAAGGCCGCCAGCCCCGAAGGGGACCGACGCATCGGCGTGATCTGGCACACACAGGGGTCCGGCAAAAGCCTTCTGATGGCCTTTTACGCCGGGCAGATCATCGCCCATGCGGCCATGGAGAACCCGACGTTGGTGGTTCTGACCGACCGCAACGATCTGGATGATCAGCTTTTCGGCACTTTTGCCATGTGCCGCGATCTGTTGCGCCAGACCCCGCAACAGGCCAATAGCCGGGAAGAATTGCAGACATTGCTGGCGCGCCCTTCCGGCGGGGTGGTTTTCACCACCATTCAAAAATTCGCACCGGAGCAGGGGGAGAGCAGCTATCCCACGCTCACCGAGCGGCGCAATGTGGTGGTCATTGCTGACGAGGCCCACCGCAGCCAATACGGATTCCGCGCCAAGGTGGCACAAGACACGGGGGCGGTTTCATACGGTTTTGCCAAGCATCTGCGGGATGCATTGCCCCACGCGTCCTTCATCGGTTTTACCGGCACCCCGATCGAGCAGACGGACGTGAACACCCCCGCGGTGTTTGGCCATTATATCGATGTTTATGACATCAATCGCGGTGTGGAGGATGGGGCCACCGTCCCCATCTATTATGAAAGCCGCCTGGCCCGTATCGAGCTGGACGACGAAGCCGCCGCGCAGATTGATCAACAGGTCGCCGGACTGACGGAGGAAGAGGCCGAGGACGAGCAGGAAAAGCTGAAGCGTAAATGGACCACGATTGAAGCCGTGGTGGGCGCGGATGAGCGGGTCTCTCTGGTGGCGGACGACTTGATCCGTCATTTTGAAGACCGCCTTGTGGGCATGAATGGCGGCAAGGCCATGGTGGTTTGCATGAGCCGTCGGATTTGCGTGGCGCTCTATTACGCCATTATCCGCCTGCGGCCAGACTGGCACAGCGACGATGACGAAGAGGGCGCGGTCAAGGTCGTGATGACGGGTGCTGCCTCCGACCCGGAAGCGTGGCAGCCGCACATCGGTAACAAGGCGCATCGCGATCTGCTGGCCAAGCGCGCCAGGGACCCGGATGATCCGCTCAAGCTGGTCATTGTGCGGGACATGTGGCTGACCGGTTTCGATGCCCCCTGCATGCACACCATGTATGTGGACAAGCCCATGCAGGGCCACGGCCTTATGCAGGCCATCGCCCGCGTGAACCGGGTATTCCGGGACAAGCCCGCTGGCCTGATCGTGGATTATATCGGCATTGCCCAGAACCTGAAAAGCGCGCTGGGCGACTATTCGGATCAGGACCGTAAGCATACCGGCATAGACGAGGCGGAGGCCGTCGCCGTCTTGCAGGAAAAATACGAGATCGTGCGGGATATGTTCCACGGGTTCGATTACAGCCCGGCGATAACCGGCACCCCGCAGCAGCGCCTCGCCATCCTGGCCGGGGCCATGGAATGGGTGCTGACAATGCAGCAGCGGGACGCGGCCAGGGAAAGCAGCCCGGAGGGGAAGAAACGTGCCCACTGCCGCTTTGGGGATGCGGTGCTGGCTCTCTCCAAGGCTTATGCGCTGGCGGCCGCCAGCGACGAGGCGCGCGGCATACGAGACGAGGTCGGCTTTTTCCAGACCGTCCGCGCGGCCTTGGCGAAGACCAAGAGCGGCGGTGCTGGCGCGTCCTCTGTTGAGCGTGACCTGGCCGTGCAGCAGATTGTCAGCCGCGCCGTGGTCTCAACGGAGATTGTGGATATCCTGAAAGCTGCGGGGCTGAAAACGCCGGATATTTCCATCCTGTCCGATGAATTTCTCGCCGAAGTGCAGGGCATGCAGAAAAAGAATCTGGCGTTGGAGGCATTGCGTAAGTTGATCAACGGGGAGATCCGTTCCCAGAGCCGGGTCAATGTCGTGGAGACCCGCGCCTTTTCCGAACGATTGGAAGATGCCATCGCCCGCTATCACGCCAACGCCATTACGGGGGCGGAGGTGATACAAGAGATGATCCAACTGGCGAAAGACATCCGCGTCGCCCGTGAGCGGGGCGAAGAAGACGGACTATCACGGGAGGAGCGAGCCTTTTATGCCGCGCTGGCGGACAATGAAAGCGCGGTGGATGTGATGGGCAATGCCCAGCTTCGGGTGATCGCGCAGGAATTGCTGAACAACCTGAAATCCAGCGTCTCCGTCGACTGGCAACACCGCCACGCCGCCCGCGCTAGAATGCGTATTCTCGTTAAGCGGATCCTTCGCAAATATGGTTACCCACCGGACTTACAGGACGCCGCGGTGCAAACGGTGCTTCGACAAGCCGAAGCCTTGTCGGCCGAATGGGCGGCATGATTGAGCAGGACCAGACAGCCATGGTTTATAGCTGATTTCCGTAATTAGTGCCATAAATTATGGGATATACCACGACCTCTGACTGTTTGTAAGCGCCAGCTGGCCCCCACCTTTCATTTTGTTTTGGGTGATGCGAGTCCGTTCCTGTTGTCAGGCAAGGAGTGCGTTTCGCAATGTGTGCTACAAATGCGTTTCTCAGATCGCTGGGGGTAGAGGTATACGCGTCCGGTCAACGGCGCTGGCCGGATGAGGTGAAGGCGCAGATTGTCGCGGAGACCCTTCAGCCTGGTGCCACCGTCAAGGCAGTGGCGGCGCGGTTCGGCATCCGGCCCAATCAGGTGTCGGCCTGGCGGCGTATGGCGAAGGACGGCGGCCTTGCCCTGCCGGCCGATGAGGGCGACGAGGGAGAGGCGGTGTTCGCGCCGCTCATGTTCTGCGACGCGGCGGAGCCTGCGCCCGAAGCGGAGGGCGGCGCCGCCGGGTACGATGTGCGGATCACGGTCGGTGACGTGGCGATCCACCTTGCCGCCGACACCCCCGCGGGGCGGATCGCCGAGCTCGTCCGGGCGCTCGGGACGCCCCTGTGATGTTGCCCGCGCACAAGATCCGCATCATAGTTGCGACGCAGCCCGTGGACTTCCGCAAGGGGCACGACGGGCTGGCGGCGCTGGTCCAGTCGGCGTTGAAGGCGGACCCCTTCACCGGCACGGTGTTCGTGTTCCGCGCCAAGCGGGCCGACCGGTTGAAGATCCTGTTCTGGGACGGGACCGGACTGGTGATGACCTACAAGCGCCTGGAGGAAACGCCCTTCACCTGGCCTGCGATCCGGGATGGCGTGATCCGGCTGAACCGGGCACAGTTCGAGGCGCTGTTTGCCGGTCTGGACTGGCGCCGGGTGACGGCGCCTGCCGTGTCGCGGCCCGCTGCGGCAGAATGACTCAGTCCGCGGCAGAAAGGGCGCATGATCGGCCGGTTTGGGGCATGACTCTACGATAAAGTAGACTTTGCCACGCCTGCCATTTGTTCTTTTTATTGCTCTTTTCAGAGCAATACGACACAGGTTGATGGAAATCCAAGCGTTTGATTGATTTTTGGGGCAATTAAAATATAAGGTAGCACAATGTCTGATGATTTTTCACCTGCAGTAAGACTATTGAGTGCCCAAAAGGTCGAGCGAGAAAAGATCCGATTACGTTGGAAAAAGGATGCGGGAGATCTGATCAATGCGCACGAACTTGCCTTAAGTGCCGTTTATTCCATGATTGACCGCCTTTCAGGAAGGCGCTTCGAGCCCCAACCCAAAACAGTCGAAGGACGGATGAGCCTTATAACGCAATTTCTTCAAGGGGTGGATGTCTGTGAGGTATCCATTTCCGAGGGTTTGTATTCTCAAGCTGCCGCTCTTTTGAAACAGCAACTCGAAACTATTGCCGCAATTGACGAATACAAAAACGACCGACGAAAAGAAGGTATCACACCCAACATCGCTCAGGGCATTACTTCGAAATTCGGCCCGATCTATGGTGATCTGAACGGCATAGCGCATGTTTCACGGCACGATCTTGCACGTCAGCTCGTGACCGTCGAAAAGAAGGATATCGTGGGGCCAAGTTTGATTCCGCAATATAATCGTGATCTTGCCAAATTTTTATATGGCAATCACCTCTACTTTATAATTGCGGTCGGAAGGCAAGCTTCACAATTTTTTTACAAAATATTTAATGAAGGATTTTCAGATAAAGAAAAGAAATGGCAATTTATCGCGATAACTATTCTGTTGCGCGAGAACGTCATTAAACTGCCAGATGATGCGCAAGAGAGGTTCCCGCATATTGATTTTGACGAGGCATTTACGCGCGCTTGAATGCTTCTAATGCAAACGCTCTAGCGAAGCCGCAGGCGGCTTAGTCCCGAAGTCTTCCTTCAAGCTATCCATGGACGAGACGCCGTTCCTTGTACTGACACCGGGACGGGAAAAGACGAAGTCGGGCTATCTGTGGGTGCTGGCCTGGGACGACCCGGCAATGATCCGCCGGGGGTGGTCTTCTTCTATGCCTCTGGCCGCAGTGGCAAAAACGCCGAGATAGTCCTTCGCGGCTTCGACGGCACGCTGCAGCTCGATGGCTATCAGGGCTACAACCGATTGTCGCGCCCGTCGCGCAAGGGCGGCGACCCCATCCGCGTGGTCCATTGCTGGGCGCATGCCCGGCGCAAGCTGAAGGAGGTCTTTGACCGCGATGGGTCCGAGATCGCCGCCGAGGGGCTCCGCCGCATCGCCGAGATCTACGCGATCGAGGCCGACATCCGTAACCGCGCGGTTTGGACCGCCTGTTGATTGGTGTTTTGATCCGCTAAGACACGTGGATAGCGACGTCGCAAAGGACGTGTTTTAGGCGGAGGATGTATGCGGGGCGAGGTTCTTGGGATTGAGCGGCGACGCCGCTGGTGTGACGATGACAAGCTGGCGATCGTGTCGTCGGTTGGGGTTGACGGGGCGACGGTCACGCAGGTGGCGCGGCGCCATGATGTTAGCCGGCAACAGATTTACGCCTGGCGGCATGAGCTGAAGAGGAAAGGCCTGTGGTCCCCTGAAGAGGGGGCCCTTTTTCTGCCGATCAATGGCCCGGCCGCCCCGTGCGCTCTGGCCCCTTGGGAGGCTCCGGCCGCTCAGAACGTTCCGGCGGCGCCATGCCCGGCAGCCTCGGTATCGGTTGAACTGCGCCTGGCCAAAGGCCGGTGCCTTCGGTTCGATAGCGGTCTGGACGAGGCCGCGGTGATGCGGCTGATCCGGGCGGTGGAGGCGGCATGATCGCCCCTGGTGCCGGTGTGCGGGTCTATCTGGCCTGTGGCGTGACCGATATGCGCAAGGGCATTGCAGGGCTCTCGGCGATTGCACAGGACGTTTTGCGCCAAAAGCCGGCCAGCGGCGCGGTCTTTGTCTTCCGGGGCCGTCGCGGCGACCGGGTCAAGCTGCTTTACTGGGATGGTCAGGGCTTTTGCCTCTATTACAAGGTTCTGGAACGTGGGCGCTTTCCGTGGCCCTCGGCGGGTGACGGTGCCGCGCGCCTGACCTCGGCACAACTGGCAATGTTGTGGGAGGGATTGACTGGCGACGGCCTGACTGGGGCGCCCCGCCGGCGCGGGTGGGATAATTTATCCCC
>NZ_JBBJLN010000014.1:0-17433 GCF_037658235.1 Yunchengibacter salinarum | reverse complement strand
ATGGTGATGCCCGGCGACAATGTGAACCTGACCGTGGAACTGATCGCCCCGATCGCCATGGAAGACGGCCTGCGCTTCGCCATCCGCGAAGGTGGCCGCACCGTCGGCGCCGGCGTGGTTAGCAAGATCCTCGACTAGGGGCAGACACAAAGGGGGCGGCTCGCCGACAGGGCGGGCCGCCGCTTTTCATTGCGGGGGCAACTCCGCCCGGTGGTGGTGAAAAAACACTTGCAAGCCTTGGCGGTGAGCGGTACACCCCACCCCCGGAATAAACCAGTGTCCAGATGCCTTTTGGGCCCTGGGTATTGGCAAGGTAGCGCGACTAGGGGTGTAGCTCAGTTGGTAGAGCACCGGTCTCCAAAACCGGGTGCCGGGGGTTCGAGTCCCTCCACCCCTGCCAGCCTGCCGCACATCGCCGACTTGCCCTGGGCTCTGATCGCCGGATGCGGTGGAGCGGAGCCCGCAAGTGGCGGACAAACGAATCGGGCGATCGGTATCGCCCCGCAGTTCCGAAGGTTTCGGCCTTGCGGAAGCGGGTGGGTGGTGCCGGTCGCGACATGCAGTTGAAGGAAAGACGCAATGGCGAAAACCACGCCCGGCGAGTTTGTTCGTCAGGTCCGCCAGGAAGGGTCCAAGGTCACCTGGCCCACGCCGCGAGAGACCTCCGTCACCTCGGTGATGGTGTTCATCATGGTTTCGATCATGGCGGTATTCTTCCTTGGGGTGGATTTTCTGCTGAATGCGGGTGTTCAGTGGCTGCTTGGTTTAGGGGGCTGATGTGAAGAAAGCGCGCTGGTATATCATCCACGCCTATTCGGGATTCGAGAAGAAGGTGGCCGCCCAGATCAAGGAGCAGGCCGCCCTTAATGGTCTGGAAGCCCTGATCGAGGAAGTGATCGTTCCCACCGAAGAGGTGGTGGAGGTGCGCAAGGGCAAGAAGGTCACGTCCGAGCGCAAGTTCTTCCCCGGCTATGTGCTGGTGAAAATGGTGCTCACCGACGACACCTATCATGTGGTGAACTCCAACTCCAAGGTGACCGGCTTTCTGGGCTCCCAGGGGCGCCCGTCCCCGATCACGGAGGCGGAGGCCAAGCGGATTCTCAACCAGGTCGAGGAAGGCGTGGAGCGCCCCCGGCCCAATGTGGTGTACGAGATCGGCGAGGAAGTGCGCGTGGTGGACGGGCCCTTCACTTCGTTCAACGGCACGGTGGAAGACGTGGACGAAGACCGCGCCCGCCTGAAGGTGTCGGTATCGATTTTTGGCCGGGCGACCCCGGTGGAACTGGAATACGCCCAGGTGGAAAAAGCCACCTGAGGCACAAGGGCTCGGGCCTTCGGGCCTGATACCCGCGCGGGAGGCCCGCCATTGGCCGTGACCGCGCATTCCGAAGCCGCTGCTCCCCTGTGAGTGGTGGAAGGCAGAAAAGCCCCGATTCCCATGCGGGACGGGACAGCAAGAGGAACGTGAAATGGCACGTAAGAAAATCCAGGGGTATCTGAAGCTTCAGGTCCCCGCAGGTCAGGCCAATCCGTCGCCGCCCATCGGGCCGGCGCTGGGTCAGCGTGGCGTGAACATCATGGAATTCTGCAAGGCGTTCAACGCCGCCACGCAGGAGATGGAAAGCGGGATGCCGATCCCGACTATCCTGACCATTTATAATGACAAGTCCTTCACCTTTGTCACCAAGACGCCGCCGGCCACCTTCTATCTGAAGCGGGCCGCCAAACTGAAGAGCGGGTCCAAGGAGCCGGGCCGGGCCACTGCCGGGACCGTCACCCGCGACCAGTTGCGCGAGATCGCCGAGGCCAAGATGGCGGATCTCAACGCCAATGACATCGATCAGGCCATCAAGATCATCGAGGGCTCCGCGCGCTCGATGGGCCTGCAAGTGGAGGGCTAAGGCATGGCACGTGTGCAGAAGCGTATGCAAAAGGCCCTTGAGGGTCTCGACCTTGAAAAGGCCATGTCCGTAGAGGACGCGGTCAAGGAACTGAAGGCGCGCTCCGCCGTCAAGTTTGACGAAACGGTTGAAGTGGCGATGAATCTGGGTGTGGACCCGCGCCATGCGGACCAGATGGTGCGCGGCGTGGTGGCGCTGCCCCACGGTACCGGGAAATCCGTGCGCGTAGCCGTGTTCGCCAAGGGGCCCAAGGCTGATGAAGCCAAGGAGGCCGGGGCGGACATTGTGGGCGCCGAGGATCTGATGCAGACCATTCAGGGCGGCGAGATCGACTTTGACCGCTGCATCGCCACGCCGGACATGATGGGCGTGGTCGGGCGCTTGGGCAAAGTGCTCGGCCCCAAGGGTCTGATGCCGAACCCCAAGCTGGGGACCGTGACCATGGATGTGAAATCCGCCATTGAGGCCGCCAAGGCGGGCCAGGTGGAATTCCGCGTGGAGCGGGCCGGCGTGATCCATGGCGGCGTGGGCAAGCTGAGCTTTGACGAAGCGGCCATTGCCGAGAATGTCAGGGCCTTCATCACGGCCATTATCAAGGCCAAGCCCAGCGGCGCCAAGGGCACCTATGTGAAAAAGGTGAGCCTGACCTCGACCATGGGGCCGGGCCTGAAGATCGACACCAGCGAATTGGGCGCGGCCTGATCTGGTGCAAGGGCTTCCGTTCGCCGGATATGGCGGGCGGGGCGCCGGGTGGTTCGCCGCCCGGTTTGAACTGTCCGAGATTGCAGGGGCGCCGGGAAGCCGGGGCTTAAAACACGCGGCGAGACGCGACGCCGCCGCCTGCATGAGACGGGGCGCTAAGGGATTTCTTCCCGGGTCGGTGAAAGCTGGCCGGGATCGCGGTTCCCAGGGACGGGTGCAACCCGCCCTGCTGGCCCCCGGACAGGGGAGTGCCCGGTGCATGAGCGCCGGGTGGGCTCGACAAATGACGGCTCGCTCCGGCGGCTCACAAGGCACCGGGACGGGTCATCAATATCGGAGACGAGAAAGTGAACAGAGCCGAAAAGCAGGAGCTGGTTGCATCTCTGCATGACGTTTTCTCGAGCGCAGGGTCCGTTGTGGTGGTCCACTATGACGGTCTTAATGTGGCGGAGATGACGGATCTGCGTGATCGTATGCGCGAGGTGGAAGCCAGCCTGAAAGTCACCAAGAACCGGCTGACTCGTCTTGCACTGAAAGGCACGCCCTATGAAGGGCTTGCCGATTTGTTCACGGGTCCGACGGCGGTAGGCTATGCGGCCGACCCCATCGCAGCACCGAAGGTTCTTGCCAAGTTCGCCAAGGAAAACGAAAAGCTTCGTATTTCCGGCGGCGGCATGGGCGAGGATGTGCTCGACGATGCGGCGGTCAAGCAGTTGGCCGAACTGCCCTCGCTCGATGAACTGCGCGGCACGATCGTGGGCCTGGTACAGGCCCCGGCACAGAAGCTGGCGGCGGTCACACAGGCCCCGGCTGGTCAACTGGCCCGCGTATTCAGTGCTTATGGCGAGAAAGACGCAGCCTGACAGACAGGCCTTCAAATCGTCCGGTTTCGACCGGATGGTTCATCATTAACGCGACATGGAAAACGGCTCCCCCCTGGGACCGAATGAACTGGAGAAAAAGACATGGCTGATCTTGAGAAACTGGTTGACGAACTGTCCAGCCTGACCGTTCTGGAAGCGGCTGAACTGTCCAAGCTGCTGGAAGAGAAGTGGGGCGTATCCGCCGCGGCACCGGTTGCCGCTGCTGCTCCGGCTGCCGGTGGCGGCGAAGCGGCTGCTGAAGAGCAGACCGAGTTCGACGTGATCCTGACCGATGCCGGTGCCAAGAAGATCAATGTGATCAAGGAAGTGCGCGGCATCACGGGCCTTGGCCTGAAAGAAGCCAAGGAACTGGTCGAAGGTGCGCCCAAGCCGATCAAGGAAGGCGCATCCAAGGACGAAGCCGAAGAGCTGAAGAAAAAGCTCGAAGATGCCGGCGCCAAGATCGAGCTGAAATAAGCGCGATCAGGGCCTTGAAGCGACAGGGTCGGGAGCGGTATGCGCTCCCGGCCTTTCGGCGTCTCTTGAGAGATGCCGCGGACCAGACCCGCGCAGCGCCCGACGGCGCGCCGGGATTGTCATGCCTCCCTTGGGTGGGCTGGCAGATGAGACACAGGTTTTTCGGGGTGGGCGGTCTTGGCTGGCCGACCCCGCCAGGGTTCCCCGGTATTGGGGAGTGACGAAGGGGCACACCTGCCCCCCTAGCAAAGAAACGAGGGCGAAGCATGGCGACTTCATTCACCGGTCGTAAGCGGGTTCGGAAAGATTTCGGGCACATTTCCGAAGTGTCGGCGATGCCGAACCTGATCGAGGTTCAGCGCCGCTCCTATGATCAGTTCTTCAGGCCGGAGGCCGATGAAGACGAGCGCCTTGCCTCCGGGCTGGAACGGGTGCTGAAATCGGTTTTCCCCATTCAGGATTTTTCCAATACGGCTTCGCTCGAATATGTGAAATACGAGCTCGAAGACCCGAAATACGACACCGATGAATGCCAGCAGCGGGACATGACCTATGCCGCGCCGCTGCGGGTCACACTGCGCCTGATCGTTTTCGAGGTGGATCAGGAAACCGACGCCAAGTCGGTGCTGGATATCAAGGAGCAGGATGTCTATATGGGCGACCTGCCGCTGATGACCGACAACGGCACCTTCATCATCAATGGCACCGAGCGGGTGATCGTTTCCCAGATGCACCGCTCGCCCGGCGTTTTCTTCGACCATGACAAGGGCAAGAGCCACAGCAGCGGCAAGTTCCTGTTCGCCGCGCGGGTGATCCCCTATCGTGGCTCCTGGCTGGATTTCGAGTTCGACGTGAAGGACATCGTGAATGTCCGCATCGACCGTCGGCGCAAGCTGCCCGCCACCACGCTGCTGTACGCCCTGGGCATGAGCGCCGAGGAAATCCTGCAACATTTCTACAATGTGCTGACCTTCACCCGCGTTGAGGGCGGCTGGCGTGTGCCGTTCCGCGCCGACAAGTGGCGTGGCCAGAAACCGGGCCATGACCTGGTGGATGCGGACAGCGGCGAAGTGGTCGTGGAAGCGGGCAAGAAGATCACCCCGCGCCTGGCCAAGAGCCTGGAAAAGAGCGGCGTTGAAGCCCTGATCGTGCCTGAGGAAAAAGTGCTGGGCCGCGCCGCCGCCGAAGACATGATCGACGAGGCCACCGGCGCCATCTATGTGGAAGCCGGCAACGAGATCACGGAAGACGTGTTGTCCGACCTGGCGAGCGCCGGTGTGGACAGCTTCCGCGTTCTGGACATCGATGACATCACCATCGGCTCCTACATGCTGAACACGCTCAAGGCCGACAAGGTGGAAAGCGAAGACGAGGCCCTGGCCGAAATCTACAAGGTGATGCGCCCCGGCGAGCCGCCCACGCGGGAAACCGCTGAGGCCCTGTTCGACGGCCTGTTCTTTGATCCTGAGCGCTATGACCTGTCCGACGTGGGCCGGGTGAAGATGAACATGCGCCTGGGCGTGGAATGCGACGACAGCGTTGGCACGCTGCGCAAGGATGACATCCTCGCCACCGTCAAGACGCTGGTGGAGCTGAAGGATGGTCGCGGCGAGGTGGACGATATTGACCACCTTGGCAACCGCCGTGTGCGTTCGGTCGGCGAACTGATGGAAAATCAGTACCGCATCGGCCTGCTGCGCATGGAGCGCGCGATCCGGGAGCGCATGTCGTCGGTGGATATCGACACCGTGATGCCGCATGACCTGATCAACGCCAAGCCCGCGGTGGCCGCGGTGCGGGAGTTTTTCGGCTCCAGCCAGCTCAGCCAGTTCATGGATCAGACCAACCCGCTGGGCGAGATCACCCACAAGCGGCGCATGTCGGCGCTTGGTCCGGGCGGCCTGACGCGGGAGCGGGCCGGCTTCGAGGTGCGGGACGTGCACCCCACCCACTATGGCCGGATCTGTCCGATCGAAACGCCGGAAGGCCCGAACATCGGCCTGATCAACTCGCTGGCCACCTATGCCCAGGTGAACAAATACGGCTTCATCGAAAGCCCCTATCGCAAGGTGGTGGACGGCGTGGTCACCGAAGAGGTGATCTATCTCTCCGCCATGGAGGAGGGCAAGTACACCGTCGCCCAGGCCAATGCGCCCCTCAATGACAACGGCACCTTCCAGAACGATCTGGTCACCTGCCGTCAGGCGGGCGAATATATCATGGCGCCGCGCGATACCATTGATCTGATGGATGTGAGCCCCAAGCAGCTTGTGTCCGTGGCCGCGGCCCTCATTCCCTTCCTGGAGAATGACGATGCCAACCGCGCCCTGATGGGGTCGAACATGCAGCGTCAGGCGGTGCCGCTCGTGAAGGCCGAGGCGCCTTTCGTGGGTACCAATATGGAGAAGGTGGTGGCCAGCGATTCCGGTGCCGCCATCGCCGCCCGCCGAACCGGCGTGGTGGAGCAGGTGGATGCGGAGCGTATCGTGATCCGCGCCACCGAGGATGTGGACCCGGGCCGTTCGGGCGTGGATATCTATACCCTGCGCAAATTCCAGCGTTCCAACCAGAACACCTGCATCAACCAGCGCCCGCTGGTAAATGTGGGCGACGAGGTGCGGCGCGGGGATATCATCTGCGACGGGCCGAGCACCGATCTGGGTGAACTGGCGCTGGGGCGCAATGCGCTGGTGGCCTTCATGCCCTGGAACGGTTACAACTTCGAGGACAGCATCCTGATCTCGGAACGGATCGTGAAGGAGGATGTGTTCACTTCCATCCATATCGAGGAATTCGAGGTGATGGCCCGCGATACCAAGCTGGGCCCGGAAGAGATCACCCGCGATATTCCCAATGTGGGGGAAGAGGGCCTGCGCAATCTGGACGAGGCGGGCATTGTCTATATCGGTGCCGAAGTACACCCCGACGACATTCTGGTGGGCAAGATCACGCCCAAGGGCGAAAGCCCCATGACGCCGGAAGAAAAGCTGCTTCGGGCCATCTTTGGTGAAAAAGCCTCCGACGTTCGGGACAGTTCGTTGCGCCTGCCGCCGGGTGTTTCCGGCACCGTTGTGGAAGTGCGCGTCTTCAACCGCCACGGCGTGGACAAGGACGAGCGCGCGCTGACCATCGAGCGGGACGAGATCGACCGTCTGACCAAGGACCGTGAAGACGAGCGTGCCATTCTGGAGCGCAACATCTACAGCCGTCTTAAGCCGCTTCTGGTGGGGCGCACCGTCACGGCGGGTAATCGCAGCACCAAGAAGGGTACCGAGCTTACCGAAGAGCTGCTGGCTGACATGAAGCGTATCCAGTGGTGGGACCTGGCGGTGGACGATGATGCCGCCATGGCCGACATCGAGGCCCTGCGCAAGCAGTTCGAGGAAAGCAAGGCGTCGCTCCAGCGCCGTTTCGACGAGAAGATCGAGAAGCTGCAACGGGGTGACGAGCTGCCGCCGGGCGTGATGAAGATGGTCAAGGTGTTCGTGGCCGTGAAGCGCAAGCTGCAACCCGGTGACAAGATGGCCGGTCGCCACGGCAACAAGGGTGTGATCTCCCGCATTCTGCCGGTGGAGGACATGCCGCACCTTGAGGATGGCACCCCCGTGGACGTGGTGCTGAACCCGCTTGGCGTGCCTTCGCGGATGAATGTGGGCCAGATTCTGGAAACCCACCTGGGCTGGGCCAGCCGCGGTCTCGGCCGCCAGATCGAAGAGATGCTGGAGACCTATCGCCACCGGTCTGGTGTGCTGGATGACATCCGGGACAAGCTCAAGCGGATTTACGGCGAAGACCAGTACAAGCGCGAAGTGGACGAGCTGAACGACGAACAGTTGCTGGAACTGGCCGAGAACCTCACCAGCGGCGTCCCCATGGGCACCCCCGTCTTTGACGGCGCCAAGGAGGATGACGTAGAGGCCATGCTTGAGGAAGCGGGCCTTGAGGGGTCCGGGCAAGTGGACCTGTATGATGGCCGCACGGGCGAAAAGTTCGACCGCAAGGTGACAGTGGGCTATATCTATATGCTCAAGCTGCACCACCTGGTGGACGACAAGATCCACGCCCGCTCCATCGGCCCGTACAGCCTGGTGACCCAGCAGCCGCTGGGCGGCAAGGCGCAGTTCGGCGGCCAGCGCTTCGGCGAGATGGAAGTCTGGGCATTGCAGGCATATGGTGCAGCCTATACCCTGCAGGAGATGCTGACCGTCAAGTCGGATGACGTACAGGGCCGGACCAAGACCTATGAGGCCATCGTCAAGGGTGATGACAGCTTCGAGGCGGGCATCCCGGAATCCTTCAACGTGCTGGTGAAGGAGATGCGCTCGCTCGGTCTGAATGTGGAGTTGATGCCGAACGAGGACTGAATCCGCCAAGGCCACAGGCCCGGCCCCCGATGCGGGGCCGGGTGCCGCCCGTGACAGGGTGGAACCCGTTTGACAGGCGCACGCCCCCGTAAAGCCTTCCGCAGCAAAAAGCGGGGCAGGGCAGGTGCCGCAGCCAAGAGAGACGCCGGACATGAACCAGGAACTCGCCAAACCCTATAATCCGTCCCAAGCCCCGGAGACCTTTGACAAGATCAAGATCTCCCTGGCGTCGCCGGAGCGCATCCGCTCCTGGTCCTTCGGTGAGATCAAGAAGCCGGAGACCATCAATTACCGCACCTTCAAGCCGGAGAAGGACGGCCTTTTCTGCGCCCGCATTTTCGGCCCCGTGAAGGACTATGAGTGCCTGTGCGGCAAGTACAAGCGCATGAAGTATCGCGGCGTGATCTGCGAGAAGTGCGGCGTTGAGGTGACCATGGCCAAGGTGCGCCGGGACCGGATGGGTCATATCGACCTGGCCGCGCCGGTGGCGCATATCTGGTTCCTGAAGTCGCTGCCGAGCCGGATCGGCCTGCTGCTGGACATGACGCTGAAGGATCTGGAACGGGTTCTGTATTTCGAGAATTATATCGTGATCGAGCCGGGGCTGACGCCGCTCAAGCAGTTCCAGATGCTGAGCGAGGACGAGTATTTCGACGCCCAGGACGAATATGGCGAGGACAGCTTCACCGCCGGCATCGGTGCCGAGGCGGTGCAGAAGCTGTTGCAGCAGATCGACCTTGAAGACGAGCGTGAAAAGCTGCTGAAGGAACTGGCCGAGACCAAGTCCGAGCTGAAGCCGAAGAAGATTGTCAAGCGGCTCAAGGTGGTGGAAGCCTTCCTGGAATCCAACAACCGCCCCGAATGGATGATCATGTCGGTGGTGCCAGTGATCCCGCCAGAGCTACGCCCGCTGGTGCCGCTGGATGGTGGCCGGTTCGCCACGTCCGACCTGAACGACCTGTATCGCCGGGTGATCAACCGGAACAACCGCCTGAAGCGGCTTATCGAACTGCGCGCGCCGGACATCATCATCCGTAACGAAAAGCGCATGTTGCAGGAATCCGTGGATGCGCTGTTCGACAATGGCCGCCGTGGCCGCACCATCACCGGTGCCAACAAGCGCCCGCTGAAATCCCTGTCGGACATGCTCAAGGGCAAGCAGGGCCGGTTCCGTCAGAACCTGCTCGGCAAGCGGGTGGACTATTCCGGCCGTTCCGTGATCGTGGTCGGCCCGGAACTGAAGCTGCACCAGTGCGGCCTGCCCAAGAAGATGGCGCTGGAGCTGTTCAAGCCGTTCATCTATTCGCGGTTGGACAAGAAGGGCATCGCCACCACCATCAAGGCGGCCAAGAAACTGGTGGAGAAGGAACGCCGTGAAGTCTGGGACATTCTGGACGAGGTGATCCGCGAACATCCGGTGATGCTGAACCGCGCGCCGACTCTGCACCGCCTGGGTATTCAGGCGTTCGAGCCGGTACTGATCGAAGGCAAGGCGATCCAGTTGCACCCGCTGGTCTGTGCGGCCTTCAACGCCGACTTTGATGGCGACCAGATGGCCGTGCACGTGCCGCTGTCCATCGAGGCGCAGCTAGAGGCGCGGGTGCTGATGATGTCCACCAACAACATTCTCAGCCCGGCCAATGGCAAGCCGATCATCGTGCCCAGCCAGGATATCGTGCTGGGTCTCTATTACATGACCACCATGCGCCAGGGCGATGTGGGCGAGGGCAAGGCCTTTGCCAATCTGGACGAGATCCAGTTCGCGCTGGATAATGGCGCGATCAGCCTTCATTCCAAGATCATCGCCCGCCTTCCCACCGTGGATGCGGATGGCAATGACGTGGTCCGGCGGGTGGAAACCACCGCCGGTCGCATGTTGCTGGCGCGGCATCTGCCGAAGCACCCCTATGTGCCCTTCAGCCTGATCAACCGTCAGCTCACCAAGAAGGAAATCTCCGAAGTGATCGACGTGGTGTATCGCCACTGCGGTCAGAAGACCTCGGTGATCTTCGCCGATGGCGTGATGGCGGAAGGCTTCGCCCGCGCGTGCAGCGCCGGCATTTCCATCGGCAAGGATGACATGATCATCCCGGCGGCCAAGGAAAAGCTGGTGGGCGAGACCCGCGATCTGGTGAAGGAATATGAGGAACAGTATCAGGATGGCCTGATCACCCAGGGCGAGAAGTACAACAAGGTGGTGGATGCCTGGGCCCAGTGTACGGATCGCGTGGCCGATTCCATGATGAAGGAAATGGAGCGCGTGGACGTGGACGAAAGTGGCCGCGAAAGCGACCTGAACTCCATTTTCATGATGGCGCATTCCGGCGCCCGCGGGTCCGCGGCGCAGATGAAGCAGTTGGCCGGGATGCGGGGCCTGATGGCCAAGCCGTCCGGTGAGATCATCGAGACGCCGATCATCTCCAACTTCAAGGAGGGGCTGTCGGTTCTCGAATACTTCAACTCCTCGCACGGGGCACGGAAGGGGCTGGCGGATACCGCCCTCAAGACCGCGAACTCCGGTTATCTCACCCGCCGTCTGGTGGATGTAAGCCAGGACTGCGTGGTGCTGGAAGCGGACTGCGGCACCCATGACGGCATCACGGTGGAGGAACTGTCCGACGGCGGCGATGTGCTGGTGCCGCTGGCCGAGCGTATTCTGGGCCGGACGCTGGCGGAAGACGTGCTGGACCCGCACAGCGGGGACGTGCTGATGGCCGCCGGAACCCTGCTGGACGAAAGCCAGGCCGATGCCATCGAGACCGGCGGTGTATCGGCGGTGAAGATCCGCTCCGTTCTCACCTGCCAGACCGAAGGCGGCGTCTGCGCGGCCTGCTATGGCCGGGATCTGGCCCGTGGCACGCCGGTGAACATGGGCGAGGCCGTGGGCGTGATTGCCGCCCAGAGTATCGGCGAGCCCGGCACCCAGCTTACCATGCGCACCTTCCACATTGGCGGCGCGGCGACGGTGAATGCGGAAAGCACCATCGAATCCTCCGCCGATGGCAAGGTGACCATTACCAACCGGAACATCGTGGAAGACGGCAAGGGCCGCAAGATCGTGATGAGCCGGAACATGGAAATGGTGATCACGGACAAGGATGGCCGGGAAAAGGCCATTCACCGCCTGCCTTATGGCAGCCACATCTTCAAGGACAGTGGCGACCAGGTGGTGAAGGGCGAAAAGCTGGCCGAGTGGGACGCCTATACCATTCCGATCCTGACGGAAAAATCCGGCCGCGTGCGGCTGGTGGACCTGGTGGAAGGCCTGTCCGTCAAGGAAGAGGTGGACGAGAGCACCGGCATCACCAGCAAGGTGGTGACGGACTGGCGCTCGGCCCCCAAGGCATCGGAACTGCGCCCGCGCATCACCCTGCGGGACGACAATGACGAGGTGGTGGAACTGGCCAACGGAACCGAGGCCCGTTACTTCCTGTCCGTGGATGCCATTTTGTCGGTGGAAGACGGTGACCGGGTGGAAGCAGGGGATGTGATCGCCCGTATCCCCCGCGAATCCGCCAAGACACGGGACATCACCGGCGGTCTGCCGCGTGTGGCCGAACTGTTCGAGGCGCGCCGTCCGAAGGATCACGCGGTGATCTGCGATGTGGACGGGGTCGTGGAATTTGGCCGGGACTACAAGAACAAGCAGCGCATCGTGGTGCGCCCGGAAGAGGGCGAGCCGGTGGAATATCTGGTGCCCAAGGGCAAGCATATTGCCGTGCACGAAGGGGATTTCATCCGCCGCGGGGAATACATCATCGATGGCAACCCGGCGCCGCACGACATTCTTCAGGTCATGGGCGTGGAAGCGCTCGCCGCCTATCTGGTGCAGGAAATCCAGGACGTGTACCGCCTGCAGGGCGTGAAGATCAACGATAAGCACATTGAGGTGGTGGTCCGCCAGATGCTGCAAAAGGTGGAGATCACGGCGTCTGGCGAAAGCACCCTGCTGCCGGGCGAGCAGGTGGACGCCGAGGAGTTCAAGGAAGTGAACGCCAAGCTGGCCAAGGAAGGCCGTCAGCCCGCCGTGGGCAAGCCGGTCCTGCTGGGCATCACCAAGGCATCGCTGCAAACCCGCAGCTTCATTTCCGCCGCATCCTTCCAGGAAACCACGCGTGTGCTGACGGAAGCCGCCGTGGCGGGCAAGGAAGACAAGCTCCACGGTCTGAAGGAAAACGTGATTGTCGGGTCGCTGATCCCGGCGGGCACGGGTGCCCTGATGAACCGTTTGCGGTCGGAAGCGCAAAGGCGGGATGCCATTGCCCAGGCGGCCCAGGCGGACAAGGAAGATCCCATGGCCGCGGCGGAAGCGCAGTTCGCCGCCGCAACCGGGGGTGACGGCGCCTGACCGTTGGCCTCTTGATCCACTGAGCGGGGCCCGGCCTTGAGGAAGGGCCGGGCCCCGTTTCTTTTCAGTCCTTCTGCCCAAGGGGGAAGTGCCCTGATGACCCCGCCAGCCGAGACCCGCCGGATCACCGTTCATATCGGCCATGCCAAGGTGGGCAGTTCCGCCATTCAACAGTTTCTTCAGGATAATGGCGCCGCCCTGGGCGGGCGGGGCTTTGCTGTTCTGAATTCCGCGCTGCGATTTTGCGCGGGCGATGTGGCGGACGTGCCTGTCAGTGCCTTTCACGCGCTTTACGAGGCGGGAGATACCGGCGCCGCGCTGACCCGCGCCGTGGCGGCGGCACCCGCCGATCATCACCTGTTGGTGTCGGCGGAAAACCTGTCCAATGCCGGGCGGGAACGGCCTTTTCGGGATTTGCCGGAGTCGGTGCGTCTGCGCGTGGTGTTTTATGTGCGTCGCCGGGATGATTTTCTGATCAGCGCCTGGAAGCAATGGGGCCTCAAGCAAGGGCAGCAACTGCCCGCTTATGTGGCGCTGCGGCTGAAAACCGGGGACGGGTTGGGCTATCGCCGCGCCATAGAGCGCTGGCAGGCCCTGCCCAATGTGGACGAAGTTCTGGTACGCCCGCTGCATCGCTCGGCCCTTGAAGGCGGGGACCTGATACAGGATTACGCCAGCGTGCTCGGCCTGACCGATCTGGAAAGCATGACCCATCCGGGACGGGTCAATGTGAGCTTTGATTATGAATTGCTGTGCGGCCTGGCGCGCCTGCCCGATCTGTTTGATGGCCTGCACGATAATCGCCTGTTCCAGCAACTGGAGGCGAGCGGGCTGGGCCGCGCGGCGCCGGGTGCGCGCGATCCGCTGGGCCGGGCCCTGCGCCGCCGGATTCAGGCGCGTTACGAGGCGGAGGCGCGTTGGCTGCACGCGCACTGGTTTCCTCATCTGGATTTCGATGCCCTGTTCACCGCCATGCCGGATAGCGCGGCGGAGGACTCATGGACGGTGACACCCGCGGCCAGCCTGAAAAAGGCGGCGCAGGTTCTGGGCGCACTCGCCCTGCGGGACTGAGCCGGCCCGGCGCGCGCTCCTCTGTTCATGGTGGCGCCGAGTCTCGGCCCTGTCGGATGGTCCGGGCGGGGGGAAAGCAGCCGTTTCCCCCCTGAATCTTGCGTATGGAAACATCGTGGCTTTGGTTTTCTGTCGCTCTTGGCTTTTGGCTTGACGCGGGGTAGGGCCATACATATAGTTCGCGCTCGCCGGGGCGCTGGTGGTAGCGGGTTCAAGCTAGACGCTGCGCCGAACCGGCCAGGATCGAAAATCGACGTTTGTGACGGATGCCCTCGCCGGGGCCCTCAGGGTTCTGGCGCAGGCGGTTTTGCTGCATGAAACCGGGTGCCGTCCGACGAATGGTGGAAGAGAAAAACGGCAAGGATCAGATGAATGCCTACCATTAACCAGTTGGTACGAAAGCCGCGCCAAAAACCCGCGGCCCATAACAAAGTGCCCGCGCTGGAAGCATGCCCGCAAAAGCGGGGTGTTTGCACCCGTGTTTACACGACAACGCCGAAGAAACCGAACTCGGCCCTCAGGAAAGTGGCGCGTGTGCGCCTGTCCAACGGGCACGAGGTCACCAGCTACATTCCCGGTGAAGGGCATAACCTTCAGGAACACTCCGTTGTTCTGATCCGCGGTGGCCGGGTGAAAGACCTTCCCGGCGTACGCTATCACGTGCTCCGTGGCGTGCTGGACACCCAGGGCGTGTCCGACCGTCGTCAGGGCCGGTCCAAATACGGCGCCAAGCGTCCGAAGTAAGGCTGAGAGAAGGAATACGTCATGTCTCGTCGCCATAGTGCAGAAAAGCGGGAAGTGCTGCCGGACCCCAAGTTCGGGGATGTGGTGCTGACCAAGTTCATGAACAGCCTGATGCTGGACGGCAAGAAATCCACCGCCGAACGGATCGTTTACGGCGCGTTCGACCGTGTGCAGGACCGCGCCAAGCAGGACCCGCTTCAGGTCTTCCACGACGCGCTGGACAATGTGAAGCCGGCTGTTGAGGTGCGCTCCCGTCGTGTGGGTGGGGCCACCTATCAGGTGCCCGTTGAAGTGCGCACCGAGCGCGCCCAGGCGCTGGCCATTCGCTGGCTGATCGGGGCCGCGCGCAAGCGTAACGAAACCACCATGGTGGACCGGCTCGCCGGTGAACTTCAGGATGCCGCCGCCAATCGCGGGGCGTCGGTCAAGAAACGTGAAGACACCCACCGTATGGCAGAGGCCAACAAGGCCTTCTCCCACTATCGCTGGTAATCCAAGCTATCCGAAGGACTTAAGGCATGCCTCGCATTACGCCCCTTGAGCGGTATCGCAACATCGGCATCATGGCCCATATCGATGCCGGCAAGACCACCACGACCGAGCGGATTCTCTATTACACCGGTCGTAGCCACAAGATCGGTGAAGTTCATGATGGCGCCGCCACCATGGACTGGATGGAGCAGGAGCAGGAGCGCGGGATCACCATCACGTCCGCCGCCACCACCTGTTTCTGGAACGATCACCGCGTTAACATCATCGACACGCCCGGCCACGTGGATTTCACCATTGAGGTGGAGCGCTCCCTGCGCGTGCTCGACGGTGCGGTGGCCGTGTTCGACGCCGTAAGCGGGGTGGAGCCGCAGTCCGAAACCGTGTGGCGCCAGGCTGACAAATACGAAGTGCCGCGCATGTGCTTCATCAACAAGATGGACCGCATGGGCGCGGACTTCGACAACGCCGTGGACATGATCCGCAAGCGTCTGGGCGCCAAGCCGTGCATCATCCAGCTCCCCATCGGCAAGGAAGCCGACTTTGCTGGTGTGATCGACCTGATCCGCAATGAAGCGATCATCTGGAAGGGTGAAGACCTGGGCGCATCCTTTGAATATGTGCCGATCCCGGAAGACATGCAGGATGCCGCGGAAGAAGCCCGTCAGGACATGATCGAAACCGCTGTGGAAGCGGACGAGGCCCTGATGGAGAAATATCTGGAAGGCGAAGAAATCAGCAATGACGAGCTGAAAGCCGCCATCCGCAAGGGTACCGTGAACAACGAATTCGTCCCCGTGCTGTGCGGCACCGCCTTCAAGAACAAGGGCGTGCAGCCGCTGCTGGACGCGGTCGTGGATTACATGCCCGCACCGGTCGACATTCCGCCCACGGAAGGTGAAGATCCGGTCACGCAGGAGCCCATGCATCGCAAGGCATCCGACGACGAGCCGTTCTCCGCTTTGGCGTTCAAGGTGATGACGGACCCCTTCGTGGGCACGCTCACCTTCTGCCGCGTTTATTCCGGCAAGCTGGAAACCGGCACCCAGATCACCAACTCGGTGAAGGGGAAGAAGGAAAAGATCGGTCGCATGTTGGCCATGCACGCCAACAGCCGCGAGGATCTGAAGGACGCCATGACCGGCGACATCGTTGCGCTGGCGGGCCTCAAGCAGACCACCACCGGCGATACGCTTTGCGACAACAAGGATCAGGTGATCCTGGAGCGCATGGAATTCCCCGATCCGGTGATCGAAGTGGCCGTGGAGCCGAAATCCAAGGCCGATCAGGAGAAAATGGGTGTGGCGCTCAATCGCCTGGCGCAGGAAGATCCGAGCTTCCGCGTTGCCACGGACGAGGAATCCGGCCAGACCGTGATCGCGGGCATGGGCGAGCTGCACCTGAACATTCTCGTGGATCGCATGAAGCGGGAATTCAAGGTGGAGTGCAATGTGGGCGCGCCGCAGGTGGCCTACCGTGAGTGCTTCTCCAAGGAAGTGGAAGTGGACTTCACCCACAAGAAACAGACCGGCGGTTCCGGTCAGTTCGCGCGGGTGAAGATGGTTGTCTCTCCCGCCGAGCGGGGCGCCGGTTTCGACTTTGTTGACGAAATCAAAGGCGGCAACATTCCCAAGGAATACATTCCGGGCGTTGAAAAGGGCATCCGGGATGTTGCAGAAGCGGGCGCCTTGATCGGTTTCCCGATCATTGACTTCCGTGTGCGTCTGATTGATGGCGCGTATCACGATGTGGACTCCAGCGTCATGGCGTTCGAGATCGCCGGGCGCGGGGCCACCAAGGATGCCGCTCAAAAAGCCGGTATCAGCCTTCTGGAACCGATGATGAAGGTGGAAGTGGTGACCCCGGAAGAGTATATGGGCGACGTGATCGGTGACCTGAACAGCCGTCGCGGCCAGATTCAGGGCAGTGAATCGCGGGGTCCGGCCACCGTCATTGCGGCCATGGTGCCGCTGGCCAACATGTTTGGCTATGTGAACGAGCTTCGGTCTTTCACCCAGGGCCGGGCGCAATTCACCATGCATTTCGACCACTATGCCGAAGTGCCGGCAAATGTGGCAGGCGAAATCAAGGAAAAACTGGCTGGGTAACAGCCGAACACAAACAAGACCAAGCTATGGAACCCTCACAATGCAGGGCCGATAGAAAGGACTGACGATGTCGAAAGAGAAATTTGAACGTAATAAGCCGCACGTGAACATTGGCACGATTGGTCACGTTGACCATGGCAAGACGACGCTGACGGCTGCGATTACGAAGGTGCTGTCTGAGTCCGGCACGGGCTCTGCGGTGGCGTTTGACAACATTGACAAGGCGCCTGAGGAGCGTGAGCGTGGCATCACGATTTCCACGGCGCACGTTGAGTATGAGACGGAAGCGCGCCACTATGCACACGTGGACTGCCCCGGTCACGCTGACTATGTGAAGAACATGATCACGGGCGCGGCGCAGATGGA
>NZ_JBBJLN010000013.1:0-20150 GCF_037658235.1 Yunchengibacter salinarum | reverse complement strand
CCGGGAATGGTTTGCGGCCAGGAACCAGTTCGCTATCATGTTCGACGAACGCTTCAATGCGTGACCGTGTTTGAAACCCGCGTGGGCCAGACCAGATACACAGAGTTCATGACACTCCCATAACACTCCCTGCTGATCCTGGCGGACCAGGTCACATAGATAATCGCTTGCGCTCGCGTAGCGGCGGCTTCGCACCTGTTGGTCGGCCCAAGCTTTCAGGCTATCCGGCAAAGTGATTTCTATCATCGTCATGATCTTGACCTATACTGGTGATGGTCGCTCATCTCTCCGCTGACGCGGAGGCTCTTCCGTATCCCCAAAGCCCTCAAGGGAGACACGAGCTCGATCCGGGAACTCAACCACCAAGCTCATCTTCCCACCCATAGCCTCAACATAGCTGCGCAAGGTCGAAAGCATGAGATCGCTGCGCTTCTCCATCTGAGCGACAGTTGCCTGACGGACATTCAACAACTCCGCCAACTGCGTCTGGGTAAGCTGTTTGGCTTTGCGCAATTCTTGCAGGGTCAGATATTCTGCATGCAGGCGGTCGGCCTCAACGAGGATACGCTCGCGCCGAGCTTCCGGGAGTTCATTTAGTTTATCGTTTAGAGGCTTGCCCATCACTTTTTCCTTTCCTGCATTGCTAGATGCTGGTCAAAGCGGTCATCCGCCTTCGCAATCAGCCTCCCGTAAAAGCGCTTCTCGTTTACGCCTGCCTTATCGCCTGCTGTCAGAAGGATGGCCTTCTGATCGGGGTCGAAAGCAAAAGCGATCCGCCAAACACCATCATCGGCAGTACATCTGAGTTCCTTCATATTCGCGTGCTTTGAGCCTTTCAAAGTATCCCCGTGGGGACGCTTCAGAGCCGGTCCAACTTTTGCCAAGAGCTTAGCTCTAGCCAAGATTGCGTCTTGGACCGCCTCAGAGAGGTCGTCAAACTCGCCCTCAAAATCATCATGAAACTCAACTTCCCATTCCATGCTTTATTATAGCTTATGAAATATATAGCCTTCAAGCTATATTTTTCAATCCCCGCAAACATTCATTTCTATCACAAACGCACCTTACGCTGGGTATCGGCCACAAAGATGTTTGACTCCAGTCATTCCCAAAAGCAGCATCAGGGAAACTCGGGGCCATTCCTATCTTCGCCTCCTTCAGGATGAGGGGCGCCCCCGGTCGCGAGAGCGCAGTCCGGGTTGCAGGCTACGAGAAACTCCATCATTTCTGTCGCATCCGCACCAGCATAGAAGGCCACCATTTTCTCGTTGAACGCCGGTGCGTCCGCCGCGGGAACAGAGATCGGGTCGATCCCGTTCCGCATCAGATGACCATTCATCATGAGGCGCGCCGTCCGCTTGTTCCCATCAAAGTAGAACTGTTGAAAAGCGCCAAAGAGGAACAAGGCCATGCTCTGCTCCAGAGGGTTTTCAATCTCTGACTCCAGAAAAGAAACCCCACGCTCAAACTGGTCTATGAGAGGGCCGGCGCCCTCAGTTGTCGGGTGGGGCGGCGTAAACTCCCTGTCTCCGAGGCTGACACGCGGCGTCATGTCGGTGATCGCACCGGCACCCCTGAAGCGACCCCATTCCAGAGCTTCTTCAAAAGCAACCAACTCATGCAGGTGATCAAATGTGGCCCTGTTCACCCTGAAGATGTCCTCTTCGACCGGGCCGGCAAGCTCCTTCGATGCAGCGATGACATTGAGCACCTGCCGCTCATCGGAAATCTTGTAGCCGCCAACCGTCACACCGTCCATCAAGGTCTTCACATCCACAAAGGTGAAGGGGTTTCCTTCAAGAGCAGTCGCGTCGAACACGAACTGAGGAAGGCTCTGCTTGTATCGGTAAAACGCGCGCCGAACGGTCGTTTGCTTCGGAGCAGAGAGCGCGTCACGATCCCATGAAAAGCCCAGATTCCGCTTAAAATCCTGGTTGAGGGGATTGGCTCGGGTCATTGCGCGCATCTCTGCTTGATTAAGATCCAGTTTTCCGCTGATTGGCGCGCTGAAAACAAAGGTCTTTCCTGTCGCCTTTTCCGTCCGAGGCTTCAACGCTGAAAACCTCACCATTCAGGCACTTTTCCAGGGATCGACGATTTCGATCCCGCACCCTTCAAAGTCTTTGGTGTTTCTCGTTGCGACCGTCGCCCCGTGGGTGCGACCGATAGCGGCGATCTGGCAGTCAAACTGGCTTATCGGCCGCCCGGCCCCGCGCCGGTCGGCGGCGATTATGGCATAGGCCTCGGAGGCGGCGCTGTTAAAGGGCAGAATGCGGTCCCGAAAATCCTCCCGCAACATCGCGTCCACGGCACCAATTAGAGTGTTCCGGCGCTTGCCATCAGCAAGGATCGCCACGCCATAGCGCAGTTCGGCGGCGCTGACGGCGGTCAGATAGACTTGGCCGCTGTCCTGGGCCGCAAGCCAAGCTTCGACCTTTGAATCAGGTACCGGACGCAACAGCTCTGAGACGATGTTGGTGTCGAGGATGATCATGGCCCGCTAGTCAAAGCCAGGCGGGGTGCGCATGGCATCGCGTGCCGGAATATCGAGCTCGACACCACCAAGGACGGCAAAGCGAGACCGGATGGAAGCGGCAAGGTTAGCGGGCGGCGACGTGTCACCGACCGTCTGGCGAAGGATTTCTCGGACCTCTTCCTCCATGGACCGGTTATGCTCGGCGGCGCGGACGCGCAGGCGGCGTTTTGTCCCGTCATCGAGATGGCGAATGGTGATACTGGCCATGGGTTTGCCCTCCAGGCAACGAATGATCTGTGTCATCTGAGATTTTAAGCGATGATTGCGTTGCAATCAATCTGAAAACGCTCACGACGTCAGGCTTGGCTCCTGGCCTCAGCCGCCAAAGCGGAGAAAGCGGCGGACCTTTCGCGTTGAGGCCGCCGCTTTCTTTTCTGCCATCTTTCCCCTTACCCAAACCCGATCTGGCTCAGATCGTCTTCCTGCAAGCCTTCCAGGAACAGGGTGCCGCCGCCGGTGAGGCCCGCCGCGGCCAGGTCGATCAGGAGGCCGTCGGCGGTACTGTCGGCGGCATCGGCAAGGCTGTTCGCCGTGACCTCCGCATTAACGAAAATCAGGAGGTCTTCATCCAGATCGAAATCCCGGATGGTGTCAGCGCCGGAGCCGCTCGCATCCCCGCTGGCATCCTCACTCGCATCCCCGCTGGCTTCATCGCTGGCCTGGAAGACGAAGCTGTCCGCGCCGCCATTGCCCACGAGGGTATCGTCACCGGTGCCGCCGCGCAGGGTGTCCGCGCTGTTGCCGCCAATGATGGTGTCCGCATCCGCGCCGCCGGACAGGGTGTTGGCACCGGGGCCGCCCACCACCAGGTCATCCCCGGCATCGCCGTTCACCAGGTCATCGCCGGGGCCGCCGAACACGCTGTCATTGCCGGTGCCCCCATTGATCAGGTCATCGTCCCGCTGGCCGCGCAACTGATCGTCACCGGCACCGCCGTTCAGGGTGTCATCCTCGGTGCCCGCCAGAATGAGGTCGTGGCCATCGCCGCCATCCAGCATATCCATGCCGCGGTCAGCGGTCAGGCGATCATTGCCGGCGCCGCCGGCAATGACAGCCTGAATGCGCGACCCCACATCGTTCAGGGACATCGGGTTCAGATCGAAAACAACGCCCCTGGTCCCGGGAACGGCGGGTGATCCTGGTGGTCCAGGAACGGCCCGATGAGCTCCTGCTCCATCACTTCTTCCTGGTCACCAGCATCGGGCGCGAGGAGATGGACGCCGAGGCCGTCCTCGATCGCTACCGCCAGCGCGGCACGGCGGAGAGCCATATGGGCGAGCTGATGGACGTGCTGGCACCGGCGCTGTCCTCCACCACCCGGACCAAGAGACGCTACGCCGGCCGGCCCCTGACGCCCATCCCGGAGTATACCGATCCCTTCGCCCGCAACGAGGCCAAGCTGCTGCTGGCCCTTCTGGCCTACGAGATCGTGCATGTGGCCCGCACCGCCCTGGAGGCGGTCACCGGTTCCGGGTGGAGCCTCAAGCGCACACGGCGGACGGTGCTGACCGCCGCCGGCCGGCTGCTGCTGGGCGGGCGGCGCCTGACACTGGCCATCGAGGCCCGCCACGCGGACCTCTGGACACGCCTGTGGCGCCACATTCAGACTTGGGCCTGGGCCCCGGCCGCGCCGTGGACGCGCCGCCCTCCCGAAAGCGCCGCTCCCCGGAAGCCGGGCCGACAGGCATCGCCGCTGCACGGCCCCCGGGACTCGCATGGCGCGCAAAACTACCCCACCCAGACTCGCGGCCCACCACCAAGACGCGCCGAAGCAGTGATGTCGCCGCGCTCCGCAAGCCAGACGCAAAACGAGACCGACGGAGAGGGCCGGAACGCCACCGCGGTGAATTAAGCGGGCTTACCTGATTTTCGCGATCCTGGCCTGCAGACGCGCCAACATCTGAGGATCCGCAGACACATTGGTCGCCAGCCTCTCCAGTTCCCGTTGCGCCTGCTCCTCTTGCCCGGTCCGCGCGCTGGCCTCCATAACATGACCGACGGCCTCATCAATGTCGAAAGGGCTTGGCTCATACCCGCGCCCGGCCAGCAGATGCGCGATGGCATGCAGGCCAACCTGCGCGGCAAAGGCTGGCTCCTTGATGGCAAAATCCCGTGCGGCGCGGATCAGCGTTGCGGGTGCCGCGTCACGGTGCGCGGCGCAATCAAGTGCGATGTCGAAGTATGTCGCGGTCTTGGCCGCTGCGAACCACTTGCCCATGGACCCGTGGCTCTCAATGAGGTCGTTGAGGATTCGTCGTGCGTCCAGTTCCGGATAGCGCTTCACGAGATCGCGCCACATCGCAAGATAGGTGTTGCCAGCGGCCGAGGGTAGACCGAAGCGGCGAAAGGCCTCTTCCTCGCGTCCCTGACGGACAAGTATGCGCTCGCAGAACCGAGCGATCTCGTGGTGCACCCATTGCCGCCGGTCGTCTTTCAGCAAGGACTCGGCGAACGCGAGGGCCTCCTCTTCGCGCCCTTGCCTGAGCAGCGATTCCGTCCCGAACTTTGCGTGGAACCAGAGCAGCGTTTTTTTCAGCGCCAGAAGCGCCTGCAATTCATCATGGCGCCCAGCCTCCAGCAGGCAGGAAAGAGTCAGGGTGGCTGACGTGACATGAACGTAACGCGTGTGATCTGACCAGGCCGACCGGATCAGATCGAGGTCACGGTCGGCATGCAGGTTCATCAGCGCGGGGAAAGCAGCGATTTCACCGAAACGATCGGCAAGTGGTGCCAGATAATCAACCCCGTCATCAGCAATCGCATCGCGCAGTTGCTCGAGCCATTTCGCGCGGGTCTTCTCATCGGCAGGGGCGTCAATCAGGATCGGCAGCAATTCCTCGAGCGTTCGGTTCACGGCATTGCCGAGTGCGCCGGACGAGGTATCGATATGCTCGAAGGCAGGCCATATGCGCTGGGCGAGCGCGATCACTCCATCAGCCGCCGTTGTCGGATCGGTCCGCGCGACAGCGCGGATCTCTGCACTGGCCGATTTCAGGCGCTCGATTGCCTTGGCCGAGGATTTCCAACTGTAGGCGCCCGCACGCATCCCCGGCTTGAACGCCCATTTGTGTGTCGCCCTGACCGCCATCTACAACCTCCCCGCCATGCGCAGTGCGTTTTCCTCGACAGCTTGCGCGGTCTGCGCAACAGATCCGCCGCTGCCATTCGACAGAGCCGTCACCTCGGCCGTGATCTTTACCCTGTGCCCCACCAACGCATCGACGAGTTGCTGCACTCGGTTCTTCACATCGGTGGGCCGATAGCCGATCTCGCGCGCGATGACCTCCCAGTGCCGTCCTGCGATCATGTCGGGCGTGCGCTTCTTTCCAGCGATATTCTGCGCATAGGACTGAACCACATGCGGCCACGAGAGCACGGTCGAGACGTCGTAAAGCGGTGCCAGGCTCGGACCGCCTCCCACAGGCAGGAGCAAGGAATAGTTCTTCGCATGCGCGTCGGTATTCGCGACGAGGATATTGAAGATCACCTGATCGAGGAGCGCCAGGGCGTCGGTTGCGCTAACGTGGCGACCGGTTTCGAGGAGAGTTTTCAGGTCAAGACCGCGCAGCGTGCCCCGCTCGTATTTCCGCCCCGGCGGCAGGCCATTGGCCTGGGCAAAATCTTCCTGATGCACGCGCAGCAACTGACCACTTCGCCCCAGCCTGCGGTCATAGCGCAGAACGCCGATCGCCGTGCGCTTCGTGGATTGCAGGATTGTCACCTGCGCGGCATCAACACCGATGGCTTGCGCCATCCGCAGACACCAGACCTCATTTTCGGTGATGCCAGGCAGATTGGGGTTGTCTGGCTTCACGATCAGCGTGGATGGCGCCCCGTTCAGGGGGATGGCCAGCATATCATCCGCCTGCGGCAGGCGCAGTACCGGCGCGCCGTTCGGGCCCAGAACGGCCAGCGCCGACTTCTTCTGGCCCCCCGCGAGGGATTGCCGAACCCCCTCTTCGCCAACCAGAAACGGCCTGCGCCCGAGATCCTCAAAATGACGCTCCAACGCCTCCTGCGGATCGTCGGCACCGTAGAACGTCGTCAATGGCGTGTAGCACCAGCGGCTGCGATCGCCGGATTCCCCGAAGGACAAGGCACCCGCGGTGTCCCCGCCAATTTCCCGGAGCACCGCCAATGCATCAGCCTGACCCAGACCGAGCGAGCGGGCCAGGACTGTCAGCTGCTCCTCCTCCGGCAGAAGGTTCGCCAGCCATGGCGAGATGGCTTCAGAGGGATAGGGCGCTGGACGGAGCGGCATCGTCACCGAGAGCGGAAATGCGCCCGCCGTCTGAAGCCAACGGTCAGCGTAGCACAGAGAAAGCGCCCCGTCACATGCCACCTCGATTTGCCCGACCTGGAGCGCGTCGAACCAGACCGGAACCGTCGCGTTCATTGATAATCCCCGAGATCGTAGCCCTGTCCTGTCGAGGGATTGCCCTCGATTGCATTTGCATCACGATCATCCAGCAGAACAGCCAGCGGGACCCGAAGAGCCCGGGCGATCCTTGCAATCGTTGTGACCCGCGCATCGCGCTTGGCTGTCTCGATGAGGGACAGCGCGGGTGCGCTGATGCCGGTCAGGCGCGCCAACTGGTCAAGGCTCAAACCCTGTGCGCCACGCGCCTCACGGATGCGGCGCCCGAGGTCGCTGAGCAACTTGTCTTGTTCAGGGTTGTAATCGGCCATGCGCAATACCTTACCGCTTTCGATAAAGGTAGAGCGTTCACGGACAAAACTCAAGCATTCTTATCGTTCTAGGTAAGATGCGAGCTGAAGCTGCTCCGAATGTCCATTCTTACCGATTTCAGTAAGACAGAACCAACGGCGCGTTTAGACCCGATGCGACCATGACCGCGAATGCCTCCGAATGCACGCCAGTGCGGACGAATGCCGTTTTTCTGGTCCGGTGTTGACGTAGTGTTGACGTAAACGCGCAAAGTGGATGTGGTATCATTTTACCATCAGCCATGCGTTTGATGTATTTTGGGAAATTGGTTGCGGGAGCAGGATTTGAACCTGCGACCTTCAGGTTATGAACCTGGCTCTCTGAACCGCACCCCCGCCCCGCCCTCATTCGGGGGAATAAATACCACGCCGCCTTCCTCCAGGGCCCGAATAAGCGCCTTCAAATTATTCGCAATTGGCTTTCGGCTACCGCGTTCATAGTCCGCCACTGTTGAGACACCGATTGACGCGGCGGCGGCCAGATCCCCCTGTGACCAGTCCAGCAGGCTACGGGCCGCACGACATAGTCGTGGGTCAAAATATTCTATTATGTCATATTTATTTGTTGACATTAACGACAGTCATATTAAATTGATGATGTAGGCTATTAAACATGGCTTTTGTGCATAATCAACCCGAAAGGACCCTTTATGACCCAACTTTCTCTTCCCCTCGGGCTTCGGCACAGCCGTGTGCCGCCTGGCTTCATGGTCGGGGCGCGGCGGCTGCGGCGGGATGGGCGCCTGCTGGCGCAGGTGCTGTCCGAGACCCGCGAGCGTAGTGCGCGACACCTTGTTCCCGTTACGGCCCTCGGTCTTGGCCTCGGGGCCGGCCGGATCAGGCTGGACGACCTGTTGATGCCATGGCCGACGGCGGATATCGAGACCCGGGTCCAATCGTTTCTCGATACCGCCGCCGCACCATATGAAAGCGCCGATCATCGGCACCTCAAACTCTATGGCATGCTGATCGCCCTGTCCATCGGTGCAATGCGGGGCGGCCTCGAAGTGTCAATGTGCCGGGGCGGCACCCGTCTCGTGCCCGATGTGCTGGCCGAGACCGCCGAACATGGTCTGGTGGCCGTGGAGGGGGGCGCCAGCGCGCCGGACAAGGTCACGGCCTTGCTGGCCCGGGGCGTGGATCATGTGATCGTGCTGCCCTTCCGCACCCTGTGCCAGCCCGCCCTGCGCGGCTATGTTTTCCGTCATCGCGGCACGGCGCCCCTGCCCGCTCTGGGCCATGTGCGGGCAGACTGTGCCGCGCGCGTGGATCGCGTCTTTACCCCGGCATCGGAGGTGGTCCATGATGTGGCATGACGGTTTCAGGGAGGACCAGCCGGTGGATGCCGTGGCGGTGATGGCAGTGAAGGACGCTCGGTCGCTGGAAGCGGCGGAGATGGCCTATCTGCTCGGCTGCAACCAGCTCCAATGGCAGCATCTGGTGAGCGCGGCCCGATCCCGCACAAAGGCGGTTCGCCACCGGCCGCTCGATCCGCGCAAGGCGATTGTCCTGCGCTATTTCCGGGAGGCGGGAATGGACTGGGTGCCGCTGGGCCACGCCCCGCGTCCGCTCGCCGTCTATCGGCGGCTCAAGAGCCTGCTCGGCCATGACATGGTCCGGGGCGGCCGTTTCGCCCTCTGCCTTGGCACCTCGGTCTCGCGCTACACCGTCTGGCACAAAGAGAATGGCGGCACGCCCCGCGTCACCCGACAACTGATGGCCTGGCTCTGGGACATTGACGACACCCGCTTCATCGCCAACTGGCGCCGGCTTCTGCGCTGCGCCAATGCCGAGGCCGCCGCCCGCGGCCTTGGCGGCATGGGGAGCATACGGACCAGCTGGCACGAGATGCCGGCCCACGCCGCGGCATGACCCCGCCCGGCTGTCCGGCGCTTTCATCCTGACAAACTGATCCGACCGCCATCGGCCTACGCCGCGGCACAGGTGACCCGTATCCGCACCCCGGCATGCGGCCGGGGGCCGATGATGGTCCGCTATGCGAGGAGTGTCCCCATGCTGGACCCGTTCACCACACCCACCGATCTGACCGACTATTACGGCCCCCTGATGGACCCGACCGTCCGAAGCGGGCTTCTCGATATCCCGGAGGTGGTCTTTTGCGCCCACCTCTCCCCCATGGACCTGAAAGAGCAGGAACCCCGGTTGCGTGACGGCCTGCGCGCCGCCGGTGCCCTGATGGGCACCACGCCCCTGGGGCGTCATCTCGTGCAGCTTGCAGAAAAGTCCGTGGAACCGGCGGAGGCCTATTACGGCGCCGCCCTGCGCCTGGCCCCCATGGCGGTGTGGTCGCTGGAGGCCAGCCTGCTGGCGCTGGCTTTCTTTGAGGGCGTGCCGGAAGCGCGCCTTATGCTGGCCAGCCTGCTCAGCACATGGCGCGGGCGGATCGCGGGAGAGCTGTTCGACCGGGACGTGGGCCGGGTCGAGCATGACCCGGATGAGGTGGCCCGCCTCTGGCTGACAGGCCCGGTGCCCAGCCCGGCTCCGGATCAGCTATACCGCCTGCGGGAGCTGACCCCGCCTAGGGACGATGACCGGTCTATGGACGCCATGATCCCGGAGGTAGAGCAGGATTATACGCCGAGGCTCCGGGTGCCGAACCGTGCACAGGAGATGGACGGACCCACCCTGACCGTCGCACCGGCGCTTGGGGTCGCCCGCTCCACACCGGGCCGGGGTCAGGAGATCCGGCGCCGCCGGGCCGGGTTTGAACGGCTCGGCCAGCCCATGCCGCTCACGCCCATGCCGGACCCGCAAGCCGTATTGGAGACATTGGGCGCGGCATTCCCCTATGCCGTGGAGGCCATCCGGGCCATTCATGAAGCCTTGGCCCTGGGGGCGGCGTTTGGCGCCAGTACCTTGCGCATGCCGCCGCTTTTGCTGGTGGGCCCGCCGGGCACGGGCAAGACCCACTTCGCCCGCAAGCTGGCCGACTTTACCGGGGCAAAGAGCCTGTACAGAAGTATTGGTGGGAACAGCGATAACCGCATGATGGAGGGCACCGCCGCGGGGTACAGCGGCGCCAATCCCTGCTTGCCGGTGCACGCCATCAATGAGCTTAAAGTGGCCAATCCGCTCATGATTCTGGACGAGGTTGACAAGGCCCGTCCCAGCCATAACGGCAATATCTTTGCCAGTCTGATGGCCTTCCTGGAAAAGGAAAGCGCCGCCCGGCACATGGACGAGTGCCTGATGACCCAGTGTGATTTGTCGGCGGTGAGTTGGGTCTTGCTGGCAAACACTACAGAAACCCTGCCGGCGCCACTTCTTAGCCGATGTCGCGTGGTGCAGTGGCAACCGCCTCGGTTGGAACACATGCCGCAGGTGATCCGCTCGCTCGATCGGGCGCTTGCCGAAGAATATGGCGCGGACCCGCGATTCCTTGAGCCCTTGCCCGAAAGCACGATCCAGCATGTGCAACAGATTTATGCCCAGACGGGTGACCTTCGCATGGTCCAAGAGGCATTGCGAACCGCCCGGGCTCTGGAAGCAAGCATGGACCTGGCCACGCTTCATTAACGGAGCGGATGCCTAACCGGCCGGGGCGCAGAGCGTCCGGATCGGGGAATGCGGCTGCGAAGTGGCTGAGTGGCGGCTGTGGGACGGCGGAGCCGCGGCTGGGCTTCGGCTGGGGTCGGCTGTGGCGCGGGCGCGCAGCGCCCGCATAAGGCTTCAAGCAGCGGGGGCTCTGGTTGAGCGAGAGGCGCGCCTCCTCGCCCAAATAAAGTCGATGTGTGTGTCGGGTTGCGCAAAACGTCCGCGCCCCTTCTATTGCCTTATTTTGCGAGGCCTCCCACCGACCGGTCCCACCGGCCTGACCGGCCCGCGATCACCCCTTGAGCGGCCGGGCGAAATCCAGTACCGAACGGGGTGTCTTTCATGTCCCCGACCCCGTCCATCAACCGGAACAGAGCGGAAAAAGCCCATGACCCTGCATGAAATCGCCGTCATCGTTCTGGCCGCCGGCAAGGGCACGCGCATGAAATCCCGCACCCACAAGGTGCTGCACCCCATTGCGGGCAAGCCCATGATCCGCCACCTGACCGACACGGTGGAGCGGCTGTCGCCCGACCGGCGCATTCTGGTGGTCGGCGCGGGTCGGGAGCAGGTGGAGGCCGCCCTGCCCCACTGGCAGATCGCGGTGCAGGAGGAACAGCTCGGCACCGGCGATGCAACACGCGCCGCCCTGCCCCATCTGGAAGGCTTCACCGGCGATGTGGTGGTGCTGTACGGCGATGTGCCCTTTGTGCCGGAAAGCGTGATGACCGCCATGCTGGAGGCCCGCCGCGCCAGCGCCAACACGGGGCTGGTGGTGCTGGGCTTCACACCGCGCGACCCAGCCCGCTATGGGCGCCTTGTCACCGCGCCCGATGGCGGGCTGGAAAGGATCGTGGAATACAAGGATGCCAGCGTCGCCGAAAAGGCCATCAAGCTGTGCAACAGCGGCATGATGGTGGTGGATGGCGCCCGGCTCGAAGGCTGGCTGGGCGAGTTGACCAACGACAATGCCGCCGGGGAATTCTATCTGACCGACCTGGTGGCCCTGGCCCGGCGGGACGGGCGCGACGTGGCCGTGGTGGAAGCCCGCGAGGGCGATGTGCTCGGCATCAACAGCCGGGCGGACCTGGCGCGCGCGGAAGCCTTTTATCAACACCGCCGACGGCATGAGGCCATGGACGCGGGCGTCAGCCTGCAAGACCCGGACAGCGTGATCTTCGCCCATGACACGGTGCTGTCCCCGGATGTGACGGTGGAGCCCCATGTGGTGTTCGGCCCCGGTGTGAGCGTGGCGGACGGCGCCACCATCCGCGCCTTTTCCCACCTGGAAGGGTGCCGGGTGGACAGCGGCGCCACGGTGGGTCCCTATGCCCGGCTGCGACCCGGCACCACGGTTGGCGCGGATGCCCGCATCGGCAATTTCGTGGAAGTGAAAAAGGCCGGCATCGGCGCGGGCGCGAAGGTGAACCATCTGTCCTATATCGGCGATGCCACTGTGGGCGCCGGGGCCAATGTGGGCGCGGGCACCATCACCTGCAATTATGACGGCGTGAACAAGCACCATACGGAGATCGGCGAGCGGGCCTTTATCGGCTCCAACAGCGCGCTGGTGGCGCCGGTGACCATTGGCGCGGGCGCGTTGGTGGGCGCGGGCACCATCACCTGCAATTATGACGGCGTGAATAAGCACCATACGGAGATCGGCGAGCGGGCCTTTATCGGCTCCAACAGCGCGCTGGTGGCGCCGGTAACCATTGGCGCGGGCGCGCTGGTGGGTGCGGGCAGCACCATCACGGCGGACATTGCGCCCGATGCGCTGGGGCTGACCCGCGCGCGGCAGACCACCCGCCCCGGCGGCGCGGCGCGTATGCGTGAGAAAGCGGCATCGGAAAAGGCCGCCCGGTCCATGGCGGATCACCGGTCCAACACAGATCAAACGGAGTAAAGCGTCCATGTGTGGCATTATCGGGATAGTGGGCAACGCCCCCGTGGCGGATCGGCTGATCGACAGCCTGCGGCGGCTGGAATATCGCGGCTATGACAGTGCGGGCATCGCCACGCTGGATGAAGCCGGCCATCTGGACCGGCGCCGCGCGGTGGGCAAGCTGAAGGCGCTGGAAGCCGTGGTGGCGGACCATCCGCTGCCCGGCCTGACCGGCATCGGCCACACCCGCTGGGCCACCCACGGCGCCCCGACGGAGGCCAACGCCCACCCCCACATGACCGACCGGGTGGCGCTGGTTCATAACGGCATCATCGAGAATTTCCGCACGCTGAGGGATGAACTGAAAGAGGCCGGCATCACCTGCCAGGGGGAGAGCGATACGGAGGTGATCACGCACCTTTATACCCGCCTTCTGGAGGCCGACCCGGACCCGATCAGCGCCTTTCACACCCTGTTGGACCGGCTGGAGGGCGCCTTCGCCCTGGCGGTGGTGGTGCACGGCGCACAAGACCTGCTGCTGGGCGCCCGGCGCGGCAGCCCGCTGGTGGTGGGCGTCGGCGAGGGGGAGCATTATCTGGGCTCGGACGCCCTGGCGCTCGCCACGCTGACCAACCGGCTGATCTATCTGGAAGAAGGCGACCGCGTGGTGCTCAGCCGGGACAGCGTCACCATCACGGACGCGCACGGCAAGGCGATGGAGCGGCCTGTTACCCTGTCCCACGTATCCGGCGCGCTGGTGGACAAGGGCAATCACCGCCACTTCATGCAAAAGGAAATCTACGAGCAGCCCACGGCGGTGGCGCAAACGCTGGGCCGCTATCTGGACCATAACAAGGGCGCCGTGGTGATGCCGGGGCTGGATGTTGATGCCGCCGCCCTGCCACAGGTGACGCTGATCGCCTGCGGCACCAGCTATTATGCGGCGCTGACGGCGCAATACTGGCTGGAAAGGCTGGCCCGCATTCCGGTGCGGGTGGATATCGCATCCGAGTTCCGCTACCGGCACCCGGTGTTCACCGAAGGCGGGCTGGCCATCTTCATCAGCCAGTCCGGCGAAACGGCGGACACGCTGGCCGCCATGCGCCATGCCAAGCAGGCGGGGCAGACCACGGCGGCGATCGTGAATGTGCCGGAATCCAGCATGGCACGGGAAGCGGATGTGGTGCTGCCCACCCATGCCGGGCCGGAGATCGGCGTGGCCAGCACCAAGAGCTTCACCTGTCAGCTTGCCGTGCTGGCGGCGCTGTCGGTCTGGCTGGGGCACCGGCGCGGCCATCTGGATGCGGCCATGCAGGCGGACCATGTGGATGCGCTGGGCGAGACGCCGAACAAGATCAGCCGCGCGCTGGCCGCCGCCAAGGCGATCGAGGCCATCGCGGTGAAGATCGCCCATGCGCGGGACATCCTGTTCGTGGGCCGGGGCATTCACTATCCCATGGCGCTGGAAGGGGCGCTGAAGCTGAAGGAGCTGAGCTATATCCACGCCGAGGGCTATGCCGCCGGGGAACTGAAGCACGGCCCCATCGCCCTGATCGACGAGGACGTGCCGGTGATCGGCATAGCCCCCCGCGACCGGCTTCAGGACAAGACCGTCTCCAACCTTCAGGAAATCATCGCGCGCCACGGCAGGGTGATCGTGTTCACGGACGACACAAAGGCGCTGGGCATGGAGGGGCTGACCGCCGCGCTGGACCTGCCGGAAGCCGGGGAGCTGACCGCGCCCTTGATTTATGCCATACCGATCCAGTTACTGGCCTATCACACCGCCGTGGAAAAGGGCACGGACGTGGACCAGCCCCGCAATCTGGCGAAATCCGTCACCGTCGAATAAGGGAGAGGCCCCATGACGCAATAGCTTTGCATAAACGGTTTAATGATGCCAAAATCTGAAAACCAGTGATTCTAGCCACTTATTATAAGGTTTAATGGCGGGAACGGTAAAAACGGTGACGACATCAGAAACACCACTTGATCAGGTAACTGCGAACCTTTTTCTAAAAATCGCCTTCATTAGGATTCTCAGACGCGAGCCTAAGGAAGACGAAATAAATTTATTTTATGGAAAACTTGCTGACGGTAGTTTAGCGCCGAATGAATTGATTAAACAGTTGATCAAAAGTGACGAGCTGCTGCACAAATTTTGTACGCTCAAACCACCACTTTCGCAAGCAGACGCACTATATGCTATGCTATTGGCACGTCCCGTTGAAGACGACAAAACCCGTGTCTCACTTGCGCAACAGATTGTACGTCATGGCTGGCCTGATACCGCAGAGAAAATTATAAATAGCTATGAATTCAAAGCGCAAGTCCTACCAAAAATCATGCAAGGTATTCAGAGCCACTAAATTTACCGGTTTTTTGGTTTTTATAGGAAATGAATTATATGATTCTCCCGAAACCATACAAAATTGAATATCAAGGCCGAATGTGGCTACAGATTGAATTTGAATCAATAAATGAAATTGACTCATCACTGATTTTTTTTGACTCTGATCTTATAGATTTTTGCATATTACCAGGTCATCAAAAAGATGGAATTTTTGCCACGCCTTTCAGCCTCAATGAACAAGGTGTAGAACCATACGGCATTGATTATGTTATTTTGGGGTCTGGCACCATAGACTGGCTTAAATATCAACGGGTCAAATTTAATGATTGGCGCTTCATCCACTGGCAGCACATTGACGCCGACACACTTCATGTTCAGCGAGGGGAAATAATCCCCTCATGGCTTGAGCCTCTCAAAATGCATCTCGTATGGTGGACAGGCCTTAATTTACCACCTAGCAAACGAGAGGCTGCCGCGATCGCTGACGCAAACCGAATTATCGACGAGATGAAACAACAGGTAGCGCTAAACTTGAGTTGCACCTTATGAGCGAAGACACTTCCAAATACCAAATTATTGACATGATCAATCGTTTTGGGGCCGAGCATGTTTTATCATTAGTTCAAAAATCGCGAGACCAAGCACTATCACTAAAGGCGCTGGCAGGCACTCTATCTGTAGCAGGATCGTGTCCTCAGCCACGACCGATCTGCCCGCCCGCTCAGGGATGCGGATTACGTATCGGATTAATTGCTGACGAGTTCTCTATCCATTGCTGGTGGCCCGAGGCATGGGTTATACTTTTAGACCGACATCATTGGATGAAGCAAATAGAACTAGAAAAACCGCATTTTGTTCTCCTTGAAAGCGCTTGGGAAGGAAATTTTGGTGACTGGAAAGATTGCTTCATAAAGGAACGTAACCGACAAGGATTCGAGGACTTGAGTGCGCTTATCCAAGCATGCGGTACGCGTCATATTCCAGTCGTATTCTGGAACAAAGAAGACCCTGTTTTTCGGTCTGAATTTTTATCCATCGCTATTTTGGCAGATTTTGTGCTAACCAGCGATGCGGAAAGTATTCCATTTTATCGAAACACTCTAGGGCATGATCGAATTGCCCCTCTTTTATTTGCGGCACAACCCCGCCTACACAATCCGGCAAGAGAACCAGGCACCAGAAAGGAGGGCGTCGCGTTTGCAGGCTCATATTACCAATATGCACATGAACTGCGAAAATCACAGATCGAACGAATGATAAAATTAATTGATTTTGCCGAAGGTGATATTTTTGACCGGCATTTTGGCAGCATTGATCCAGCGTACCAATTTCCAAAAAGTGCTCAAAAATTTGTCCGCGGTCGCCTAAATTATCTGAATTTGAGTAAGGCTTACAAAAATTATAAAGCGTTTCTCAATGTAAATACCGTAACCCATTCATCAACAATGATGGCACGCCGGGTTTTTGAAATATTAGCTTCTGGGACAACCGTCCTGTCGACGCCCTCAAAGGCTCTTGATAATTTATTTTTGGATGAAGTGATACAACTTAAAAATTATCAAAAAGACGAACTTTCAATGACAGAAGCGTTGAATGATGACTTTGAACGCCTCAAAAGAGATCACCGTGGAATCAGAAATATACTAAGCGGACATACTTATTTCGATCGTCTTACAGAAATCATTCAACATTTAAATGATTCTATGAAAGCGAAAATTCCGCTGCCTTCCCCTTCATTTCCACGCCCCAAAATTAGCACCCTCATTTTGGGCCTGCCGTCGCCCAGCCTCCCTCCAAGCCTTCCTAATACTTTTGCAAACCAACATGCAGACGTCTTAGACTGCGGGTGCAGGCGCAAGCTTGACTTAGCATGGCTGAAGGAGCGAATGGATAAGGGCGTTACCCATGTTCTCGTAACGTCCTCAACGGTTCAAATAGGGCCCAACCTTCTGGATGACTTGGCTTTGTCGTTGCGTTATCAGAACGCAGATGTGGTCGGTTTCAATTCATTTTTTATAGAAGATCAGCATACAGGGACCGTAAGGTTATATAATCCAGAAGACGCTCACACATGGACAAGCTCATTTTTATCGCCAATTCTTTTTATTAAGATTGGGATTTTGTTGGATATTATAAAATATAATGAAAATAAGGATATATACGAAATGTCGGACCTCTTAAGAATTTGCAATGAAATATATGTAAATAAATATAGTTTTAGCCCATTCAATATAAATTTACTTGATAATTATTTTATTGACAATTACTCTATTTCTAATTATAAAACAATTAGTAACAAAAATTTTTTTATATAAATTATTAGTAACCGCCCGATTTGGACCACCTGTTGATTGGTGTTTTGATCCGCTAAGAGTCTGATTCAAAATTCTTTTTAATGAAATCAATGGCTTGCGATTCTTCGAAGCAGGAGTTGGGTGGACGCCATATAGAGCCATGCAGTGGCGCTCTGGATGGTTCGCTCGAAATCCCTGGCGAGGCGCCGGTTACGACCGAGCCAGGCGAAGGTGCGCTCAACGACCCAGCGGCGCGGGAGAACCTCAAACCCTTCGGCTTTATCCGAACGCCTGACGATCTGCATGGTCCATTGACCCATTTTCCCCAATGCGCCCTTGAGTTTTGGCCGTAACCGCCCGGTTTGGACCGCCTTGCGCATTTATGCGACTTCGGTCTCCGGCTTTGTGGCGTGCAGAGGCGCCCAGTTCCACGGCAGCAGTTCGTGCAGGCGGTTGACCTTGTGGTCATGGATCCGGTCCAAACCGGGCGGTTACGAAAAATCTTGCGGCTTTGCGTGATGCTGGTAGAATTTTGATGTGAGTGAAATGACTGGGAAGTTGTGATAGGGCAGATGGGCTTTTTCGACATCTTGAAGCGGTACGCCGGGTTGGACGCGAAGTCGGATCCGCGGGTGGAGGCGACCTGGCGCCGGCCGCCGGAGGCGCGGAAGTTCAAGGCTGGTCGCAAGCCGTGGGATGCGGTTGTGGTGTTCAAGGCGCTCGTGCTGTGCAAGCTGTACAATCTCTCCGGCGAGCAATTCGAGTACCGGGTTCGCTACCGGCTGTCGTTTATGCGCTTTCTGGGCCTGGGTCTTGAGGATCCGGTGCCGGACGTGACGACGGTCTGGCTTTACCGCGAGCAGCTGGTTCAGGGCGGGGTTGTCGATGAGCTGTTCGGCGTCTTCGACGCTTACTTGAAGGGCCAAGGCTGGCTGGCGATGTGCGGGCAGGTGATCGACGCCTCGATCGTGCCGGTGCCTAACCAGCGCAACGGCCGCGACGAGAATGCCGCGATCAAGGCGGGTGAGACGCCCGATGACTGGGCCGACAAGCCGGCGAAGACGCGCCGGAAGGACACCGACGCGTGCTGGACCAAGAAGCACGGCACGTCGCACTATGAGTATGAGAACCACGTCAACGTTGATCGGCGGCACAAGCTGATCCGACGCTACAAGGTGAGCAACGCGACCGTGAACGACAGCCAGGTCATCGACGACGTGCTAGATGACGACAACACGGCCTCGGGTGTCTGGGCCGACAGCGCTTACCGGTTAGCGGAGATTGAGGAGAGGCTGGAAGAACGCAGCCTGAAGAGCCGGATCCACCGCAAGGGCCGTCGTAACTGCCCGCTTACCCAGCGCGAGCAACAGTGCACCAAGACCCGCCCGAAGGTCCGCGCGCGGCTGGAGCACGTTTTCGGCGCCCAGGCCAACGACATGGGTGGCGCGATGGTGCGCAGCATCGGGATCACCCGCGGAAAGGCGCGCACCGGGCTGAAGAATCTAGCCTACAACATGCGCTGCGCGGTTCAACCGGATGGGCTGGCCGCCGCCCGCGGCCCGACGTGAGCGAGACGATTACAGGAGATATGCGTCGAGAGAGCAGCTAATCGGACAAAAACAACCTAAGAGTGTCGCAGAGCGGCGCCCATCGGGGCACTCAGTGGCAGCCGAGGCTCGATATTGGCCCGGAAACGGCTACGCATCCGCTTTAGGGCGGCTAATATTCTTGCCTCTTTAAGGGGCTAACTTCATAGTATCTCGAAGCATTTCCAGGGGGATAATTGCTTTTTTTTAAGGTCGTAGTATGATATCTCATGAGTATAATTGTATATTTATACACATCCCAAGAACAGGTGGGAGTAGTATCGAACATTTGGTTGCCGACAAAAACTGGTGGTCTATCGATAAAAAAACAAAGCACTTAACTGCTAGCCAAGCAAAGCGTATATATAGTGAGCATTGGGATGATTATTTTAAGTTTGCATTTGTAAGGAATCCTTATGATAGGGCGGTATCTCTTCTTAACTTTTCTAAGGTATATTATAATAATTCAGACTCGACTTCATTGACGCACTTTCATATTGATGGCTACAAGGCGCTTTTTGGTGCCCCTTTGACAGTGGAATATGACTATAGGTTTTGGAGTAGAGAAGAGGTTCTAAGACTCCATCATAAACCCAACCAGATTTACGGAAATATCCTTGATGAAGAGATTGATTTTATTGGTAGATTTGAAAATCTTCAGGAGGACGTTAACTATATATTTGATAAAATTGGCTTTGCACGAAAGGAGCTTTCTCATCTTGCTGCATCCAAGATAAAGAAACCAAAAAAGGATGATTTTTACGCAGATGACGCGACTAAAAATCTTGTAAAAGAATTATACTATAATGATTTTAAAAGATTTGGCTACCAAATGGACTGGAGTAAGAAATGATAAAGGCTTTGATCACGGGTGTTACCGGGCAGGATGGATCTCAGAGCCTGACCGAAAAAGGAGGCTCCTCGACGCTGCGAATGGATTCCAGGGTAGCGCGCTGCGGGCCTGTCTGGCACGTTTTCTGGCACACTTTGCTGCCGTTTTTGACCGAGCAGGAGCCGTGGCTGGCGGGCGCAGCCCCCATGTAGCGGAGCCCGTCAGCCACGGCGGTCTGCAGGACCGCAGGAACAGGGGGAGGCGCTGATGGCTGGCAGTCAGGATATCTTTGCATTGGGTCTGGGGCTGGTGGAGCCCTGGGAGCTTCTGGACCAGCAGTTGGATACCGACACGCAGCCCCATGAGTTGCATCTGCGTGTC
>NZ_JBBJLN010000012.1:0-42076 GCF_037658235.1 Yunchengibacter salinarum | reverse complement strand
TCTTTCGCCGTGAGCGGGAAGATAAATATGCGGCAATTGGCGCTGTTGGTCTTCAGCCATTCGCAGTGCCTCCGCTTAACACTCAGTAGAGGCCTTGCGCTCCGCTATCGCTCCCAATAGATCGTCACGCGTAACACGGGTGCGGTCATCGAGGATTGCCCGCTTTGCTGCTTCGTCCGCAGCTCTCGAAATTTCCGCCTGGCTTAGACCCGAGGCAGCTTCCACAGCTTGCTTCCAACGCATGCCCTTAGTGTCAAATCCGGAAAGGCGAGCCTTCAAAATACCTTCGACTACCGATGTACCAGGTAATTCGTAATAGACCACATCATCAAAGCGACGGAAGAGAGCCGGATCAAGAAGCTCAGGGTGATTGGTAGCAGCAATGATCAGGCTGTCGCTATCATCGTTCTCAAGAAATTGAAGGAATGAATTCAGCACACGTCGTATCTCTCCGACATCATTTCGTTCAGCCCGCCGCGAACCGATTGCATCAAACTCATCGAAAAAATACACGCCGCGTGTCTCAAGCATGGCATCAAAGACAAGCCGCAACTTGGTGGCGGTTTCCCCCATAAACCGCGTAATAAGGGAATCAAATACGACGGTAAAAAGCGGCAGAGTGAGTTCTCCTGCGAGAGCTGCAGCCGTCATCGTTTTGCCAGAGCCCGGAGAGCCAATAAGCAGTATCTTTCTTCTCGGATGAAGACCGTGCTTTATCAGCCGGTGGTGCTGGCGCTGTTCCGTGACTATTCGTTTTAGACGCTCTTCCAGTGCGGTTGGCAGCACCATGCTGGCTAGGCGCGTATCGGAATAGCTGGCGGAGATCAGAGCCGCGAGTTCGCCCTTTGGCTGGGCGAAGGGGACCGGCCTACTTGCTCGGCTTTCTTTCAGCGATCGAGCTTCATCGACGAGATCACGGAGCTGCTTGGCAAGGTTGCCATGCCCCTGACGTGCCTCATGCGCCGCGACCTGCATAGCCACCGATAAAAACTGCTCATTATCACCATCGATATGGCTTCGCAGCAGCGCTATGAGGTGCTTTGAGGCTGTCATGACTCCCTATCTTCTCCGCAGGAGGAGGCCTGGCCGACGATATGAAAATCTTATATCCAGTGGATTCGAGCGCTGCAATTGCCTACTTGTCCCCCTGCTTGGCAGCCACCGCTCTATCCTTTCAATCTACCAATCGGCTTCTTAAACTTCAATGAATGCCGCGCAGGCTGAGTGACCTAAGCCCGAACTTTCTACCAGTCAGGCGTAGAGTCCTTGGTTAAGGAATTACTCATTGTGGGCGCGGTTTGCAAGCATCATGGGGGCATGCCCCCATGATGCTTTTGTCTTTTTTGCCTCAACCGGGCTCTGGCCACCAAGCGCTGAGTGGGGCCGAACGTGGTTATAGTCATGCCGCCAGGCGTCCAGGACCGCGCGGGCCTCCCGGAGACTGCTGAACAGGGTCTCGTTCAAGCCTTCGTCACGCAGGCGCCCGTTAAAGCTCTCGACAAAGCCGTTCTGCATCGGCTTGCCCGGAGCAATATAGTGCCAGGCAACGCCACTATTTTGGCGCCAGCGCAGAATCGCGTTCGAGGTCATCTCTGTCCCGTTGTCGCTGACGATGGTGGCCGGCTTGCCGCGCTCAGCGATCAGCCGATCCAACTCCCGCGCCATCCTGACGCCGAACAGCGACGTATCCGCCACGAGCGCCAGGCACTCCCGGCTGTGGTCATCGACGATACACAGCATGCGGTACCGACGACCATCGGTGAAGCTGTCGCTGACAAAGTCCAATGACCAACGCTCATTGAGGCTGGACAGCACCGCAAGCGGCGCCCGTGTGCCAAGGGCCCGCTTGCGTCCGCCCCGCTGCCTGACCCGCAGACAAGGCCGCGGATGGGCGTACGCGCTGTCCCATTTATTGCGGACCGGAACAATAGCCCCCCTGCACGCTCGCCTGAAGGAAATTTCCAGCGCCGAGTGTTGTATAAGGTGGGAACACGGCGACCCTATTATTGAACGGGAGTTATCCACAAAGAAGAGTGCTGCGGAAAGTGACAGGCGCAATACCGGGTTGCCTGTGGAAAACTCGACCTGTGGAAAACCTGCAAAGAGCTGATTTTGGCTTCAAAATTCACGCCATAAAGCGACGAATGCCCGGCCAAATGGGGGTATGGAGACTCCAAACCGGGAATTTATGAGAAGCGCACCGCGTTGCCGCGATCAATTGCTTGAAGGCATCGCTAATTACACCAGAACACCATATGGTTGAATAACTGTCCAATGCTAAACTGATTTCACTAGGCGTATGATTTAAAACAGGAAAAGCCGCAGAATCCGAACGCGAATCCGAACGCAAGGCGCACGGTTTGCTAACCCGATATCGGGTTGAAGAGGCCGAAACGTAAGCGCTCGAACCGGAACAGGCCGACTTGCCGAATCCTCCCGACGACGAACCGGACAATGCTCCCGACAAAAAATGATGGGGCACGACTGCGCACCTTCCCGCGTCTATGGCGCCAATGAAGCCATGGGACCGAAATAAAAGGAGTCAATTTGTACTCGATGCCCTGGAGCAAGCCATTCATGACCGCAGGCCACGGCAAGGTAGCGGCCTGCTCCATCACAGCGACCGTGGCGGCCAATATGTCCCGATCAAATATACCGACCGCCTGGCAGACACCAGGATTGAGCCTTCTGCCCAGCGTTTGGACGACAGTTCTGACGACGCTCTGGCAAAGACAATCAACGGATCGCATAAAACCGAGGTGATCACTCGCGGGGGACCGCGGCGGTCTTTCGAGGCAGTTGACGCCACACTGGGATAGATCGGCTGGTTCAACAACCGCCGCCTGCTGGGACCGATCGGCAATATTCCGCCCGACGAGGCCGAAAGAAACTACTACGCCATGCTGGACGAACCAGCTATAGCCGCTTAACTTAAAATAACCCGCCTCCGGCAATCCCGGCGCGGTTCATTTGCCATGCCAATTTGAGTGGATAGTGGAAGGTAGAAATGGTACTTGAGGATCATATTAGGAAGAAAAGGCGGCTCATTCCACCTGTCCGCGCGGCGATGGGCGATAACTATTCGCCGTTCTCGTGGTCCCTCCAGGTCGTACCCGAATTATTCTGGATAACCTTGCTTATCAATGAGCTCGGTCCCGTGAGAGGCGTTGAGGTCGCACGGCAGTTCGGAGATGCTGCTGCGCAAGTCAGCAAGAAAGACCCCAAGCCATTCTTTGCCACCGTGACTTCGTTCTCTGAGTTATCAGAGGATGAGCAGCAAGATCTATTGGGCGTAATTGACGATGAGGCTCTAACGCAATTCCAGACAGTTCTAGGCAGACTGTCAGTTATCTGGCCTGAAAACCCGCTTTCCTTTACTCAGCTTCAATCCGATGACGCGCCGGAAGCAGTCATCGATTATTTGAGCCCCAGGCTTGAGGAAATGTACAACCGTCTCAGTCGCGAGGCAACTTTGGCAATCTCGACTGCCGTATATCTCGGCCTCGACCAAGATAAGGTTAAGGTAGTTAAGAAGGTTTTCGACAACCATTCGACCGCGTTCACTGATATTGAAGACTATCCCGCGACCGAAGCGTCAAGAAAAGCGGGCTCGTTCTTTCGGGCGATGGCTCCTATGCTTTTGCTTCAAAAGGAGGACGCTACTGACTTACCCGATTGGGTCGATTCCTTTTGGAATGGACTATCAGCGATAGGTGGATGTTCCGGCGGCTATCAAGGCATTCCCGAGCTTCCCGATGTCACTGAAGGTATCGAAGGATTCATTGCTGCGTTCACGCACTTCGTTCACGATGACTTTAGAGCTCGTGAAAACGCTTGGGAGCTTGATCTTGGCAAGCCTCAAGAAAGGCAAGTTATTCTCGCCCTCTTGGCACGGCAAGCTACCCACGCCATCGAGATAGTCTCCAATCCTGGCATCTGGAATCCGAACACTGCTCCAATAATGCTAAGGGCGATGGCGGATGTGCATATCACGCTCGTTTGGCTTCTACAGAATCCGAAGGAACGAGTCCCATTGTATGTTCAGGACGGGTTGGGCGCCATAAAATTAGAGATTGCCCACAGGAAGGAAGAGGTAAAGAAACGAGGCGGAGAGGCACCTGAGGGCCATGATCAAATTATTGAGCATTTTGAAAACTGGCTGGAATCCCAGCAACTGGAATTTCTTACCGAGGTCAATTTAGGAAGCTGGTCTGGTAAAAACACTCGAGTTATGGCGCAGGAAGCTGGCTGCCTTGATTTTTATAATTATGTATTTCAGCCGTTCAGTTCAGCAGTCCATTCATACTGGTCACATGTCGGCAGGCTCAATGTGGAGATGTGTCAAAACCCCACTCACAACTATCACTTTCTTCCTGTTATCTCTTCATTCGAGTCAGATACCCACTGGTGTCGCTTGGCTGGAAAATACTTCGCTAATTCCCTTAGCTTCTTTGACGAGTTTATTGGCAAGCCAGAATTGCCCGTCAGATCATATTGTGTCATCCATGATGCCCTGGAAGTACCTGATACCGAAAATGGGGATCAAGACTCTCGATCATCATAGCGTACTAGCGTTCTTATTAAGGCGCACCCGCTCGGGCCGGGCTGTCGTGAACCGAGCCTGCGCCGCTGGCTTGTCTCGGCCCTGCGGCTTCCATCCCTTGCGCATCTTCGGCCAGCCCTGACGGGCTGACGTTTCTTCTTTCCTGTTTGGGGCCTGCGGCCCCGTCCTCCGTCAAGACCAAGCCCTCCGCATGCGCTGCGGGCGCAGCCAGCGGTTTCCCCGTCCTTCCGCGCTTCGCTTGTGCAGGACGGGTGATCCCCCTCCGCTGTCTGCGGTCCTGACTGTCTCCCCCCGCTCATTGGCGCGGGCCATGACCCTGATCGAAACCGCCAAAATGAATGTAAGCGCCAGCTGGACCCCACGGGTTTTTCAGCTTGACGTCTGGAAGTTCCAGGGGAGGAGGTCGTCGATGCGGTTTTTGGGGTGCCCGCCTGCGATCGCTTCGAGCGTCGCCTTGAGGTAGGCGAAGGGCTCGACGTCGTTGACTTTGGCGGTCTCGATCAGGGACGCGATGCGGCCCCAGGTCTTGCCGCCCTCGCCCTCGTCGTGTCCCGCAAAGAGGGCGTTCTTGCGTAAGCCCCAGCTGGGCGCTACGGACCTTCAAATGAAATCAGGGGGTTCACCATATCTGTATGGATCAAATCCACCAAGGTGGTCGCAGGTGATATCAGCCCTTGAGCGCAATCAGGCGTTCCGCCCCATCACAAACGCGCAGGATATATCAGGTGAATCGGTCGGTTCGCTTACCCGCTGCTTACCCGGGCATTACAGAAGATGCTCCAGTTCCTCTGCTACGCTGGCGGTGGCCTGCTGAAGCGGGGCCTGGGCCAGGTGGGCATAGACAGCGGTGGAAGCGACCGACTTATGCCCCAGAAGTGCCCCCACCACAGGCAAGGATGCGCCCTTGGCAAGGCTGAGGCTGGCGAAGGTATGCCTGAGATCGTGAATGCGGACATCCTCCAGATCGCAGTCGCAGCGCACCTTGCGCCAGGCCTTTTGCAGATTGACGAAAGCGGCGCCCGGCTTGTCCCCGCAGATGACATACGGGTTGCCGTGAACCCGAGGCAGGCCCTCCAGCACGCGAACGGCCGCGCTGTTGAGAGGCAGCACCTTTGCGCCATAGGCACTGGTTTTATGTTCCTCAAGAAGGATGATCCGGCGGCTCAAATCTACCTGTCTCCATTCCAGCGTCCGGATTTCATTGCATCGTGCCCCCGTCGCTATCAGAAGCCGGAACGCCGCTACCGCATACAGCGAAACATCGCCCGAACGCTCGAACCGGCGCAACGTATCTGAAAGGCGCCTGAGTTCGTCCTCGTTCAAAAACCGCTGTCTCCGATACTCGCGGAACGGCTTTACCCAGCGCGCCGGGTTTTGCCCGCGCGGCAAGACACCCCACCCCTCCGCGCGGTTCAGCATGCTCCGCAGGATCGCAAGAGCACGATTGGCCAGATAGGGTGTGCTTTTCAGGGATTGATGGAAGCGATCTATGTCCCGCGTTCGCAGGGCTTCAATTCGGCGCTTACCCAGCTTGGGCGTGATCGTCTTGGCGATGATATCCCGATACGCATGAATAGTCTTCGGCTTGCAGCGCCTTCACAGTGTTGCTCCAGAAACCGTTCGCCCAACTCTTTGACAGTCATGGCATGGCGCGCCTCAAGTGTGTCCTGCCTGGGATCGCCGCCTTCATGCACATGCCCCAGTTCCTTGAAGGCCAGTTGTCGGGCCGCATCAAGCGTCAACGGACCATAGCGCCCAAGCGTCTTTCTTCGGCTGCGCCCTTCCGCATTTCGGTATTGAATAACGAAGGATTTCACGCCGGTCGGTTTAATCCGGATACCGAAGCCGGGCAGGCTTCCATCCCAAATCACCCGATCGGTTTTATGAGGGGTGGCTGCATCAATGGTCCGTTTCAGCAGTTTCATGGCCATTCCTGGGTAAGCAATAAGTAAGCAAAGGTAATGTTGTTATCGATATAACCCTCACCCATACGCTATCTCAGAGTCAAGCCAATGCGCTGTTTTAAAAGGAATATGATATTATATGAAGCAATCTGATACCATGCGATATCGAATAAGAATTTCTTTTGTAATCAGTAGGTCCGGGGTTCGAATCCTCGTGCCGGCACCAGTTAAATCAAGGGCTTAGCCGGATGGGGCTGGTGAGAGTGAGCCTGCGTTAGGGTGCGCCCACCAGAATGGCGCGGAAGTCGTTTACGTTGGTCAGGGTTGGGCCGGTGTGCAGGAGCGTACCGGCGGCGCGGAAGATGTCATGGGTGCGGTTTTGCTGTTGCGCGCGCATGGTATCCACCCCGGCGGCCCGCGCGCGGCCTAGTGTATCCGGCAGGACAAAGGCACCGGCATTGTCCTCGCTGCCATCGATGCCGTCCGTATCGGCGGCGAGCGCAATGATGCCGGGTGCACCATCAAGGCCATGCGCCAGTCCCGCCAGATATTCCAGATTGCGACCGCCGCAGCCATCGGCATTACGAACCGTAACCCCCGTCTCCCCGCCGGACAGGATCAGCACCGGCGGATCACCGGCACGCCTGCGTGCCGCATGATCCAGCGCCAGCCTTGCATGGGCCGCACCCAGATCCCGCGCCTCCCCCGTCAGCTTTGCGCCCAGATTGATGATGACCGGGGCCTTCGCCTTTCCCACAGCCTCGTCACCCCCCTGCTCTGCCACCGTGGCGGCGGCCACCAGGGCATCTTCGCCGGTGGCGATCAAATGGCAGATACCGGGCACATATTTGGGCGTTTCATTGCGCGGGTCGTTCAGCACCTGATCAATCAATGCGGGATCGATCAGGGCCGGGTCCGGGCTGCCGATTTTCTCCATGATCGCGCGGGCATCCGCCAATGTGGTCGGGTCCGCCAATGTGGGGCCGGATGCGACCATGGCCGGGTCGTCAGACGGAATATCGGAAATCACGAAGCTGTGGATATCCTGCGTGCCCGACGCTGCCGCCAATCGCCCGCCCTTGATCGCGGACAGGTGCTTGCGTACACAATTCATCGCCTCGATAGCCGCGCCGGAATGCAGCAGATGCCGCATCAGCACAGCCTTTTCATCCACACCGAGCCCCGCGCCCGGCAGAGACATCAGCGCGCTGCCACCGCCCGACGCCAGGAAAACCAACCGATCCGTCGGCTTCAAGGCAGCCGCCATATTCAGCGCTTCACGGGCGGCCTCGCCGCTCATGTCGTCAGGGACGGGGTGCGCGGCCTCCCGCACGATGATGCGATCGGGCAGCCCATCCCCCACATGCCCGTAGCGGGTGATGACCATGCCCCGCACCGCCCCCGGAAGATGCGTCTCGGCAATCGCCGCCATGGCCGCCGCAGCCTTGCCCGCCCCCAGCACCAGCGTTTCCCCTTCGGGTTCGCCGATCGGCAGATGAGGCGGCAGGCATCGCGCTGCCGATACCCGATCCACCGCCGCCGCGAAAAGTTGCAGCAAAAAAGCCGGTGCCGGGCCGGGCGCACCCACCGGCAAATCGTTCTGCCAGCGCGACATGAGTGACGACGACATGATCACGCCCCCTCCTCCAGCCACAGCAGACCATGGGGCGGCACGTCATACGGCCCGGCCTTGAACCTTTCCCCGCTTAGCAGGTCGTGACCGCCACGGGGCAATTCCATGGCAACACTGGAAGCGCTAACATTAGCGATACAACGCACCGGGCTGCCGCCGTCAGCCTGCCGAATGATGGTAAACAACCGTGGATCGGGCAAGGCAATGGTGAAACCGGCCTGCGGGTGAAAGGCCGGGTGCCCCCGCCGCGCCGCCACCAGCCGTCCAAGGCCGCTGTGGACCTTTGTGCGGAAATTGCGCCCGTCCGCCAGAGCGACCTCCAGCGCGTCGGCATCGATCTGGCTGCGGTTGATCGCCCGCCAGTGACCGCGCGCCTCCACCCGGTCAAGATCATTGCGGGTGCCGATGCAGCTATGCACATAAAGCGCGGGCACCCCCGGCATGGCCAGCATGATCGCCTGCGAAACCAGCATCCGCGCCAGGCGCACATCATCGGGCGCCTCCGGCGGCGTAAGAAGGTCAGGATACGTGCAGTTCAGCTCATAGGGGGCGGCTCCGCCATCGCCGGTGGCCCGCATGGACACATGGCCGCCCGCCCTGTGGGCCGCGTCGATCAGTAATTGGCGCTGATCGGTGGTCAGAATACCTTCCACCGGGCGCACGCCCACCCCGTCATGGCTGGCCGTGAAGTTGAAGAAACAGGTATCCGGCCCCGGAAGGGACAGCCCGGACGCCCAGTCCGCCAGAATGTCCGCATTGCCCGAAATCAGCGCATGGGCCACCAGCGGCGGCAAGGCGAAATTATAGACCATGTGGGCTTCGTCATCACCGGACCCGAAGTAAGAGATGTTTTCCCGGTGCGGCACATTGGTTTCGGTGATCAGCCGCACATCCGGGTGGGCTTCGGTCAGGGCCAGCCGCAGGGTCTTGATGATGCGGTGGGTCTCATCCAGATGAATGCAGCCGGTGCCCAGCCGTTTCCACAAAAAGGCAATGGCATCAAGGCGCAGAAAGCGCGCGCCCCGTGCCACATAATCCAGCAGCACATCCAGCACCGCCAGCAATACCGCCGGTTCGCCGTAATTCAGATCCACCTGATCCTGGCTGAAGGTGGCCCAGACATGCCGGGTCCGGCCCTTTTCATCCTGATAGGGCTGAATGGGTGATTGCGGGCGGGGCCGCACCACGGCGGACACATCCGTATCTGCCGGGACTTCCATGAACCACCCGTCATAGCGGGGATCATCCGCCAGAAAGCCCTGGAACCATTCGGATTCCTGCGAGATATGATTGATCACGCCATCGAACATCAGGTCCGCCTGCCCGGCCAGGCGGGCAATATCGCCCCAGTCGCCAAGCGCCGGATTGACCTGGCTGTAATCCACCACCGAAAACCCGTCATCGGACGTATAGGGATAAAATGGCAGAATATGAATGGCGCTCGCCAGATCGCGGAAATACCGCCCGTAAACGCTGGCAAGGGTGGCGAGCGGCGCTTCCCCGTCCCGCAGGAAAGTGCCGCCATAGGTAATCAGAACCACATCCTTTTCATCCAGCGGCTGCTTTGCTTCCCTTTGAAAGCGCGCCGCATGGGCGGCCAGGGCGGCCTTGATGGATTGGCCGGTGCGGGCCGCGCGATCCGGGCCGTAAAGCGGGGTCAACAATTCTGTATAGCTTGACATGAATGTCTCTCACTCCGTCATGCAGGGAATAAGGGGCGAATGGGGAAAAGCCGGGGATCAGCCTCTGATGGCGTCGAACGCGCACCCCGGATCATGGCCCCGCCCCCGCAAAGGCCAGGGTGATGCCGCTGACCGTGGCCAGGATGGCGGCAAAGGCGGCCAGCAGGATCGCCACATTGGCCCGGCCTTCCACCAGTGCGCCCACCGGCACCTGAAAGGCCGGAATGCGCCCGCGCACGGTTTCCGCAAGCAGGGAGACGGACAGGCTCGCCACCAGCCCGGTGGCATTCCACCAGAACCAGAACACCTCTGGCGCACCCAGCCACAGCGCCATATTCACCCCGACCCCGGCGAGCAGCCCCAGATTGGCCGCCATGGGCCGCACCCCGCGGGAGAGAAGCGCCAGAAGAAAGGTCGCCAGGATCGGCCCGTAAAACATGGAGCCGACCTTGTTGATGGCCTCGATCACCGTATCGGCGATATTGCCGGCATAGAGCGAAAACAGCAGGATGATGACCGACCAGCCCAGCGCCACAAGACGCGACAGCTTCACATAATGCTTTTCCTGCCGCTCGGCGCCGCCGCTGAACCGGCTTATGTCCTCCACCGTCACGGCGGTCAGGGAATTGATGACCGAACTGAGCGACGACATGGTGGCCGACAGGATCGCCACCACCAGCAGGCCCACAAGGCCCGCCGGCATGAAGGTCAGGATGAAACGCGGCAGCAAGGTATCCGGGTCGGCGGCGATCGCCTCCGCCGACAGATCGGGGGAGACATGTGCCAGCGTCCCCAGCACCAGCCCCAGAAAGCAGTACAGCAACACCATGGGGAAGCGCAGCAGGCCATTGGCGGTCAATACCCGGCGCAGTCGCCCTTCATCGGATGAGGACAGCAGACGCTGGGCCTGGGTCTGATCCGCGCCATAATAGGAAACATACAACACCAGCCCGCCGAACAGCATGGGCCAGAAGCCGAACTCCCCGCCGGTCAGGCCGCTGTCGCTGAAATCCACCGCCACGAGGCGGGCCACATCCACATTGGCAGCCAGGCCATCCATGCCGCCGAGCGCCGCCAGCCCGAAAACAATGCACAGCACCAGACCCAGAAAGATCAGGCCCATCTGGGCGGCATCGCCATACACCACGGCTTTCATCCCGCCCATCAGGGAATAGATAGCCGTCACCACTGCGGTCAGCAAAATGGCCATGGTCAGGCTGACCCCCACCATTTCCCGCAGGATCAGCGCCATGGCATAGACCGACACCCCGGTGCCGAAAGCCCGGCTGATCTGGAAAACGATGCTTATGAGAAAACGGGTGGACTGGTCGAACCGCGCTTCGAGATATTCATAAATGCTGACATATCCCGCCCGGTACAGCCCCGGCATCAGCACGGTCATCAGAAAGATCATCGCCAGCGGCACCGCCAGTTCATAGGACAGCCAGATCAGCCCGCCGCCCTCCCGGATGCCGACGAACGCCGGGGCGGAAATGAAGCTGATGGCGGAAAGCTGCGTCGCCATTGTGGACAGGGTCAGCGGGAACCAACCAAAGGTACGATCCCCCAGAAAATAATCCGCCCGGCTGGTCTGACGGCTGAACCAGGCCCCCATGCCCACCATGCCCAGCAAATAGGCGGCGATCACGATATAATCCAATGCGGTCATGATTGGCCTCCCCCCTTTGTTTCAATGTCTGCGCCTGCCCTTGTTTCGCCGTCCGGGGGCATGGCGATCCCGGCCTTTTCCAGCATCTGCCCCATCAGCAGGAAGGAACTTGCGGTCCAGGTGAAGCCACGGTCCCGCAGCTTTTCGCCGGTCAGGGCATCATGGCATTCGGCAAAGCCGTGAATGCGCCCCATGGCACAGAAACGCCGGGCGATTTCCAGCGCCCGCGCTGTCTCCCCCGCCCGCATCAGGCCGTCGATCACCAGATAGGTGGCCGGTGCCCAGATCGGCCCGCGCCAGTAGCCGTCCGGCTCATATAGCGGGCTGTCGGGATGCTCCGTGGCCAGCCCCCACGGCGTCGTCAGGCCGTCAATGCGTGCCACCAGCGCCGTTTTCATGGCCGGGCTCAGGCGCTCGCCCAGCAGGATCGGCATGGCGTGAATCAGGCCTTCTGTATCAACCGCCTGGTCGCCGTGCAGGGTGCGGGCAATGAATCCGTCGCCGGTCATCAGGCGGTCGGTCATGGCTGTCATCATCGCGTCTGCCTGCCACCGCCAGAAGCGCCCGCGCGTGCCCTGCCCCAGATGGGTGAACAGATCGGCCAGAACATCCATCTGCACCACCAGATAAGCGGCCAGGTCCGGCGTGATCGTCGGCAGCGACCGGTCGAATACCGTGGCATTGTCCCAGCCGCTGTCGAAGCCGTGCTGATAAAAGGGCAGGTCCTCGCCTTCCCGGCGGCGATGGGTAAGCCACCAGTCGGTCCAGCGCTCCAGCGACCGCGCCATTTCCAGCAGCCGCGCGCGCGGCACCGCGCTCATGCCGCCCATGGCCTCGACCATCTTCATCACCGCCCAGCCATGGATCGGCGGCTTGGTATAGTTGAACACCATATGGGTATCATTGAATGCATCCGGGTAGCAGCCATGCTCATCCTGCCGGTCGGCGAACATCAGCATCTGATCCCAGGCCAGCCTGGCATCGTTCCGCGCGGTGGCGATGGCATTGAAGCAGTGATCCCAGCTCCACAGCTTCACCATCCAGTTCATGGACATCATCATGGCCGGGCGGCTGACAAGGCCGTGCGGCGCCACCACCGCCGACCAGCGGATATAGGCGGACAGCGCGCGGGCATCGCCCAGCCCGTCGGGCACCTCCGGCTCCCGCGAGAGCCAGCGTGCAAAAGCATCCCGGCGGGCGGCGACCACCTGATCGAAAGCGGGCGGATCGGCGGGCTGTTCCGGCGGTGTGCTGGTGTAAAGATCGAACGACAGGTCCAGAACGCCGTCCGCGTCCGGCTCCAGGGTCAGGCGCACATCATGTTCCGTCGCGGTCAAAAGGTCGCGCCGGGCGGACCAGTGCATCCGCCCGCGATGCACGGTCACATTCAAACGGTGCAAGGCGTGCAGCATGTTGATGGTACAGTGCCGGGCGGGCGGGGTGGCATCGGTGGTGAAAATCTCGGCCCGTGTTTCGGGGTGCAGGGTCAGGCCGACCCCCTGCCCCGCCAGGCGCAGCCGCTCCGGCGTTTCGAAGCTGGCAGCCAGGAAATCCGACGCCCCTGCATCGTCGCCCCCGCTCGTGCCCCCGTTCGTGCCCCCGCCCGTATCTGTCCAGCACAGCATGGCCGGGCACATGGTCGGCAGACCCGCCACCGCGGCGCCGTTTCGCGTTGGGGTCAGGCGCAGAACGGACAATGTTTCATGCCGGTGCAGGCGCAGATACAGATGATCGAAATTGAACGGTTCCGACCGCTTGCGGATGGGCGACACGGACAGCCACGACCCATAGGTGCTGAAGGGCACATCACGTATATCGATGCGGGGGCCGTCAGGCGAAATCCGGGCGTGGCTCAGGGTCATGACCGACTCTCCTCAATTCTGCTCGCCCCGGCGCTGTCGGAAAGCCAGTGCAGCCACAGCGCGGCGGTCCAGCCGAAACAGTCGCCGCCCGTACCGCTTCCGTCCAGCGGGGAAAAGGCTTCCCAAAAGCCTGATCCGGCAATGAGCGCGCGGGTATCCGCGTGCAGGCGGGCGGCAAGCATCGGCTCATCATGGCGTGAAAGCCCGTCTGCCACCATCAGATTGACCACCGCCCAAACCGGGCCGCGCCAATACCGCAGCGGTTCAAAATCAATATCGTCAGGGTCCAGGCTGGGTAAAAGATACCGTGCCCGCGTCACCATGCGCTTCATGTGGCAAACAAGCGGGGCCACCCGTTCCGGCGGCAGATCAGCCCCGTAAAGCGGCAGGAAGGACGCGCTCGTCACCCGCCCGCTGCTTTGGCCGGTGCGCAGATCCCGCGCGCAATATGCCGCCACGTCTTCGTTCCACAGGCTTTCCAGCCCCCGATGCAGTGACGGCAGGTCGCCCCGCAGACGGCGGGCAATGTCCGGCATGTCCGCCGCATCGGCCAGCCGGGCCAGGTCCAGATGCGCGCGGGCAAGCATAGCCGTCAACCCCACATCGGCGACCCGGAACGGGCTGGTGCGGGCGATGGTGGGGGCATCCCACTGGCACGCCCTGCCATGCAGCAGCAAGGCCACATAACGGTCATAGTCGTGCTTGCCGGGGCGCATGGCGGCGTCCAGATGGGTGTCGTCATAACGCTCATAAGGTGGTAGCCCTTCCACCGGAACGGCGGCAAGCGGCTCATCCCAGTCCGGGCTGTTATCGCGGCCCGTCTCCCATGGATGGACGGTCAGGATCGCACCACTGGCCGCATCCTGGCGCACATCCAGAAACCAGTCATGCCAGGCGAGGGCCGGGGCGATCAGCGCCCTCAGGCGTGCCCGGATGGCCGGATCGTCGCCCTGTTGCCACAAGGCCAGCATTACGCTGGCGGCCACCGGCGGCTGGGTAATGCCGCTGGAAGGCGGATCATGCGGGCACTGCCACATATCGGCAGCCGGGAAATAGCCCCCTGCATCACCCAGAAACTGGATGTGCGGCACCATGCCGTCATCCCACTGACCCCTGAAAAGGGTTTCCAGTTCCGTCACGGCGCGGTCGATATCCATGTGCACCCAGCCAAGGGCGGAAAAAGCCGAATCCCAGTTCCACAGAAACGGATAGACCGTACCGCTGGGAACCGTGAATCCCCCCCGGTCATTGGTGTGAAGGACCGCGCGCGCTTCCCGGTCAAGGGCAGCGCTGTCCGCCTCGGATGGATCAGAGCGGGTGCATTGGTCACTGAAGGACATGAAATTGCGCCTTTAATACCGATTAGCGATCACCGCATGATTGTAAGAAAAGGCGGGTTTCAGGCACCGAAACCGGCAGGAAAAGGGCTTTCCGGGCGACTTGTTCGGGCAGCCCGCTGGCCGCCGCGCCGCGCATGAGCACCGACCCGCGCCCAAGACGGTCCATCAGCCTGAAATGATCCGGCGGGCGGCGGCAGAAAAACCGCCACCCGCCGAAAACGCGCCACCTCTTCCGATCAAAGCGGGAGGATCAACATTCGATCAGAAGTCAAAGGTCAGGTTGACGCTGATCCGCTGCGGCAGAACTGGCCGACCCACAAAGAAGTTGCCGCCGCCGGACTGATTGTTCGCCTGCCGGGGTGAGCCTTCCGTCAGCCCTTCGCTGTCGAACAGGTTGAACACGCCCACACCAAGGCGCGCCGTCTGCTCCCCGCCGATATCGAACCGGTACCCGGCATCCAGCCGCACAATGCTGTGAGAAGCCAGCTTCACCGTATTGCCGTCATTGGCGAAATTGCTGCCGATGAAGGTCTGGAAAACGGAGAAGTCGATACGCTGATCATCATAGAACAGACCGGCATTATAACTGAAGTCCGGCTGGCGGCGCATGTCATTGCCGATAAAGTCCGGGTTCAGGTCGTTCTGGGTCAGTTTATGATCCTGAAGGGTCAGGTTCCCCTCAAAGCGCAGGGCTTCGGTGATGAAAACGGCGGCCTGCGCCTCGATGCCGATGGTCTCGGTGGATTGCAGGCTCACTTCCTCAACGACGCCGCCCTGCCCATCGTTCACGAAGTCCACATTCGCCCGGTTGGACAGTTCGTTATAGAACCCGGACAGGGTCAGATCGAAGCGGGAATCCGCATATTTCACGCCTGCCTCGATCTGCTTTATGATCTCGGCCTCGAACCGGCCCGGCTCGTTGAACTCGTTGAACTGGACACTGCGAAGCTGCGGGAAGAAGAAGCCGCGTGACGCATTGGCATAGACATTGATATTGTCCGTCGCCCGGTACAGCACGCCCGCCGCTATAGCCCATTCCGTGTCGCTCACATCGCCCGTGGTGAAATCGCCGGTGCCGAAGCTGATGGCCCGCAGATCGGGCGCCAGCGCCGCATCACCGCCAATATCGACCGATCCCATGGCTTCCCGGCTGATGTCACCCTCGATCCGCTCCACGCGCACGCCCAGGTCGAACACCCAGCGGTCACTTTCCATCTGGTCGGCGAGATAAGCGGCATAGCGGGTGGCGATGTGATTATTATTGCCCACCTGCCCGTTGGCGTTCAGCAGGCCGTTCTGCGCGACAATGGTGGTGGAGCCGTCCGGGTTCTGAACGGTGAGGTCGACCAGGCGCGGCTCATCACGGAATTCACCCAGGAATGTGGTGATATAGTTGCGGTCTTCCGCCTCCGCGCGTGCGAAGAAGCTGCCCAGCGTGACCTGATGACCGAACCCGCCCGTGGCAAAGGACTTGACCAGGTTCAATTCCCCGGTGAAGTCGTTGGCATCGCGGCGACGGTCCAGAATGCGGTTTGCGAACAACAGGTCATCCGCCGCGAGGGCGCGCCCGGATTCCGCGAATGAGAAGCTGGCACTGGCAAGGTCGCCAAGGCCGCGCGTTGCAAGGAAGCCACCCTGGGTTTCCGGCGTGTTGACCAGGCCGTCACCATCGAGGAACAGGTTGAACTGATGGTCATAGCTGGCGTATTTGCCGCGTGCATTGACCTCCCAGCCGTCCGAAAGCTGCTTCTCGAAGGCAAAGGTGACGGAGCCGCCAACCGTCTCCACACCGTCCTCGATCGGGGTGTTGAAGCGCCCGTCCGGCGTGTCGAAGGACAGATTGCGCGCATCTTCCGTTTGCAGGGTGAAAATCTTTTCCCCGTCATTGCCAAGAGGGCGCTTGCGGCTATCCCCGTCCAGCGGGAACGGCAGGAAGAACTGCACGCTGTCATCAATCAACTGGCCGTAAATGGTGAAAGAACCGGACCCGTCGTCAAACTCCTTCTTGATATTGCCGCGCAGTTGATAGCCCTCGCTCGGCAGGCCGGTTTCCAGCGGGCCTTCGTCATAGCGATAAAAGCCGGATACCGCGTAAAACAGGTTGTCGTCGCTGGACAGCGGCCCGCTGGCGGCGAAGTCGCCCCGCAGGCGGCCCTGTTCCGCCAATTCCACCTTCATGGTGCCTTCGGATTCATCGCTGCCGGTCTTGCTGATATAGTTGATGATCCCGGCAACGGACCCGGCGCCGAACAGGTTGGATACGCCGCCGCGCACGAATTCCATCCGCTCGATGCCAAGGTCATTGCGCGCATATACATCAAAGGCGGAAGAGTTCAGCCCGAAGGTGGAAAACACGGGAACGCCATCATATTGCAGCGGCGTGAACTGAAACTGACCGCCGGACGGCAGGCCCCGCACGAACACGTTGGCGGCCACTTCACCGCCGCCGCCCTCGGCATTGATGCCGGGCACGGTTCGCAGCAGATCAGCCTGCGAACTGTAGGTCAGGCGCTGGATATCGTTCTCGGAAAACTGGGATGTGGCCATCGGCGTATCAAACCGGTTCCGCTGCGCGCTGGTACCGGTAATCACAATCTCGTCAAGGGCAAAGAGATCGGACACATCCTCCGGCTCCTCGTCCGTATCCGCATTGGACTGCGCCTGCGCCCCAAGACTGAGCGCCAGAACGCTCAAACCGCCAAGAAGCACACCACGCAGCCGCGCACCGGCACGGCGTTCAGCCGGAGTCCCGGCATCGTCATCATATGAGTTCATCATGACCTCCCCATTTTGCTTTCAGTGGACAGTTGCCAGCACGACACCGCCATCGAGCCCCTCGCTCGACCGACCGGGCACTGCCAGGTTCAAAGCTGGCACCATCCCTCCGATAGTGTCAGCCTCACCCTCAAGAAACCGATTACATATAATGGTTCATTATTGTCAAAGATATTTTTAATTTGATGTTTTTAATGGAGTTTTAAGATTATAAAATTTCTAATCGCTTACATTTCGGTATGACTCGATCACGCCCCCTGCCCATCCAGGGCATACCGCATGGCGTGCAAGAACATGATCCATGGTCGTACCATGGCTCTGCACACGCCCAATATCTTACCGTGGAAATCTGACAGGGGCGGGCCGTCAGCACACCCGCATGGTGGTCCCTCTGGTCACAAGCTGCACCGGGATAATGCGCTGTACCGGCGGGCGCCCTTCCACCGCCTGAGTCAACAGGTCGGCGATGTTATGGGCCAGCGCCCCCACATCCTGACGGATGGTCGTTATGTGATCGCCAAAGCCCGGCATGTCATCGAAGCCGACAATGGACACATCCCGCGGCACCTGCTTGCCCGCCTCCACCAGCGCCTGCATGGCGCCATAGGCCATTTCATCGGAAAGCGCGAAGATGGCCGTAAAGGACAGGCCGCTTTGCAGGGCATCCCGCACCGCACGGAAACTCGCCAGTGGCTCATAACCGCCATCCAGCATGGCCGCAGGGTCGAACCCGATGCCCCGCGCCGCCAGCGCATCGCGAAAGCCGCGGAACCGATCATGGGAAATCATCGTGTAATAGGACAGCGGCGTATATTGCCGCCGGTTCGTGCCGCCGGTCAGAAACGCGATCCGCTCATGGCCCAGTTCGAGCAGGTGATTGGCCGCCAGCCGCCCGCCTTCATAATCATCGGATGTGACGGAGAAGAACCCCTCCCGATGGCCATGCAGCACCACCGGCACATTTTCCGACGACAGATAACGCAGGCGCGGGTCATCATCGAACAGGGAACCCACGATCAGCGCATCCGGCAGGAAACCGGGCAGGCCCGCACTGTTGGACGCAACGGTTTCCACTTGCAGGCCGCGCTGGAACAGCTCTGCATACAGGTGGTCCCGCAACAGGGTATGAGAGCGCATCAAAAGCGGCCCATTGCCGAAATTCAGCCCGACCCGCGTGACCCGACCCAGGGATAGTTCCCGCGCTGTGTCGGAAGGCCGGTAATCCAGTTCGCGCACGGCTTTCAGCACGGCATCCCGCCGCGCCGCCGTGATACCGCTGTGGCCATTGATGACACGGCTGACCGTGGCGACGGACACCCCGGCCTGCCGCGCGACGGACTTGATGGTTGCCCTGGTTCGGTTCTTCGCCATACCCATCCCTTGAAACCGGCGCGGTATTATTAGCCACCTCCCCCGCCAATCGCAACGCTTTGCGTGACCGCCATGACCGGTCGCGCATGGCGGCCTCCCCTTTTCTGGAAAGCTGCGCTAACGTTCAGGCCGTAAATTCTACTGGCCCTCAATATTTAGTGAAAACCAGTTACTTAAAATTATCGACAAAGCTGATAAAAGGCCGCCACTCGCTCTTATGTTGAGATTGGTAAAGAGGATTGAAATGGGTTTTCAGGGTGCGGTCTCCGCTTTTTCACGGGTCAGGAAAGCATCCACATCTACGGCTATAACGGTTTCGGCAAGGATCATCCGGTCACCACGGCAACCGTTGCCAAAATGGATATTCCGGGCGACGTTCTGGAAACCTATCTCGCCATTGCGGCAAAAAAGAACATGGACGCCGCCATTGAAGCCTTCTTTTCAGAACAGGCCGACCTGATCGCCGAATGGAAATAAGCCCGGCTTTGGGCCTGCCCGGCCTGAGGCGCCAGATGTGCCCCGGCGGAAGGGTCAGCCACCGCCGACCCCGCCGGGGCACGGTTTCGTGAACGCGCATCTCTTGCATTTCATATGGCGCAATTTACACTCATTAAGTGTCTTTTGTCGTTGCTGTGAGAAAAGGGAGATGCGGGGTATGTGGCGTGGTTTCTTTATTCTGGTGGTGGCCGGTCTGGCCGGTGGATGTGCGGGGCCGGATCGGCCTCAATGGCTGACCCCGGCGGGTGGCACAATGGATATGGACCGGGTTCACCTGGTTCATGGCGATACCGGCGTTGACAGTCTGGGTGGCGGCGACATGGCCGTTGCCGCCATTCCCGCCGACCCGGACACCGGCACCGAAGGCCAGCTCTGGCTTATTCTGCGGCAGGTGGAACCCGCCTGGATCACGCTTGACCATATCCGCGTCAATGGAAAGGCCCATGCCGATTGGGCGGAGGTATCCAACCGGGGCAAGCAGTCGAAAATGGCCCCGCCCATTGTGGACAGCAGAGGTCTTGGGGGCTGGAATGTCAATGATGACATGGCCTATCTGCGCCAGGTCATCGTGAAACTGGACCCGGCGAAGCTGCCGCAACTGGCCCGGAATGGCGTGCGGGTCGATCTGGACCGGGACGGGCGGCAATCGGTCAGCGTTCAGGTGCCCGCCACGCTTTTCAAGGATCTGTCCTGGCAACCAATGAAAGGGGCACCGGGCCCGGCGCACCCGGCGGATTGAACCGCCAACGCGCCCCGGTCTGCCCGGAACCCTGGCCTGCCCGTGCACCCTGTGACCTGCCCGTGTGAGGCGCCGGGTTGCGGGCCCGGCCCCACAGCCCGCACGGGCAGGTCACGGGCATGGCGGGCCGGGCGCGCTTGAAGCCGCTCAGCTATCCCGCATCTGGTTCAGGAAGTGCTCCATGGACTGTTCCAGTTCCCGCGCCTTGTCGGCCAGCGTGTCGGCGGACGTTTTCACCTGGTTCGCCGCCGAAGCGGTCTGGTTGGTGGCCCCCTGAATACCGGTGATATTGTGGCTCACCTCACCGCTGCCAGTGGCGGAATCCTGTGCCGCGCGGCTGATTTCCTGGGTGGCACTGTTCTGCTCTTCCACGCTGGATGCCATGGCGGTGGTCGCTTCGTCCACCTCACCGATTTCCTGCAGGATCGTTTTCATGCGATCCGCGGTTTCATCGGCGGATTTCTTGATCCGGCCAATCTGGCCATTGATGGTATCGGTCATGGTGCCGGTCTGACTGGCAAGGTTCTTCACCTCGCTGGCCACCACGGCAAAGCCCTTGCCCGCCTCTCCGGCGCGGGCCGCCTCGATGGTGGCATTCAGGGACAGCAGATTGGTCTGGTCCGCCACTTCGTCGATGGATTCCACGATGCTGTCCACTTCGGAAATCATGCTGACCAGTTCATCCAGCTTGGCATCCGCATCTCTGGCGGAATGGGTGGTGGTCTGCGTATTGTCGGCGGTTTCCGATACACGCTGTGTCACCTCGCTGATGGCGGCGGACAGTTCCTCGGTGGCGGAAGCCACGGATTCCGCTGATGCCTGCGCCTGCTCCGCGCCAGCGGCCACAGCCTCCGACTGACTGGTGGATTCCTCCACCGCTGCGGAAAGCTGGGTTGCGGCGGATTGCAGATCCGTCGCCGTGCGGATCACCACGCGCGCCACATTGCCCACCTTGTCCTCAAACTGATCGGCCAGCGCGATCATTTCTTCCTTGCGCCTTTCGGCGGCGCGCTGTTCTTCCTCCTGCTCCCGCTCAAGGCGCTCACGCTCCGCCTCGCGCTTGCGTTCCTCTTCCTCAAGCTCCCGTGCGGCGCGGCGCTCCGCCTCTTCCTGTTCCCGTTTCTGGCGTTCCTGTTCCTGAACCTGCGCGTCGCGGAACTGCTCCGCCGCAACCGCCAGGTCACCAATGGCATCCGCCCGGCTGGTACCCGTGATGGTCACATCAAGGTCGCCACCACCAAGACGGCGGAACACCTGCCGCAACCGTTCCAGCGGGCGCGCCATGCCCACATGGCCGATGCCCAGCACGAGCGCCAAAGTCATCAGCCCGGCAATGGTGGCAATCGTCAGGGTCCAGGATTGGCCCGCATCGGCGGTCTCAGTGGCGTTTTCGGCGAACCGGGCACTGAGCGTCTCGGCCCTGTTCACGAAACCGGCGGCATTTTCCCGCAGGTCGGTGGCCGTATCGCTTTCCGCCCGCATCAGAGATTCGATTTGGGCCTGCCCCTCGGACAGCTCGGATTGCCCGACACGGCGCGCGGCATCCATAACCTTTTCCAGATGGACCACATAAGAATCGAACGACCGCCGCATTCCGGCAACGTCCAGGCCCTCGATATCATTGCCCAGTTCGGTCAGTTCCTTCAATCGCTGTTCGGCGGATCGGGCGGTCGCATCCACATCATCCGCCAGATCCGATGCCCTGCCGGGCTGAAGCGCCAATTGCAGCTCGATCCGGTTCAGTTCCAGAATGTCCTGATTGAAACGCGCGCCCTTGCGCATCACCTCGCCCGCATCATCCAGCCGGTCGGATGCCCGTTCCAGATCACCCAGCGCGCCAACGGCGATGGCCGCCAATACGGCCAGACCGATCAGGGCGCCAAGGGCCTGAACGCCCCCTTTCATTGAAAGGGATATTTTTCCGAGCAGTTGTTCCATCGTTCTTTCTCACCATAATCTTTTCGATTCATACGAATCTTGGGGGCGATGGATCAGATTCCTGGGTGGTGAGTCAATTTTATAAGCCAATTTTAACAATAATTTCATCGGATGAACGCGGGTCCGAAAATTAAAGTTAATTCAATATCAACCGGTTATAGGAAAACAGAAAAATCATCTGTGAAATGCAAGCAACCCATAATACATAAGCTATTATTGACACTCTTACTGGTTGTATAATTTCGCCATTGCTTCATGTCGCGTTCATGCCGGGCGCACCTTTATCGCACATGGCAGCGCCGGCGGTCGCTTGGGGCGCATGGCGCATACGCTCCCCCCCCTTTCCGCCCCTGCCTGTGACATTTCCACATTGGGCGGGCTGGTCCCGCGGCAAACCCGCTCCACCATCTGGTTCGGTGAATACTGCAATGATACACACGGTCATACGGATAAGAGCGCCACAACTGATCGGGCGCCGTAAGCCGGTCAGCGCCTCGGGAAAGGCCCGCCATGCTTCAACTGTCAGATGTCAGGCACCATTTCGACACCCCCGGCGGGCGGCTGGATGTGCTGCGCGGCATAAGCCTGCGCGTGCAGCCGGGGCAGACCTGGGCGCTTACGGGGGAATCCGGGTCCGGCAAAAGCACGCTTCTGGCACTGGCCGCGGGGCTGGACCGCCCCTCGTCCGGCACGGTCCACCTGATGGGCCATGACCTGTCCCGCGCCGATGATGCCGCCCGTGCCGCCCTTCGCCGCAGCCATGTGGGGCTGGTGTTTCAGGCCTTCAATCTGGTGCAAACCCTGCCCGTGGCGGCCAATATCCGCTTTCAGGCGCGGCTGGCCGGGCGCACCGACCAGGGCTGGGAAGCGGCGTTGATCCGCCGCCTTGGCCTTGCGGACACGCTGAACCGGCTGCCCCACCAACTGTCCGGCGGGCAGCAGCAGCGGGTGGCGATCGCGCGGGCGCTGGCGGTGCGCCCGGCCCTGCTGCTGGCGGACGAACCCACCGGCAATCTGGATGAAACCACGGGGGATGCTGTAATGGCCCTGATGCTGGACCTGGTGGCGGACAGCGGCTGCGCGCTCGTCATGGCCACCCACAGCACGCGGCTGGCCGACCGGCTGGGGCAAAAGATGCATCTGGTCTCTGGGCTGCTTGAATGAATCCGGCCTTCGCCACAACGCTGGGCGCGCTTGTCAGCCACTGGCGGCGCCACCCTGTGCAACTGGCCACCCTGATGATCGGGCTGGCGCTGGCCACAGCGCTGTGGAGCGGCGTACAGGCCCTTAATACCGCCGCCCGCGCCAGCTATGACGACGCCGCCGAGCGCCTGACCAGCCCCATAGCCGGCGCCCGCCTGATCGAGGGGCGCGCGGGCCGCCCCCTGCCACTGGCCCTGTATGGCAAGCTGCGCCGGGCGGGCTGGCCGGTCAGCCCGATGATCCGCGTGCCGGTGCGGGTGAACGCGGTGACCGTGACCGTGCTGGGGCTGGACCCCATCAGCCTGCCCGCCCCAAACAGCGACCGCGCCGAGGCGGAAACACGCAATATGGCCTTCATGGCGCCGCCCTATCGCGGCCTGGTCCACCCCGACACCCTGACCCGGCTGGGCCTCAACCCCGGCGACAGGCCGGTGGCCGGCCGCGCGGCGGAGACGGAAACGGACAAGACCCGCCTGCCGCCGCTGCATCCAAGCCCGGATGTGCGCCGGGGCACCATCATGATGGACATGGCGCCCGCCAGCCTTGTGATGGCACGGCCCGACAGGCTCAGCGCCCTGATCCTGATGGGGGACGCCACGCCCGACCTGCCAGAGGACACCCGCATCGTCGCACCCGACCGGGCAGCCGATCTGAGCCGGCTGACCGAAAGCTTCCATCTGAATCTGACCGCTTTCGGCCTGCTGGCCTTTCTGGTGGGCCTGTTCATCGTGCATCAGGCGGTGGGGCTGGCCTATGAACAACGCCGGGCCACCATCGCCGTGATCCGCCGCATCGGGGTCAGCCGACGCCTTGTAAGCCTGTGCCTTTTGGCGGAGATGACCACACTCGCCCTGATCAGCGGCGCGGCGGGCATGATCCTGGGCGGCCTGATCGCGCGCGCGCTGCTGCCCGATCTGGCGGCCAGCCTTGAAGGGCTCTATGGCGCCCGGCTGGCGGACAGCCTGACCCTGCCGCTCGGCTGGTGGCTTGGCGGCCTTGCCATGAGCCTCGGCGGCGCCTGGCTGGCGGCAATGGGGCATGTGCTGGCGTTGCGGGGCGGCATCTTGAAGCGGGGCCGCGTGCCCCTGCAATCGGGCGGGGGCCAGCCCGCCCCCGGCGCCGGGGGGCCGGGGCGCTGGCAGACTCTGGCCGGGTTTGCGGCACTGCTGGCCCTTGTGGCGCTTTACCCCGCCGCGCACGGCCTGCCCGCGAGTTTTGCCATGATGGCCAGCCTGCTTCTGGCCGCGGCATTGCTGATGCCGCTGCTGCTGGACGGCCTGTTGCGGGCACTCGCCCTGGTGGCGCGTGGCCCGGTGGGGCAATGGCTGATGGCGGACAGTCGCGCCCGGCTGAACGGGCTATCGCTGGCGCTGATGGCCCTGTTGCTGGCGCTGGCGGTGAATATCGGCGTATCCACCATGGTGCAGAGCTTTCGCGCCACCTTCACCGGCTTTCTGGATGAGCGGCTGTTCGCAGACCTGTATGTGCGCGCCCCGGACGGGGCCACCGCCGACCGGATGGCGGGCTTTGTCACCCGGCGCTTCGATCGGGCATCGGTTCTGGCCAATGTGCAGGCCGAAACCCGCCTTGATGGCGCCCCGATCACCGTGGCCGGGGTGGACGAAAGCCCCTTCTGGCACACCCACTGGACCCTGTTGAACGCGGTGGCCGATCCATGGCCACGCCTGCAACAGGGGGACGGCCTGCTGGTAAGCGAACAACTGGCCCGCCGCCGGGGCCTGTCCCCCGGCGACAGGATGACCATTCCCGCACGCCGGGGGGTGCTGAACGGCACCGTGGTGGGGATCTATGCGGACTATGGCAACCCCAGGGGCGCGGTACGGGTGGCCACCCGCAGGCTGATCCGGCATTTCCCGGATGCCGACCGCACGCGCCTCGGCATCGTCACGGATCAGCCGGACATGATCGCCGACGCCCTTCGGCAGACATTCCGGCCCGGCGGTGAGGCCGTGCTGGATCAGGCCGGGTTGAAAGCCTATTCGCTGGACATCTTCGACCGCACATTCATGGTCACCACCGCCCTGAAAACCCTGACCCTTCTGGTGGCGGGGATCGCGCTCTTCACCAGCCTTCTGACCCTGTCGAGCATGGCGATTCCCGCGCTGGCGCCACTGTGGGCCATGGGATTGACCCGCCGCCGTCTGGCGCTGCTTGACGGCGCCAGAACGGTGTTTCTGGCAACCCTGGTCGGGGTGCTGGCCCTGCCGCTGGGGCTGATGGTAGCCCATATTCTGCTGGCCCGGATCAATGTGGCGGCCTTTGGCTGGCGCATCCCCATGGAAAGCCTGCCGGCAGACTGGCTGGGCCTGATGGCGCTGGCCCTGCCGGTGGCCGCACTGGCGGCGCTATGGCCCGCGATCAGCCTGGTGCGTCAGGGCCCGATGCGCTGGCTGAAAGGATTGCAACAGGATGGCTGACCGCCGCATACCCGCCTTCGCCCTTGTCGGCGGCCTGATCCTGCTGGGCCTTTTCGGCCCCGGCGGGGCGGACCTGCGGGCGCAACAGGGCTTTGCCGGGCTCGGCACCCGCACGGAAGGCTATGCCGCCGTGCCGGACACACCCGACCTGCGCTTTCCCCGCGATCACGGCGCCCACCCGGATTTTCGCATCGAATGGTGGTATCTCACCGCCAATCTCACCGATGAAAAGGGCGCGCCGCTCGGCATCCAGTGGACCCTGTTCCGACAGGCCGTGCGCCCGCCAGCCCGGACCACCGCGCAACAGGACGGGGCCACACCGGCCACCCCCTGGGCCAGCGATCAGCTCTGGATGGGCCATGCCGCGCTCACCACCCGCACCCGGCACCTGTTCGCGGAAAAGCTCGCCCGTGATGGGGTCGGCCAGGCCGGTGTGCAGCTTGACCCCTTCACCGCCCATATCGATGACTGGCGCCTGAGCGCACCCGACACCCCCGGCGAACGGCTGAGCCCGGTGCGCCTTCAGGCATCGGCGGACGGCTTTTCCTATGACCTGACGCTTGATGCGCGGGGGCCTCTGGTGCGTCACGGCAAGGGCGGGGTGAGCCGGAAGTCGGATCGGGGGCAGGTATCGATCTATCTCTCCCAGCCCTTTTACGAAGTGCGCGGGCGCATCCGCGTGGCGGGGGAGCAACGCACGGTCACGGGCCGGGCCTGGCTGGACCGGGAATGGTCGAGCCAGCCACTGGCCGCGGACCAGACCGGCTGGGACTGGTTCTCCCTGCACCTGTCGGGCGGCGCCAGGCTGATGCTGTTCCGCCTGCGCGGCGACAAGGGCGCCCCTTTCAAGGCGGGAAGCTGGATCGCGCCCGATGGCCAGGTGACCCCGCTGAACGGCGCGGCGATCACCATGCGCCCGCTTGAGGAAACCACACTGGCCGCAGGGCGCGTCCCCACCAGATGGCGGGTGACCCTGGCCGGGCGGGATGTGACGCTGACCGTGACGGCGCTGAACAAAGCGGCCTGGAATCCGGGGCGTGTGGCCTATTGGGAAGGACCGGTCACCGTTTCGGGAAGCCATGGGGGGCGCGGCTATCTGGAGATGACCGGCTATGACAGCGAAAGCCTGAGATCAGACCGGAACGATACGGGCAGTCCGCAGAGCCGATGAGAAACCCCGCTGGCCCATCAGGCGGGTAACAGGGCGGCTTTCCGGTCGATCCGGCCATTTGCGGCGTTGTCCCGGCCCGGCCAATGCGCTAGAAAGTGCCATGCCCCGTCGGGGTTTCCTGCGTGAAGATGGGGCCTTTGCGCGCGAAAAGGGGCGATAATGCCCCCTGTTCCTGCAATGAACGCACGGGGTTGCCAGACATGATCCTTTCCCATCTTGTGTACACAAGCACCGCCCGCGATGCGGACCAGAGCACTCTTGAGGAGATCGGCCACCAATCCTCCACCCGCAATGAAAAGGCGGATGTGACCGGTGCGCTCTGGTTTGACGGCCATCGCTTTCTTCAGATTCTGGAAGGGCCGGAAGACGCGGTGGCCCACATTTACGAACGGATCTGTCAAGACCAGCGCCACACGGATATTTCCCTGCTCAAGCAGGGGGACATTCCCCGCCGCCTGTTCCCGGACTGGTCCATGGCGACGCTGGGCGTACCCGGCGACCCGACCCGGCTGGACATGGCGGAACTGCTGTTCGCCAGCCCTGATTTCGACCTGTATCAGGCGGACCCGGTATCGCTGACTCACTTCCTTGCACGGCAACTGAAGCAGGGCTGAACCGGGTATCCGACCCCATTTTTTCACAGCCGACGGGTTTCGAGCAGTATGGTGAGAGTCGGCCTTTCACAGCACCGATAAGGACATGACATGCTCCTGAAAACCCTGACCGCCACCACCGCGCTTGCCGGCCTGATGAGCCTCGCCGCGCCCGAATCCCACGCCTGGGGGCAAACCGGCCACCGTGTTACGGGCGCCATTGCCGCCCATTATCTGAGCGCCGAAAGCAGGGCCGCGCTGGAACGCCTGCTGGGGCCGGAAACGCTGGCGGAAGCCAGCACCTGGGCGGACGAGATGCGCTCGAAGCAGACGCCGTTCTGGCAGGAAGAAGCCGGACCCTATCATTATGTCACCGTGCCCGACGGCAAGCGCTACGAGGATGTGGGCCCGCCGCCGGAAGGCGATGCCCTGACCGCGCTCGCCCGCTTCCGGGAGACCCTGCTGTCCGCCACCGCGAGCCGGGAGGATCGCCAACTGGCCCTGCGCTTCGCCATTCACATCATCGGCGATCTGCATCAGCCGCTGCATGTGGGCAATGGCACCGACCGGGGCGGCAATGATGTGGAACTGGATTTCTTCTGGGACGACAGCAACCTGCACCGGGTCTGGGACAGCGGCATGATCGGAAAAGAAGGGCTGAGCTACAGCGAATGGACCGCGTGGCTGACGGCGAAAATCACCGATCAGGATCTGGATGCCTGGTCCACGCCGGACCCGATGGTCTGGGTGCGGGAAAGCGCCGAAATCCGCCCCGAAGTCTATCCTGAAAGCGACGATCTGAGCTGGCAGTACAAATTCCAGCACATCAAGACGGTGAAACAGCGCCTGTCCAGGGCCGGGGTGCGCATGGCCGCCTGGCTGAACACGGTGTTCGCCGAAGCCGGCTGAGCACCGGCCCGGCCACCATGGCCCGAAAGTGTAACCGCCACCCCGGCGTGATGATTGGGTCCGGCGGTTACGCGCCTTCCTGGCGAATCCGTGTCAGGAAATCGCGGGCCGCGCGGGTCAGGCTGCCGGAACGCTCTTCCAGATCGTCCGCCTGGCCGCGTATGGCATCCACCAGCGTCACGGTTTCCTTCACCTTGCTTTCGATATCCCCGATATTGGCGCTCACATCCGATGTGCCCGCATGGGCTTCCTGAATATTGCGGCTGATCTCCCGCGTGGCGGCGGCCTGTTCCTCGGCGGCGCTGGCGATGGCGGACGCGATCTCGTTCAGATCCTGAATGGTCCTGCCAATGCCGGTGACCGCTTCCACCGTTTCACCGGTGCGGCCACGGATGGCGCCGATCTGGCTGTCGATATCCTCGGTGGCGCGGGCGGTCTGCTGGGCCAGGTTCTTCACCTCCCCCGCCACGACGGCAAAGCCCTTGCCGGCCTCCCCCGCGCGGGCGGCCTCGATGGTGGCGTTCAGCGCCAGAAGGTTGGTCTGCTCGGCAATGTCGTTGATAAGCTGCACCACCTCCCCGATATTGCCGCTGGAGGCTTCCAGTTCCCGGATCACCCTGCTGGAATTTTCCGCTTCCCGCGCCGCCTCGCCAGTGCGCTCATTGGACGTGGTCACCTGGGATGCAATCTCCTCCACGGAAGCGGACATTTCCTCCGCTGCGGCGGACACGGTTTCCACATTGCTGGCCGCATTGGCGGATGCCTCGGTCACGGCGCGCGCCCTGTCCAGGCTGTCTTCCGCATGTCGGATCAGGGCATCCGTTCGCTGGCGGGTCTCATGAATGCTGTCCTCGAACCCGCTGACGGTTTCCATGACCGTGGCTTCAAACGCATCGGCGATGGCGTGGCGCTCTTTTCGCAGCGCCTCGCCCTGATCTGCCATGGTCTGGCGGGCCATGTCCATATCCTGCGCACCCATCTGAAAGGTGCCCCGCATCCCCGTGCTCATGAAGCGGCGATAGAAAATCCCGCTCATGGCGGCGCGCAGCGTGGCACAGGATTCGCGCACATAAGCATCCGCCAGATCGAGCATCTGGTTCAGATTGGCGGCGGTTTCACTGTGGCGGTCATGCTGATCCCAGTCCGTGATGCGGGCTTCCATGTCGCCGTCGCTTACGGATTTGGACACCTTGCTGATGGCGGCAAGTGTGCTTTCGGCCTTATCCAGTGCCTCTGTCTTTTCCGCCAGGGCGGTTTCCAGTTCCTGGATGCGCCGGGCGTCTTCGCCGGATTTGAACATTCTGCCAATCATGACGCCCCTCCGATCAGGGACCAGATGAAGGGATCATACCCCCCGGCCCTTTCCTGTGTGATGGCTTCCAGTTTGGCCACGCTGTCCGCCAGGCCGTCCTTGCGACTGGCCGCGGCCTGTTCGATGCTGCACAGATCCCGGTAAATGGGCTTCACGGCCTCGATCCAGCTTTCCTTCGGCTTGCGGCGGTTGGAATGATAGCCGACAATATCGCCGGAGGCAGAACGGGTGGGCGTGACATGGGCAAGCACCCAGTAATACCGCCCGCTGCTGGCCATGTTCTTCACAAAGGCGAAAATTTCCTCACCCGACTGAATGCGGTCCCACAACAGCTTGAACACCGCCCGCGGCATATCCGGGTGGCGGATCAGGCTGTGCTGCTGCCCAAGCGCCGACGCGGTATCCAACTCCGACACCCGGCAGAAAACATGGTTGGCATAGGTGATCCGCCCTGTCAGGTCGGTCTTGGTTACGATCACTTCATTTTCAAAGAAAGGGCTTTCCTCATTGATCGGTGTTGGACGATCCACAAGCTTGTCCTTTTCCCATTGACCCATTGCAGCCCGCCCCATTGTTTGGGCAAAGCCAGACTCTGTCGCGTCAGCATGGCACTCTTAACCCTAACAAATGGTTGACGCAAGCGTGGCCAAGCCACGAAAAACCGCGAAAAAGCGACCCGTTCAGGTAACCTTCACGTGTGGGGGGAACATGTTCGGCTGCAAGCTGAAATCGCAGGCCGGGCACGGTGCTGCCCGGCACAAAAATGGCGAATGCCTTACCGTCCGGCTCACCCAGTCGCAATCTGGATAAGCCCGAACGATGGAACAAAGGTCTTAAAAATGCCGTTTGGCAAGCGCACGTCCAGAACCTGACTTCAGATACTTTTCGAAATCTTCTGCCCTGGAGAATCGGTAAAATCTCGTCAAAGCTAAATTTTGCCTGCGGCAAAATCAGCGAAGACGGATGGCTGGGGCGGCAGGATTCGAACCTGCGATCACGGTACCAAAAACCGATGCCTTACCGCTTGGCTACGCCCCATCAGGGTCGCCCGCTGCCGGGCTCGGACGGTTATCTAAAGAAATGGCGTGCAAGTGTAAACCCCCTTGCGCCAAAAAACTTGCTCCCATGGGCGGGGCGTGGCACCGCTTGGTTCAGGCCCCCATGAACGGCCCCGCTAACGGACCCGGACACGGCCCCAGAAAAGGACCAATCCCATGACCATATTGGTGACCGGCGCGGCAGGTTTCATCGGCTTTCATGTGGCGCGCAGCCTGGCCCGGCGCGGGGATGGCGACGGCCATGTGCTCGGCATCGACAATTTCACCCCTTATTACCTGCCACGCCTGAAACAGGCCCGCGCCGACTCCCTGGCCGCGGAGCCCGGCGCCGCGTTCGAAACCGTGGACTTTTCCCACATGGCCGCCCTTGAGGACCTAGCAAGGCGGCACCGGATCACGCAGGTGATCCATCTGGGGGCCCAGCCGGGCGTGCGCCACAGCCTGGACCACCCCCATGTCTATGCCCAGTCCAATCTGGTGGGGCATCTGAACATTCTGGAATTCTGCCGCCATCATGTGCCAGGCGGGCATCTGGTCTATGCCTCGTCGAGCAGCGTTTACGGCGGCGCCAGCGAATTGCCCTTCACCACCGATCAGCGGGTGGACACGCCCATTTCACTATATGCCGCCACCAAGCGCGCCGACGAACTGATGAGCCAGTCCTACGCCCATCTGTACGGGCTGGCACAGACGGGCCTGCGCTTTTTCACCGTATATGGCCCATGGGGCCGCCCGGACATGGCGGTCTGGCTGTTTACGGAGGCCATCCTCGAAGGCCGCCCCGTAACATTGTACAATAACGGAGACATGGGCCGGGACTTCACCTATATCGACGATATCGTTGACGGAATCCTGAAAGTGGCAGCCCATTCGCCGCCGCCCGATCCGGCCATGGGCGATGCCCCGCACCGGATTTACAATATCGGCAACAACAGGCCGAACCGGCTTCGCGATCTGGTCACCGCCATCGAGGAGGCACTGGATAGAAAAGCGGATATCCGCACCGCCCCCATGCAACCGGGCGACATGCCGGAAACCTGGGCGGACATTTCCACCATCCAGCATGATCTGGGGTTCACCCCCCGAACGACCCTTCGGGAGGGCGTGCAAGCCTTTGTGGACTGGTACCGGCACCATCGTGCCCTGTTGAACGGCTGATCCCGCGCGGCTTGTCCGGGCTTTGCCCGTGCCGTCAGCCCGCCACCAGGGGGCTGGCCACCACCCACCAGTCCGGCGCCGCGCGGCGCAGACGATCCGCCGCAGCCTCTGCATCCCCAGGCCGGTCGAACAGGGCAAAGCAGGTGGCCCCACTGCCGGACATGCGCACAAGCCGCGCCGCCGTCTGCCACCCCAATGCCGCCAGCACCCGGTCAACCGCCGGGCACAGGCGCCGGGCGGCGGGTTCAAGACTGTTCCCGCCCGCCCCGGCAAGAGCGCCCGGATCAGCCGCAATGGCGGCGCGGGCCGCATCGCTCAGGGCCGGGGCAAAGCGCCCCTCGTCCCGGAAGCCCTGAAACACCGCCCCGGTGGACAGCGCCACACCCGGATTGACCAGCACCACCGCCCCCGACCAGTCAAGCGCGGCGGGGGTCAACCGATCCCCGATACCGCCAACCCATTGCGGGGTCGCGGCGAGGCAGGCGGGTACATCCGCGCCCAGTGTCGCGCCCAGCCGCGCCAGCGTGGCACCATCCACCGGCTGCCCCCACAGCCGGTTGACCGCGCGCAGGGCGGCCGCCGCATCAGCGGACCCGCCGCCGAGCCCCGCCGCCACCGGCACGCGCTTGTCCAGCCGTACCGACACGTCGGGCGCCCGGCCCAAATGGCGGGCCAGAACGCACACCGCGCGGGACACCAGATTATCATGGCTCGCGGGCCGCAAGGCATCTGCAAACGGGCCGGTTATGGTCAGGTCCGGGCCGGGGGACACCGCCGAACGCGAGGCCGGCGCCACGCTGATCCGGTCCCCGAAACGGGTGAAATGAAAAAGGCTGTCCAGCAGATGAAAGCCGTCATCGCGCCGACCGGTGACCGCAAGCCACAGATTGAGCTTGGCGGGGGCGGATTCTGCCACTGTGTCCCCGCTGTCCACCACACCCTCGCCTTTTTCACCCGTCTTCAAGCCCTGGTTCACTGGCCACCCGTCAGTCCTGTGCTGCGGGGTTCAGGCCGAAGGCGAGCTTGTCCTTCAACGCCTTTTCCCGATCCGCATCCGGCCCGCCGGTAAGCGCGTGGCGCCACTGAAAGCGCGCCTCGATCCGGCGCCCCACTTTCCAATAGGCATCGCCCAGATGCTCATTGAGCACCGGATCGCCGGGTTCCAGCTTCACGGCGCGCTCCAGCGTAACCACGGCCTTTTCATAATCGCCGGTCAGGAAGTGCACCCATCCCAGACTGTCCAGAATGAAGCCATCCTCTGGCCGGGCCTTGGCAGCGCGGCGAATCATGTCCTTGGCGCGGGTCTCGTGCATGTCCCGGTCGATCCAGCTATAGCCAAGATAATTCAGCACATTGGGATCATCGGGTTTCAATTCCAGCGCGGTGAGCAAATCCCGCTCCGCGCCGGGCCAGTCGCCCGCCTGTTCGCGCGCAATGCCACGCACGAAAAACACGCCCCAGTCATTGCGACCGGGATCACCCAACCCGTCGATGATACGGCTGTAATAAACATCCGCCTCCTCGAACCGGTTGCGGGCGCGCAGCATATCCCCCATGCGGCGCAGCATGGGGCGGTCCTTGGGCCGCACGCGCAAGCTGTTCCTTGCCAGGCTCAGGGCGCTTTCCTCGTCTCCGCCGTCCCACAGGGCATCGATCCGCTTGCCAAGCGCACTGCGCCATAGCGGGCTGCCCTTCGGGATCGCCGTCAACGCCTCCGCCGCGCCCAGATGGTCCCCCGCATCGGCCATCTTGGACCCCAGCAGCAGGGTGGTATCCTCCACCTCCGGCGCCATATAGGCACTGAGCCGCAGATACAGGATCGCCGCCCGGTTGGAACCGCCGCTCGAAAATTCACTGGCAAGGCGATAGAAGATGAATCCGGCGGCGCCCTGTGGCCGGGCCACCACCTGCGTGGGGCGCCCCATGGTCTTGATGCGCACCGCTTCCCGCATCAGGAAGCGGCTGTTACCAAACCGGCGCGCGCTGTCATACAGAAAATTCACCGCCTGATTCAGGTCGCCCTGACGGGCCATCATGTGGGCATAGGCGATGAAAGGCTGGAACGAGGCGGGCCGATCCGCGCTTGTGAGCGCTTTGTACAAGTCCGTGGCCGCCTGATCCCGGCCCGCATGGTCCAGCAGATACGCCTTGTGCGCCAACCCGATAGGATGAAGGCGCGGGTGATTGAGCAGCGGGTCGAGCGCCTTGATCGCCGCATCCGTATCGCCCTCTCCCGCATGGGTCCAGGCGCGCAAGGCGGGCGCGATCAGCTTGGCGAAGCCCTTATTCAGATGGGCGTCCATCCGGGTGCGGGCCGTGGCCCAGTCTTCATCACGGAACGCCTTCAGAACATGCAGCAGCCCGGCCAGGGACCGATAGCTGGGCCCGACCGGCTCTGTTTCCGGCACAGCGAGCAAGGTCTCGGTCAGCCGCGCCGCCTCACCGACCCGCCCGGAATAGAGCAATTGGGCAAAGGCGCGCTCGGCCAGAACCGGGTTTTCCGGGGATGCTTTCAGGGCTTCCAGATAATAGCGGGCGGATCGGTCGTGCCGACTTTCGCTTTCCGCGATCAGGGCCGCGGCAAAAGGGCCGAAACCCGCATCATCCAGCGCTGCGCCCCCATCAAAGGCGGAGCGCCAGGGCGCCGGAACGGGACCGGCGGAAACGCCGGCATCCGGCGCGGTCCCCTGTCCGGCGCACGCGGCCAGCCCCAGGGCCACAGCCAGAAGCCCCGTTCGTGATAACACCGCCTTCAAGCCTGGCATGATTACGCGCCACTCCCTATTTCGCACAAAAGCGGCGGAAAACGCCGCGCCGGTCACATATTCGGATAATTCGGACCACCGCCGCCTTCCGGCACCACCCATTTGATGTTCTGTGTCATATCCTTGATGTCGCAGGTTTTGCAATGCACGCAGTTCTGCGCATTGATCTGCAACTTCATGTCGCCGGTCTCTTCGCTTTCCACATATTCATAGACACCCGCCGGACAATAGCGCTGCTCCGGCCCGGCATAATCGGGCCAGTTGACCGTCTCGGGCACCCTGTCATCCCGCAATGTCAGGTGGCAGGGCTGGTCTTCCTCATGGTTTGTGTTGGAAAGAAACACGCTGCTCAGCTTGTCGAACGTGATCTCCCCATCCGGCCTGGGATAGCTGATCCGCTCATGATCCTTTGCCTTGCCGGTGGCTTCATTGTCCTTGTGGGGGTGGCTGAAGGTCCACGGCATCAGAAATCCAAGGCCGATATTGTTGAGCCACATATCCAGCCCGGAATAAAGCGTTCCCATGGTGATCCCGAACTTGCCAAGCGCGGGCCGGGCATTGCGCACGGTTTTCAGGTCGCGGTAAACCCAGCTTTTGCGCAGCCGGTCATCATAGGCATCCAGCGGCTGCTCGCCCTCGCTGCCCGCCTCGATCGCCTCGAACACGGTTTCCGCCGCGATCATGGCCGATTTCATGGCATTGTGGCTGCCCTTGATGCGCGGCACATTGACAAACCCGGCGGCACAGCCCACCAGCGCCCCACCCGGAAAGGCGAGTTTGGGGATGCTTTGCAGCCCCCCTTCATTGATCGCCCGCGCCCCATAGGACACCCGGCGCCCGCCTTCCAGCAGCGGCTTTATGGCCGGGTGGGTCTTGAACCGCTGCATTTCGTCGAACGGCGACAGATACGGGTTCTCATAATCCAGCGTAACCACGAAGCCGATGGCCACCTGATTGTTTTCCTGATGATAGATAAAGCCGCCCCCGGCGGTATCGGAAAGCGGCCAGCCTTGCGTGTGGATCACCTTGCCGGGCACATGCTTGTCCGGGTCCACATCCCACAATTCCTTGATGCCGATGCCATAGGTCTGCGGCTGACTGTCGGCGCGCAGATCGAACGTTTTTTCCAGTTCGCCGGTCAGATTGCCTCGGCAACCTTCCGCGAACAGGGTATATTTGGCATGAAGCTCCATACCCGGCATGTGGGTTTCCTTGGGCTTGCCGTCCTTGCCCACGCCCATGTCGCCGGTAGCCACGCCCTTGACCCGGCCATCATCATGATACAGCACCTCCGCCGCGGCGAAACCGGGATAGACTTCCACGCCCATGGCCTCCGCCTGCTCCGCCAGCCAGCGGGACAGATTGCCCAGCGAAACGGTGTACATGCCCTTGTTGGACATCAGCGGCGGCAGCAGAAAATGGGGAATCTCGGTCTTGCCGGTCTCGCTCAGCACCCAGTGATGATTGTGCGTGACCGGCGTGTTGAGCGGCGCACCGCGATCTTTCCAATCCGGCAGCAGCTCGTTCAGGGCCTTCGGGTCCACCACGGCACCGGACAGGATATGGGCGCCCACCTCGGAACCCTTTTCCAACACGCAGACGGCCAGTTCCCGGCCCTTGTCCTCCGCCTGCTGCATCAGGCGTATGGCGCCCGCCAGCCCGGCCACGCCGCCGCCGACGATCACCACGTCAAATTCCATCGCTTCACGTTCCATCAGCCACTCCCTCCATGTGTCGCCCCGCTCGTTCATTCCTTATGCCCGCCCTGCCCCGCATCGTCAAACACAGGCGCGCGGGCGGAACGCCGGGCTGTCCGCGGTCAGGCGCGGTCAGGCGTGGTCAGGCGTGGTCAGGCGGGCAGCATGTAAAACCTGCCACAAACTGGACCACACAGTCCAGTTTATGCGGGCGGCGCCATTTTCCCGCGCTCTGCGACACCGGATCGCTTGCCCCCGGCCCGATCCCCGCGTTAAAAGATAGCCATGCCAGAAACCCGTTCCCATGCCCCGGCAGCCGAGGCCGCCACACTATCACAGGACCCCGCTGAAATGCTGGACCGTCTGCGCTTTCAGGTGGACATGGGCGTGGACGAATTCCTGATGCCGGACCCGGTCTGCTGGATGGATACCGCCGCACCGGACTCCGCGCCCCCGGACTCCGCCCATGCCCTGGGCGCACAGGCGGCTTCCGTGCAGCGGGATGGCGCCGCCCCTGCCATGGCCGGCAGCGAAGGGCACACGGCCCGGCGAACGGCGCAGCCGCGCCCGATCACGGCCCGGCCTGTCCAGTCCAGTCAGGGGGCGGGCACACAAGCCGCCGAGGCCGCCGCGCAAGCCGCATCCTCGCTGGATGCCCTGAAAGCGGCGCTGGATGCCTTTGACGGCGGCGCCATCAAGCGCAGCGCCAAATCCACCATTTTTGCCGAGGGTGACCCCGCCGCGCCGCTCATGCTGGTGGGGGATGCCCCGGACGCGGAAGACGACGCCGCGGGCCGCCCGTTTCAGGGGGCGCCCGGCGCGCTGCTGGATGCCATGCTCGCCGCCATCGGCGTGGACCGGGCCACACAATGCTATATCAGCTATCTGATTCCCTGGCGCCCCCTTGGCGGGCGCGGTGCGGATGACCGGCTGGTGGCCACCTATCGGCCTTTTCTGATGCGGCATGTGGCGCTGGCTCGGCCCGGCCTGGTGCTGGCATTCGGCACCGCCGCGGCCCGCGCCCTGACGGGCCGGGACGATACCATCAGCCGCCTGCGCGGTCGTTGGATGACGGCCTCGGATGCGGCGGGGGGCGCCACCATGATGCCCCTGTTCCAGCCGCGCTATCTGCTGCGCCAGCCAGCCGCCAAGGCACAGGCATGGCGGGATCTTCTGGCGGTCCAGGCCAGATTGACCCACATGTCACCCCATAGTGTTTCACAAGGAGAGGGCCGCGCATGACCGCCCTGACCATTCCGGCCTGCATTACCGGTTTCGGCCCTGTATGCCGCCTGCGGGCAGCCCTGATTCTGGCCTGCGCGCTGGTTCTGACCCCGTGGTCCGACCCGGCCCGCGCGGGTATCGAGCGCATCCCCCGCGTATTGAGCGAAGCCGATATCCAGCGCTATCACACCATTTTCGAATTACAGGCCGATGCCAAATGGGAAAAGGCCCGCCGGGTGATCCGCAAGCTGGATAAGCCCCTCCTGATGGGCCATGTGGATTTTCAGCGCCTGATGCACCCCACCGGCTATCGCAGCCCCTATCACGAACTGGCCGCCTGGCTGAAGGACTATGCCGACCATCCCAGCGCCTGGCGGGTTTATCGGCTGGCCCGGCGTCGTCAGGGCAATGCCCACCCGCCCCGGCGCCCGGAACAGACCCGCTATCCCGGCGTGACCGGCCAGTCCGCCCCCAAACGGCCAGAGGTGCGGGGCCGCAGCCGCATGGAAAGCCTGGCCGTGCGCCGGTTCGAGAACCGGGTGCGACGGCTGGTCAGGGCCGGTCGGGCCGACCGCGCGGAAAAACGCTATTGGGCGATTGCGGCCCGCAATATACTGAGCCCCTATGAAGAGGCGGGCGCGCTGGAGCGCATCGCATCCGGCTATTATTATGATGGCCGTGATTTCAAGGCGCAGGCGCTCGCCTCCCGCGCGGCGGAAATCGGGCGCCATGTGGAATCGGAAAGCGACTGGGTTGCCGGTCTGGCCCATTGGCGGCTCGGCAACATGGACAAGGCGCTGACCCATTTCAGCTATCTGGGCGACAATGATGTGGCCGGCCCCTGGCTGGGTTCGGCGGGCAGCTTCTGGGCCAGCCGCGCTGCCTACCGGCTTGGAAAGCCCGCCGAAGCGGAGCGCCATCTGCGCGACGCGGCCCGGCGGTTCGAGACCTTTTACGGCCTGATCGCCAGCCGCCAGTTGGGCATGGAGCCGGACATAGACTGGACCCCGCCACCACTTGAGGAAGGCGCCCTTCAACGGCTTCTCACCTTTCCCGCCACCCGTCGCGCCATTGCCCTGACCGAAGTGGGCCGCGACGATCTGGCGGACGAGGAACTGCGCCTGCTCTGGGGCCGTGAAGGGGCCAAAGTGCAGGAGGACCTGCTGGCCTTTGCCGCCGCGCTCAACCTGCCCGCCATTCAGCTCAGGCTGGGACGGGCGGGGACGCTGGGGGAGCAGGCCCCCACGGCTGTGCGCTATCCGATGCCGGATTGGGAGCCCCAGGGCGGCTTCATTCTGGACCGTGCGCTGCTGTTCGCCATGATGCGCCAGGAAAGCAACTTCAAGACCCGCGCCCGGTCCAGCGTGGGCGCGCGCGGCCTGATGCAGGTGATGCCCGCCACGGCCAGCTATCTCACCCGCGATCGCTCACTGTACCGGCGCAACCGCAACCAGCTTTACCGCCCGTCCTATAATATGGCGCTGGGCCAGCAATATGTGGATCATCTGCTGGAAATGGAGGACGTGGAAGCCAATCTGTTCATGCTGCTGGCGGCCTATAATGGCGGGCCGGGCACCCTGCACAAATGGAAGGAAACAGTGGCCTATAGCTATGATCCGCTGCTGTTCATCGAATCCATCAGCTTCCACCAGACCCGCCATTATATCGAAAAGGTGATGGCCAATCTCTGGCTTTACCGCAAGCGCCTTGGCCAGCCCACCCCCAGTCTGACAGCCATTGCCGAGGGCGCGTGGCCGGCGGTGGAGTTTGTCGATGACAATGCCGGCCAGCGGGTACAGGCCCGCCGGCGCGCCCGCCTGGAACGCCGCCGCTTCGAGGAGGACGAATAACATGCCCGACCCGGATCGGAACCGCCCTTTCCTGCCCGTGGGCATCGCCGTTGTAACGGTATCGGACACCCGCACGCCAGCGGATGACCGTTCCGGTGACGTGCTGACGGCGCGCATTGAGGCGGCGGGCCATCACCTGGCAGCACGCCATATCGTGCCCGACGACCGGGGCCGCCTACACACCTGCCTGAGCGAACTGATCGGGCGCGAGGATGTGGCGGTGATCATCACCACCGGCGGCACCGGCATCACGGGCCGGGATATCACGCCCGAAGTGGTGGAGGCCCTGTATGACAAGGCCATTCCCGGCTTTGGCGAACTGTTCCGAATGCTGTCCTATAACACCATCGGCACCAGCACCATACAGAGCAGGGTGACCGGCGGGCTGGCAGGTGACACGCTGATCTTCGCCCTGCCGGGGTCCACCGGGGCGGTGAAAGATGGCTGGGACGGCATATTGGCGAGCCAGTTGGACAACCGGCACCGCCCCTGCAATTTCGTGGAACTGATGCCCCGCTTCCGGGAGCGCTAGGCCCGCCGGAGCCGCTGGCGCAGGGGCAGCAAAAGGTGATCCGTAAGCGCCCGCGCGATCAGGAACGCCACCCCCAGCATGATGACCACAAAGGCATCCCCCTGCCACGGTGTGGCGCCCAGCATGGGAAAGAGCGAGCCATGCACCGGCTCGCCAGGGGCGTTGAGGGGAAAGCTGAAAGCGGGCTTGCCAAAGGTTAGGGCCATCAGATCCGCCACTTCCCGCACCCGAAGCTGCACAAAGACCATCACAGTGAACAGGGCCAGGGAACAGCGCCCCAGCACCACCGGAAAGGGCAAGGCGAGCCACCCGGCAACGATGCCGCCGGGGCGGGCGAACAGCCAGATCACGCCAAGCGCCGCGGGCGCCACCAACAGGGTGGAAAGGCCCGATGGCAGAACGGCCATGAAGGCGAGAAACCCCAAAAGGGCGCCCCCCTGAAGAAGCCCCAATAGCAAGGGGTCCAGGTCAAGCGCGCGCCCGTCGGCACGCGGCAGGAAAGCGGCCCCGGTGGCGCCAAGCGCGGCGGCATAAAGCGCCCGCAAGGGCGGCGGCGTGAGCCCGGCGTCTCCTTCCAGGCCGCTTAGCGCAAGAAAAAGGGGTGCCGCGAGCGCGATCAGGGCAAGGAAAATACCCCCGGCGCGGCGCACCGCATACACCACCACACCAATCAGGAAAGACAGCCAGGCGATCAGGCCCACCGACCAGGTGGCCGGGTTCCAGTGCACCGGCCCGTCATGCACGAAGGCTTCCACCAGACCGATCTGGGCGGGCAGATAGTCGATACTGGTCCACTGGCTGAAGGGCGCCCGCCCCTGAAAATAGAAACTGTTGCCATACAGGGCATAAGCCCCCTCAAAGGCCGCCAGCCCCACAAGCACAAGCACCGGCACCGGCCAGAAAACGGCCACGCGGTCCTGCACATAGCGGGGCAGCGACAGGCCCGAATCCCGCCGCGACCGGGCCGAGCGATAAAACAGATATCCCGCCAGAACCAGAAAGGCATCCAGAAACAACCCTCCCTGGCGCACCAGGAAAAGATCATTCAGATGGCTGTTCACATACAGCATGGAAAGCACCACCGGCAGGATGAAAAGGCCCTTCAGCCCATCCAGCGGCAAATGGCGCGGTGCGGTACCCCGGCCCGCGCGTGGCAGCGTCTCGCTCGGCTCGCCTGTCATGGCATGACCCTTTCCCCTGTCCTGATGACGCTATCCCCGAAAGCCACATACAATCAAGAGCGCGGGCAAATTCATGCCATCGGCTCTTTTTTTACCGGCCCCGCCCGCCTAAGGTGATCGCTGTTGTAAAACCGAAGCGACCCCGAACGACCGATCAGGTGGCCGGGGCGCGCGTCACGCTATAGTGGCATTGCCAGCAGGGGTATCGGGTATGCAGGGATTCACGCTGTCACAGGGGGCACGGGGTTTGGAAGAACAAGGGCGCGGAAATCGCGCGGCGGATCGGCCATCCCTTGGGCGGCGGATAATCCTTGCCCTGTTTGCGGCAAGCCTGTCCGTGCCCGCGCTCGCCCAATCGGGGGATGAGGCGCGCGGCACGGTGGTCCAGACCCTTGCGGCGCTGGTAAACGGGCTTGGCGACATTGTGTTTTACCAAATCACGCTGTTCGGCGTGCAGGTGGAATGGATCGTCATCTGGATGCTGGCCCCCATGCTGTTCCTGACCGCCTATTTCCGCTTTATCAATCTGCGCGGCTTCCGTCAGGCATGGCGGGTGCTGACCGGGCGTTATGCCAGCACCACGGACCCCGGCGAAGTAACCCAGTTTCAGGCCCTGTCCACCGCGCTGTCGGGCACGGTGGGGCTTGGCAATATCGCCGGTGTGGCCGTGGCCATCGGCATGGGCGGGCCGGGCGCCACCTTCTGGATGATCCTGATCGGGCTGGTGGCCATGTCGCTGAAATTCGCGGAATGTACGCTGGGCGTGAAATACCGCGACATCCACGCGGACGGCACGGTTTCCGGCGGGCCGATGTATTATCTCCATCGCGGGCTTGCCGGGCGCGGGCTGCCCCGGCTGGGCAAGGGGCTGGCCTGGGCCTATGCCCTGTTCGCCCTGCCCGCCCTGTTACAGGTGGCGCAGGTCAACCAGGCCTATAGCCAGATCAGCGGGGTCACGGGCATCCGCGGGTCGGGCGTGGCCTGGGGGTTCGGCGTGGTGCTGGCCATTG
>NZ_JBBJLN010000011.1:0-13697 GCF_037658235.1 Yunchengibacter salinarum | reverse complement strand
TGGCCATTGTCATCATTGGCGGCATCCGGTCCATCGCGCGGGTCACGGCGCGGCTGGTGCCGCTGATGGCCTTTATTTATGTGGGCACGGCGCTGGCCATCATTCTGGCCCACCTGCCCCAGGTGCCCGCCGCCATTGCCGCCATTTTCCACGGCGCCTTCAACCCGGATGCGGTGCAGGGCGGCATTATCGGCGTGATCGTGATCGGTATGCGCCGGGCGGTCTATTCCACCGAAGCGGGGCTCGGCTCCGCCACCATGGCCCATGCCGCCGCCAAAACCAAAGAGCCGGTGAGCGAAGGCATGGTGGCCCTGATGGAACCCTTCATTGATACGGTGGTGGTTTGCACCATGACCGCGCTGGTCATCGTCATCACCGGTGCCTACACCATGACGGACCCCAGCGGCGCCAAGCTTGATGACGTGCAGATGACATCCGCCGCCTTTGGCTCCGTCATTGACTGGTTCCCCTATATCCTGGCGATCGCCGTGCTGATGTTCGCCTTTTCCACCATCATCAGTTGGGGCTATTATTCGGGCAAGGTGTGGGGCTTCATATTCGGTGAGAGCAACCGTTCCATGAACACCTTCAAGGTGATCTTCTGCGTGGCCCTGATCCCCGGCGCGGTGCTGAGCGTTCAGGAAGTCTATACCCTGATGGACAGCCTGTTCTTCATGATGGCAATACCCAACATCATCGGCATCTATTTCATGGCGTCCGAGCTGCGCGATGACCTTGCGTCCTATCTTGGCAGGATCAAGAACGGCGAAATCTGCGAGACAAAAAAACCGCGAGTCGAGTCGGCGGGGTGATGCACCGCACTGTCGCACTGCACAGGCCATGGCGGAAAAATCGTGATCGCCCATGCCGGGGGTGGAACATCAACCGCCACAGCATGTTGGGCCGCGGCGTCGGCACCGCCTCATGGACCGTCTTGAATCCACCGCGGGCGACGGTCATCCTTGTCCCAAGGCCACCGCAGAAAGATGGGAGGGGCCGATGGGTGAGCGGATCGAGCAGGACAGGCGCGCGGCAACGGATGCGGCACTGGAAACAGGGCTGACCGGCGGTCTGAGGGCGTTGCTGATCTACTGGAAAGCCCTGCCCCGCATGGAGGGCGTATTTGCCCCGCCCCGTCTGGCGGTGAACCCCCGCGCGCTCACCCCCAGCCTGACCCGGCTGACCCTGATGGAACGCCGCGACCGGCTGGACATAAGCTGCGGCCTGATGGGCACCGGCTTTGCCGGAAGCTGGCATCATCCGGTGGCGGGCATCAATGCCTTTGACCTGATCCCCCCGCCCATGCAGGAAAATGCCGCCCGCTTTTATGATGCCCTGTTCACCCACCCGGCGGGCGCCTGCCTGAGCGAGGATCGCCCCACACCGGGCCGCAAGGGCGTGCGGGTACAGTCCCTGTTCCTGCCGCTGACCGATCGCCTTGGCCGGGTGCGCTATCTGATCGGCTGCTCGGAATTCCTCTCCCGCGATACCGGCAACCGGCTGATGGACCAGCTCGCGCTGGACCATGCGCGGCTTGACAGTGTGCAGTTTCTGGATCTGGGCAATGGCGTGCCCGAAATATCGTTCCTGACGCCTGAGGAATCGGCCCGGCAACCGCGCTCTTCACCCCCTCAGCGCCGCTGGTGGGAACGCTTTTTGCCCACGGCGCCCGGTCGCGGCGGCGAGCAGGACAGCCCCACATCCGCGACTGGCCGGGCATCCGGCGCGCGCGCCACGTCGCCGGACGGTCAGCCGGACCATCCCCGCCGAAAGGGGGGCACGGGCCTGCGCTGGTTCGATGCCTGAAGGCCCGTAACGGGCGCCTCAAACCGCATACGGCCCGCGCCTAACCCAGCTTTCCCGCCATGCGAAATACCAGGCGCGGGAAGAAACGCTTGAGCCAGAGCGCGTGCATTTCCTTGCCCTTGCCCACCGGAATTTCCGGCCTGCCCTTTTCCATGCCGCGCACAATGGCCCGCGCGCAGTCGTCCACGTCCATCCCGCCGGCGATATTGCTGTCCGTTTCGCCGAATTTCGTGCCGTCCCCCTTCAGGGCGTTTTCAGAAATCGGCGTGCGGATGAAGCCGGGGGTGATGGTGGTCACCTTGATGCCCTGCCCGTCCATTTCCGCCCGCAGCGCATCGAAAAAGCCCATCACCGCGTGCTTTGCGGCACAATAGCCCGATCGTTTCGGCGCCCCGATCTTGCCCGCCACGGAGCTTGTCACCGCCACATGGCCGCCGCCCTGCGCCAGCATGACCGGCAGCACCGCCTTGGTCAGCGCGATCTGGCCCAGCACATCCACTTCGAACAGGGTGCGATAGGTGGCCATGTCCGTCTCCAGCACGGTCGATCGCTGGCTGATCCCGGCATTGTTGAACAGCATGTCGATCCGGCCCGCAAAAGCCTTTGCCTCCGCCACTCTGGTGTCCATGGCCGCTTCATCCGTCACATCCAGCGGCAGCACAAAGGCGGTGCCCGGCACCCCGGCGGCCTCGTCCACCTGCTCCGCCACCGCTTGCAAGCTGTCCTTGCGCCGCGCCGACAGGATCAGGCGGGCGCCCCTTTTCGCCAGGTGCCGGGCCAAAGCAGCCCCGATGCCGCTGGATGCGCCGGTGATCCAGACAGTTTTGTTCTCGAACATGATCTTTCTCCCTGACCTCGGCGCGCCTATAGCACGCCCTTTTCCCTGAGTTCCGCAATCGCATCCGCGCTCACCCCCGCTTCCCGCAGCACCGCCTCGCTATGGGCGCCCAGAACGGGCGGCGGGCGATCCGCGCACACGGTGCTGCGTGAAAAGCGCAAGGGGCTCGCCACCTGATCCAGCGGCCCCGCCGCATCATGAAGGGTGGAGACCACCATGTCACGCGCACGGGCCTGGGGCTGGTTCAGTGCCGTGCTTACCGGATTGATCGGCCCGGCGGGCACGCCCACCGCATCCAGCGCGGCCAGCCAGTCCGCCTGGGTCCGCGCCGCCATCACGCGGGCGATCTGGGCGCACAGGCGCTCCCGATCCTGTACCCGGCCGCGATTGGTGCGCCAGGCGGGCGTGTCCATCAGGGCCCTGTCCCCCGTCATCTCGGCGAAGCGGCGGAACTGGGCATCGTTGCCACAGGCCAGCACAAGCGGGGCATCCACTGTCTCGAACACCTGATAGGGCACGATATTGGGATGGGCGTTGCCGGACAGACCCGGTTCCACCCCGCCCGCCAGCCAGTTGGTGGCCTGATTGGCCAGAACCGACAAGGTACAGTCCATCAGGGCAAGGTCGATATGCTGGCCCCGCCCGCTTTTCTGCCGCTCCGCCAGAGCCGCCAGCACGCCGATCGCCGCATACAGGCCGGTCACCAGATCGGATATGGCCACGCCCACCTTTTGCGGCCCGGTCGCCGGGTCGCCGGTAATCGCCATCAGTCCCGCCATGGCCTGGATGATGAAGTCATATCCCGCCCGGTCGGCCAGGGGGCCGGTGTGGCCAAAGCCCGTGATGGAGCAATATATCAAACCCGGATTACTCTCCTTCAGGCTGTCATAATCCAGGCCGTAAGGCGCCAGGCCGCCGCGCTTGAAATTTTCCAGTACGATATCGCTGCCCGTCGCCAGATCGCGCGCGATACGCTGGCCTTCAGGATGCTTCAAATCCAGCGTCAGCGAGCGTTTGCCCCGATTGGCGGCAAGAAAATAGGCGGCATCCGCCGTCTCGATGCCCGATGCATCCCTGAGAAAGGGCGGCCCCCAGCCGCGCGTGTCGTCCCCCTGGCCGGGGCGCTCCACCTTGATCACGTCGGCGCCCAGATCCGCCAGAATCTGACCCGCAAACGGCCCCGCAAGAACGCGGGACAAGTCCAGCACTTTCAAGCCCTTCAGCGGACCTGCCATAGATACCCCCATATACGTCGCATACGCCCCGCCCGATGGTTGGGGCTTGCATTCGTCGGGGCTTGAGGCCACGCTCGGCCCCGCCCGGTTATGGCAACATTGGCAGAGCCGGGGCCGGGTAGGCAATCATCCAGACAGCCACCCCCTTCTCCATCAGAACCGTTCAAACCCAGGCAGGCCCCCGTGACAGCACCCGCTACCAGCTTTTCCCTGATGCGCACCGCCTTTTTACAGGCGCGTGCCAACCCCACCTCCTTCATCCTGCTCGGCCTGCTGGTCGGCCTGGTTTCGGCCATCGTGCTTACGCCCGCCACGCGCGTATTGCAGACCATCAGCGAAAAAGTAAGCGGCGCGGAAACGACGGATGCCGCCAATCAGGCCGCGCTCAGCGCGCTGGAAGCGGGCATGGGGATGCTGGTGATTTCGGCGCTGGGCTCCATGCTGGTGAGCGCGGTGGGGCTGGTGCCCTGGGTCCGGCTGGTGGCGGGCCGCGCGCCGCTGGAGGGGGGATTACCCCGGCTCGCCCTGAAAGGGGTGAAGGCTTTTGTGCACCTTCTGGCGGCCACCGGCATTCTGCTGGTGTTCGCGCTTCTGCTGGTCAGCGTGGGCGGCCTGCTGTCCAGCCTGATCGGCCCGGCGGCGGTATTGCTGGACCTGCTGGTGGCGCTGATTCTCATCGTTCTGTTTCTGCTGGCCCACAGCATGGCCCATTACGCCATCGCGCTGGAGGCACTGGACCGGACCACCACCATTTTCACCGCCTGGGCCGAAACCAAGGAAAACGGCAAGGCCATGACCGGCGCCCTCGGCCTGCTGTTCGCACTGGCCTTCGGGGTCAATCTGATCCTTGGCAATGTGGTGGTGGCCCTGCTGCCGGGCGCCGTGGCCAACCTTGTGACCATGGTGCTGGGGCCGACCCTGTTCTTCCTGGCCCGCGCCCTGCAGACCGGTGCGGTCATCGACCTTGTTCCCGTGGATACGCCCGCGCCCCCGCCCGGTGCAAACGATCAGGACCGGTAAGGAAAGGATGGCGCGCGCTTGTCCAGAAAGGCGCTGATGCCCTCAGTGGCATCCTCGCCGTCAAAGGCATCCAGAAACCAGCGCATGGTCTCAGGATCGTCCTGCCGGGCGCCCGCTTCCACCCGGCGCAGCATCCGCTTGGTGGCCATCTGACTGTACAGTGACCCGGCGGTCAGGGTGGCTATCCGCTCCGCCATGGCGGGGGCCAGCGCGCCGCCCGCCACCCAGTCCACCAATCCCATTTCGCGGCCATCGTCCGCCGCCACCAGCCGCCCGGTGTACAACAGGTCCGCCGCCCGCGCCGGGCCGACCAGCGCAGCCAGCCGTGCCACATCCTCCATCGGATAGACCAGCCCCAGCCGCGCGGGGGTGATGCCAAGCCGGGCATCCCGGTGTGCCAGCCTGATATCCGCCGACAGGGCCAGCCCGCATCCGGCGCCCACACAAGGCCCGCCGATTACCGCCAGCACCGGCTTGTTGGCGGATCGCACCGCCCGCTGAGCGGCCTGAATGGCGTGAAAACTGGCTTCCCGGCGGGCGCGGTCATCACGCAGGGCCTGCAATTCGGCGATATCGGCACCGGCGGAAAAAACCGCGGGGTCCGCCGAGCGGATCACCAGCAGGCGCACATCCGTCTCCCCCGTCAGGCGCGCCATGATGGGCGGCACCCGCGCCCACATGGCCTGCGTCATGGCATTGCGCCGGTCCACCCGGTTCAACACCAGATGCCCCACCGCGCCTTCGATCAGGCCATATATGGGGGCGGCGGGATCGAAAAGGGTGTTATCGGCATCGGGCATGTCGGGGCGCTCCTTCTTGCGCGGGGTGGTAAATGTGCGATCAGAACAGGCTTCCCTGAGCCGCTTTTTCCGGCGCGGCAAGGCAGGCGGCATCATCATGACGCGGGCTGTTGACGCGGCGGCTCACCGCCCGCCAGCGAAACGCCTGTTCCGCCACAAAAGGGAAGTCGGCCAGAAAGCCCTTTGGCAGCGGGTCATGGGGGGCAAGCCAGGCGCCGTACTGGTCCGTGCCCACCACCAGGGGGCGGCGATGATGCAGACGGCCCAGCGGCCCGCGCGCCGGGCCGGTCAGGATCGCCACGCTTTCCAGCCAGTCACCGCCATCCGGCCCGTGCCAGACAGACCATATCCCGGCAAACGCGCCCAGCGGCAGGCTGTTTGCCTCGTCCCCCTCGTTCTGCGCCAGATGGATCAGATGCGGCCTTTTCACGCCGTCCCGCACCACCCATTCATACCAGCCATTGAACGGCACCAGGCAGCGTCGCCGCTTCATGGGCGCCCGGAAACTGGGTTTTTCCGACGCGGTTTCCATGCGTGCATTGATCGGCGGACTGACGGGCCGCTTTTTCGACCATTCCGGCACCAGCCCCCATTGCATCGCCACCAGATGCCGTGCGCCCGTGGTAACAGGGCCGGTGGGCTCATCGCCACGCACCACCAGAACCGGCTGTCCCGGCGCCAGATTATAGCGCGGCGGAACCGCCCCCGGCGCCGCCACATCGAAGGTGTGGCTGATGCTGTCCGCCGGGCTGGTGAGCAGGAAACGTCCGCACATGTCTTTCAAGGGCTCCCTTGTCGTGGGGCATTTCGCCCTACTATAGAAGGGAGCCTACACAGCGCCCGCACCTGCGGGAAACCCCTTTTATCGTAGGAGAGTCCGCCGCATGTCCGCCCCCGACCCTGACACTGCCCCGCCCCGTGTCGCCGTAGGTGCCCTTGTGGTGCGGGAACGCCAAGTGCTGATGATCAAGCGGGGCCGCCCCCCACGCCAGGGGGAATGGTCCATCCCCGGCGGCAAGCAGGAATGGGGGGAAACGGTGCGGGAAACCCTTGTCCGCGAAGTGCGGGAGGAAACCGGGCTTACCGTAACGCCGGGCGCGCTGGTGGACGTGCTGGACCTGATGGTCCATGATGACGCAGGCACGCTCAGCCATCATCTGACCCTGCTGGATTATCTGGCCCACCCGGTGGACGACCGGGCGCCAGAGGCCGGGGACGATGCCGCTGAAGCGCGGTTCATTCCCTTTGCGGAGGCAATCCGGCTGGCCGACTGGCACGAAACCCGCCGCGTGATCGCCCGTGCCGCCGAACTGAGCGGCCACCCCATGCCAGAGGAGCAGACATGAGCGAAAAACCCCGCTGGCGCAATTATCTGGGCATGGCCTTACTTCTTATCGGGCTTGCCATATATGCCTTTACCGTGGCGGCCATTGGCGGCGCCATGGTGGACTGGCACCTGGCCGTGCAGACACTGTTCTATCTGGTCACCGGCATTGTCTGGATCTTTCCCGCCATCAAGCTGATGAAATGGATGGCCAAGGATTGAGGGAGGCTTTGTTTCGCTCACGCAAGCGCGCTATCGCGCGCGCTCCGCGGGGGCGCCGCATGGGCGGCGGGCCACGGTCGTGGCCTCCGCTCATCCAGCAAATGCGGGATGGCGGTAGAGGCGACGTGGGTGCGGGATTTGGTTACCGCTCACGCCTTGGCGCGGTCGCGCAAGTTGTTTACCGCTCGCGCCTGAGCGCTACGCGCTACGGCTCCGCGTGGGCGCCGCGCTTGCGGCGGGGTGCGGTCGCGCCCGTCGGATAGGCTTGCGCGGGCAGCACCGATAGAGGCAACGCTAGTGCTGGCCTTGGTTACCGCTCACGCCTTGGCGCTATGCGCCCGGCTCCGCGAGGGCGCCGCATAGGCGGCGGGGCGCGGTCGCGCCCGTTGGATAGGACCGCGCGAGTGGGATGACAGCGCCCTACCCTAGCTCAGACGGCCGAGCGCGGCGGTCATCTTGCCTTTTTGCGCTTCCAGATCGGCCAGTTGTTCCCGCGCATCCGCCACCACATGATCCGGCGCCTTGGCGATGAATTTCTCATTGCCCAGCCGCCCTTTCAGGCCACCGATTTCCTTGTCCAGCTTGGCGATGCCTTTCTCAAGCCGCGCCTTTTCCGCGTCCAGATCCATCAAGTCCGCAAGGGGCAAAAAGACCGTGGCTTCATCCACCACCACCTGCGCGGCGCCGGTGCTGTCGGCTGTCTGTACCGCTTCCGCCTTTTCCAGCCGGGCCAGCTTGCAGATCATGTTCTGCCAGTCCGCCAGCCGACGGGCGGTGGCTTCATTGGCATCGGTGACCAGCGCGGTTGCCTTGGCGCCCGCCGGTACATTCATTTCCGCGCGCACGGAGCGTATTTCGGAAACGAAGCGGATCACCCAGTTCACCTCGTCCACGGCGTCGCGGTCTGCCTCGCTGGCCTCAGGCCAGTGGGCGCGCACAAGGTCGCTTTCCCGTGTGATGCCGGTCACTTCGGCGGTGGCGTGCCACAATTCCTCGCTCAGGAACGGCATGAAGGGGTGCAGCAGAATCAGAATCTGGTCCAGCACCCAGCCCGCAACGGCGCGGGTCTCGGCCTGCTCGGCTTCATTGTCGCCGAACAATATGGGTTTGATCAGCTCCACATACCAATCGCAGAAGGTGCCCCAACTGAACTGGTAGATCGCCGCCGCCGCATCATTGAAACGGAAGTTTTCCAGCGCCGTGGTCACCTTATCCGTGGCGGCGGCCACCTCGCCGATGATCCAGCGATTGATGGCCATGCGGGCATCCGGCGCGGTCTGGTCACCAGCGCCGCCAATGCCGTTCATTTCGCAGAAACGCGCCGCATTCCACAGCTTGGTGCCGAAGTTGCGATAGCCTTCCACCCGCTTTTCATCCAGCTTGATATCCCGGCCCTGCGCCTCCATGGCGGCCAGGGTGAAGCGCAGCGCGTCGGCGCCGTATTTCTCGATGAAATCCAGCGGGTCGATCACATTGCCCTTGGACTTGGACATTTTCTGGCCACTGGCATCACGCACCAGCGCGTGCACATAAACATTGTGAAACGGCACATCGTCCATGAATTCCAGGCCGGACATCATCATCCGCGCCACCCAGAAAAAGATGATGTCGAACCCCGTCACCAGCGTGGCGCCGGGATAAAAGCGGTCCAGTTCCTCGGTCTGCTCCGGCCAGCCCAGCGTGGAAAAGGGCCACATGGCGCTTGAGAACCACGTGTCCAGCACGTCCGGGTCCTGCGTCAGCTCCACCGCCTTGCCATAATGGGCTTCCGCCGCGGCATGGGCGGCTGTTTCGCTTTCCTCGACAAAGACTGTGCCATCCTCGGCATACCAAGCGGGAATGCGATGCCCCCACCAAAGCTGGCGCGATACGCACCAGGGCTGGATATTGCGCATCCATTCATAATAGGTTTTGGTCCAGTTGGCGGGAATGAAACGGGTGCGCCCGGTTTCCACCGCCTTGATGGCGGGCCCGGCCAGGGTTTTTGCATCCACATACCACTGATCGGTGAGCCAGGGTTCGATCACCACGCCGCCCCGGTCCCCATAAGGGACCATGTGCTTATGCGGCTCCACTTTTTCCAGATAACCACCGGCTTCCAGATCCGCCACCACCTTTTTGCGGGCCTCGAAGCGGTCCAGCCCCTGATAGGCGGCGGGCACGGCATCGTTCAGCGCGGCGCGGTCATCCAGAATATTGATCATGTCCAGATTCTGGCGACGGCCCACTTCATAGTCGTTGAAATCATGCGCGGGCGTGATCTTGACCGCGCCGGAGCCCTGCTCCGGGTCCGCCCACTCGTCCGCCACAATGGGAATAAGGCGGCCCACCAGCGGCAGGCGAACCTTCGACCCCACCAGGTGCCGGTATCGCTCGTCATCCGGGTGTACCGCCACGCCGGTATCGCCCAGCATGGTTTCGGGCCGGGTGGTGGCCACATGGATGACCTGATCCGTTTCCTCCCCGCTGGCATCGGCGATGGGATAGCGGAAATGCCAGAAATGACCGTCCACTTCCTTTTGCTCCACCTCCAGGTCGGAAATGGCCGTGCGCAGTTTCGGGTCCCAGTTCACCAGCCGCTTGTCCCGGTAGATCAGGCCCTTCTTGTAAAGCTGTACGAATTTCTTCAGCACCGCCTTTTGGCGCGACGCATCCATGGTGAAGGCTTCCCGCGCCCAGTCGCAACTTGCCCCAAGGCGGCGAAGCTGGCGGGTGATGGTGCCGCCGGATTCCTGCTTCCACTCCCACACCTTTTCAAGAAACGCCTCCCGGCCCAGATCGCGGCGGTCAATGCCTTCCGCGTCCAGCTTGCGCTCCACCACCATCTGAGTAGCAATGCCCGCATGGTCGGTGCCGGGCTGCCAGAGCACATCCTTCCCGCGCAGGCGCTCGAACCGGGCGAGCACATCCTGAAGCGTATTGTCCAGCGCGTGCCCCATATGCAGGCTGCCGGTCACATTGGGCGGTGGCATCATGATGGCATAGGGCTCGGCATCGGGCCGCGTATTGCCCTTGAAGGCGCCGCTTTCCTCCCAGTGCGTGTACCATTTTTCTTCAATGGCGGCGGGGGTATAGGTCTTTTCCATCATAGGTCACTCATCCGCTTTGGCCGGGGCGGCGGGCGGATCGTCGCCACCGCCTCACACCGTCAGGGTCAGGGAAATCGCGCGCACAATGCACAATCAGGGGGGGGAAGAAAAGCCCCCAAAGGAAAACCCGCCAGGCGGATGCCCGGAAAGGGCCAGACGGGCGCCCGGAAAGTTAAGCAGAAGAAAGGAAAATTCTATTTGGTGCGCCGGGCGATGCGGGCCACTTCGCGCTCCACCGCTTCCTCCACGATTTCGGGAAGGTTTTCATCCAGCCAAGACTGCATCATGGGCTTGAGCATGGCGCGCACCAGTCCCTCCAAAGTCTTTTCGGAGCCATCATAGCCCGCCACCATAAGCTGGGACAGATGGGCGAAACTCTCCGCCGTGCGGCTTTCCACCGGGCGGGAGACGATGCGGTCGTCCTCATCCAGTTCCGCCACTTCGGTCAGTTCCAGCACATCTTCTTCCGGTTCGGGCTCTGGTTCGGGCTTTGGCTCAGGTTCCGGCTCCGGTTCGGGTTCAGGCTCCGGTTCGGGCTCTGGCTCCGGTTCGGGTGCCGGTTCCGGTTCCGGCTCCGGTTCGGGTTCAGGCGCTGGTTCGGGCTCCGGCTCCGGCTCCGGTTCAGGCTCCGGTTCGGGCTCTGGCTCCGCCTCGGAATCAGCAACGGCGCCGTCATCCTTTGACGCGGCGTCCGCCGGCTCCTCGGCGCCGTCCTCTTCCGACTCATCAGAGATAATCCGGCGAATAGACGCCAGGATTTCCTCCATTGTCGGTTCTTCTTCCGATGCGCTATCGCTCATTTATTCGCCCGAAATCCCGTTACCCCCAGTAAAGACTGGTACCCCGCGGCGACTCCAGTGTCAATAATTCATCAGGAGTCAAAGGCAGTTACCAGTAGATGGACAAATTCTTCCCGCGTCAAGACAAAGAAAGGGCCGGTGCGAACCTAACCGCCCCACCGGCCCCATAACTCCCGAATTTCAGGGCCTTACCAACCGATCAGGCTCCAACTGGAGTCCTCATAATGCTCGTTCGGGTCATAGCCCTGCACATTGAGGCCAAGGTCCGAAGCCGTCAATTTACCCACCGCGGCCATCAGATTATAAGCGGCCACCATCTCGTCCCGCTGGGCGGTCACCAGTTCCACACGGGCGTTCAGAAGTTCCTGCTCCTGATCCAGCACATCCAGCGTGGTGCGCGAGCCCACGGCGGCTTCCTGACGTACACCGTCAAGCGCCACTTCACCGGCTCGCACCTGGGCCTCCGTCGCATTGATGCGCCCCTTGGCGGCGCGGTAATTGTCCCAGGCCGCCAGCACCCGTTCCCGCACAAGGCGCTCGGCCTCCCGGATTTGCAGCATACGCTGGCTGCGCACTTCCTTCAGGCGGCGAATATCCGCATAGCGCGCCCCGCCCTGATACAGCGGGATGGACAATTGCAAACCCACCTGACGGTTGGTCACGTCCAGGCCGCTGACAAAGGTGGATGTCCCCTTCTGGCGCTGCCAGCTTGCGTTCACATCCAGCGACGGCAGCAGGGCGCCTTCCGCCTGCTTCACGTCATAGCGGGCGGACTCTTCACTCTCACGCGCCTGGGCGATGCGCGGCGCATTGCTCACGGCGGTCTCGATCGCGCTTTCCAGCGAAGCGGGCAGAGACGGCATCTCATCCGGTGTTTCCAGCGTACCGGCGGGGCGCCCCACCACGCGCTCATAAGCGGCACGGCTGGCAGCCAACTGGGCTTCCGCATTGAGAAGCTGGGCCCGCGCACCTTCAAGCCGGGCTTCGGACTGGGCCACATCCGTGCGGGTCACTTCCCCCACGGCAAAGCGATCCCGGCTGGCCTGAAGCTGACGTTCCAGCACCCGAACATTGTTTTCATTCAGGCGCACCACCGCCTCGTCCCGCACCACATCCATATAGGCGGTCACGGTATCGCTCAGCGTGGTCTGCTCCACCTGCCGCAACTGGGCACGCCCGGCGTAAACCTGGCTTTTGGCGGCGTTGGTGGCGTTTTGATCCTGAAAGCCGTTGAAGATATTCTGCGTAAGCTGGGCCTGATAGAATTCGTTGGTGGAGACAACCGAATTGGCGCTGACCACCGATCCATCCGGCAACGTGATATTGTTGTCATCATCCACCACGCCGGTAAAACCGCCGCCCAGATTGACCGTGTCCCCCGGATTGACCGTATTATCAACCCGTTCCGCGCGGGAAACGGACGCCTGCGCATTCACATTGGGCAGGAAGCCGGCGCGGGCCTGTTCCACCTGTTCGTCGGTGGCCCTGAGCGCGGCACGCTCCGCTTCGAGCGTGGGGTTGGAAAGATAGGCCGCCGCCATGGCTTCGCGCAGGGTTTCCGCTGAAACCGGCTCCCCGCCCCCCCATGCGACGGCGATTGCCAGCAATGAGACAAGCTGTCGTTTCATCCTTTGGTCTCCTTTTATCCTCGCGTCATGTGGTCGGGGTCTTGGCCCCTTTTACGCGCGCCGCGATTGTTCTTGTTTGCAGCGTCACGATCTCCGGCCCGTGCGCGCCATGAAGGCACGCACCGGCATTATTCGAATACGAACTTCTTTTCCGCCTCGAAACCGGGCAGCATGGGCACATTGGCGTCGAACAGTTCCCGTCCGCCAGCCACGCCATTCTGCAAGGTGACCATATAGGCACGGCCCACGCCACCATCCATCAGCACCGTGACCAACCGGCCACCTTCTTTCAACTGCCGAACCAGGCTGTCCGGCACTGAACTGACGGCACCGCCCAGAAAGATCACGTCATACGGCCCCTGGCCGGGCACGCCATCTCTCAACGCGCCTTCCACCACGGCGGCGTTGACGATCTCCAGCTTCGCCAGAGCGGCTTCCGCCTTTTTCACCAGTGCCGCGTCTTCCTCCACCGCAACCACGGCATCGGCTAGGCGGGCCAGCACGGCGGTGGAATAACCGGTGGTGCAGCCGATATCCAGCACCGCCTCATCCGGGCGAATGCGCGCCGCCTGCACCAGCCGGGCAAACACCATCGGTTCCATCAGATAGCGCCCGTCACCGAGCGACAGATCCTCATCCACATAGGCAACGCTGCGCCGGGCCTTGGGTACGAACAATTCCCGCGGAATCTCGGCCATCGCGTCGAGAAGGGCCGAGTCCACCACTTCACTGGGCTTCAATTGCCCGTCGATCATATGCTGGCGTGCCAGAGCAAAATCGCTCACCGCTATTCCTCATTCTGAATTCAGGTCAAAACTCCACTGCCAGCCCCCTGGCATGACTGCCCCGGTTATAAAGAGACGAGCCCGCCGACACAATGCCTTATTCCGCCCCCATTCAGGCGGACAGCGCAAAGACACGGGGCTTTCCGAGCG
>NZ_JBBJLN010000010.1:0-145421 GCF_037658235.1 Yunchengibacter salinarum | reverse complement strand
AAGGACCCCACCAAGGTGGACCGATCCGCGGCTTATGCGGCGCGGTATCTGGCCAAGAATGTGGTGGCGGCGGGCCTGTCGGACAAATGCACCATCCAGCTCGCCTATGCCATCGGCGTGTCCGAACCGCTGGCGCTTTACATCAATCTGGGCGATGGGGCACAGGTGGACACGCACCAGTTGGCGCGCGTGTTGCGCGGTGCGGTGGATCTGCGGCCTCGTGGCATTCGCCAGCATCTGGGCCTCAACCGTCCGATCTATGCCCGCACTGCGGCTTATGGCCACTTTGGCCGTACCCCCGCCGGTGACGGCGCCTTCTCGTGGGAGCGCACCGACCTGGTGGACCTGCTGAAGAGCGAGTTCGGCGCCCGCTGATCCGGGGCCGCCGCCGTGCCGGGCGCGGGCGTTCCCGCTGCGTGCGTGGCTTGCCCCTTGCGCGGGCGGTGGCTGTCCGGCTAGGTCTTGAAGGATGACGTGGGCGCCGGGCCGCAGAGGCGGCCCGGCCCCAGTGTCCGGTGGAGCGAGGCCCGGCATGGACAGTGAAGTGGCGACCCCGGCCCTGTGGATTGCGATGGCGCTTGCGGGCGCCGTGTGGGTCGCGTTGACGCTGGCCGCCCTGATGCGCGCGGCGCGTCTGTCCAGAACCAACAAGCGCCTGGCGGACCTGGCCGCCCTGTTCGACACCCTTCTCGAAAGCGATCCGCGCGCCCCCCTGTGGCTGTGGCAGACCGGCGCGGTGCAGGCGCCTGCCGTTACCCGTCGCCTGCTGGGACTGCCTGACGACCCGCCCGATCTGGACCATCTGGTGCAGGGCCGCATGGGCGGTGGCGGGCTGCCGGAAGAGGTGGTGGAGATGCTGCACCAGCATCTGGCGGGCGAACGGCGCGGCACCCGCCCGCTGATGATCAAGTCGGGCGTGGGCGGCGAAAGCCTGTTCATGGATGTGCAACCGCTGGATCATGCCGATCCCGACTGGCCCGCCGCCGTGGCCTGGTTCCGTCAGGACCGGCGCGGCGCCCCACGCGGCGGGCAGGACGCCACCATGGCCATCGAACAGCGGCTGGATGATCTGGTGGGGGTGCTCAACGCCCTGCCGACGCCGATCTGGCTGCGGGACCGGTCGCTTTCACTGATGGAGGTGAACCAGACCTATGTAACGGCGGTGGAGGGGGAAAGCGACGAGCAGGTCTTGCGCGATCAGGTGGAGCTGTTCCGCCACGCCCCGGTGGATTCGGCGCGCTCCGCCTTCGAGAGCGGGGCGCCCGCGCGGGAACGGCAATATGCCGTTGTTTCCGGCAACCGCCGGGCTTTCACCGTGATTCATGTGCCGTTCGATGAGCGGCGAGTGCTGGGCGTCGCGCTGGATGTGACCGGGGAGGAAACGGCGCTGGGCGAACTGTCCCGCGTGCTGGAAAGTCACGGGGAAACGCTGGACCGGCTGCGCACGCCGGTGGCCATTTTCGGTCCCCGGCGCCAGTTGCGTTTCTATAATGGCGCTTTCCGGCGACTGACCGACCTGCCGGAAGACTGGCTGGACGGCGAGCCGGATCATGGCGACTTGCTGGAAGCCATGCGGGAACGCCGTCGCCTGCCGGAACAGGCCGATTTTCAGGCATGGAAAGCCGAAATACTGGACCAGTACACCCGCCTGATCGAGCCGGAGGAAACCCTTTGGCACCTGCCGGACGGGTCCACTTTCCGGGTGGTGAGCCAGCCGCACCCGCTGGGGGGCCTGTTGCTGATTTTCGAGGATGTGACCGACCGCCTCGCCCTGGAACAGAGCGTCAATACGCTGATCGCGGTTCAGCGCGAAACGCTGGAAAACATGCGCGAAGGCGTGGCGGTGTTCGGTATGGATGGCCGCCTGCGGCTGAGCAACCCGGCCTTTGCCGATTTGTGGCATCTGGGGCGGGAAACCCTGAGCGGCGACCCCCATGTGGGCAGCCTGGTGGACGCTTTGGCCCCCCGCCTCAGCCGTCTTGGCGAAAACGACATCTTCGTTCAGGGTTTGCCGGACTGGGTGGCCAACCGCGCGCCGCGCAACGGGCGCTGGTATGCGGGGGGCAATCAGGTGGTGGATTATTCGCTGGTGCCGCTGCCCGATGGCGGCACCCTGCTGACCCAGATCGACATTACCGACAGTTTCCGAATCGAGCAGGCGCTCCGTGAACGGTCCCGCGCGCTGGAAGCGGCGGATCGCCTGCGCTCTCAGTTCATCACCAATATGTCCTATGAATTGCGCACGCCGCTCAATTCGATTCTGGGCTTTGCCGAATTGCTGGATCAACGCCTGTTCGGGTCATTGAACGATCAGCAGGCGGACTATGTGCGGGACATCATCGCCTCCGCCAGCCAGTTGCAGCGCATGATTTCCGATGTGCTGGATCTGGCGGTGATCGAATCCGGCAATATGACGCTGGATCTGGATCGGGTCTCGCCCAGCGCGCTGGTGGCGGAAGCGGCACGCCTGACCGCTGACCGGGTGAGCCGCGCGGGCCTTAGAATCCGGGTGGAAACGCCAAGGGTAGACCCGCCCCTTGAAGGGGACAGCCGGCGCCTGCGGCAGGCGATGGTGAACATGATCGCCGCCATGCTGCCACTGGGACAGCCGGACAGTGAGATTGTCCTGAGCGTGGAATCGGCGGAGCAGGGAGACTATGTGGATGTGCGGCTGAGCAATCTTCAAGGTGGCCTGACCCTGCGGGAGCGGGACCGCCTGATCGCCGTGCTGGAAGTGGGCGGCACGCCGGAAGGGCGGCGCAGCACCGGCATCGATCTGGCGCTGGTGCGCAGTATTGTGAACCTGCACGGCGGCACCATGCTGCTGGAGCCGGTGGACACGGCGGGGCTTGCGATCAGGATGCGGCTGCCCGCGCGCCCGAAAAAGCTGGAAAAAGCCGCCCCGGAGACGGTGTGATGATCCCGCTGCGCCGTGACAGCCTGGCCGATGAGGCGGCTCTGGGGGTCTATGCCGGTTGGCTGGCCGATCATCTGGCGCCCGGTGATGTGGTGCTGCTGGCGGGCGATCTGGGCGCGGGAAAATCCAGCTTTGCCCGTGCCGCGCTCAGGAAGCTGGCCGGTGATCCGGCGCTGGCGGTGCCCAGCCCCACCTTCACCCTGGTGCAGGGCTATACCGCCGCCGATGGCACCCTGCTTATCCACTGTGACCTCTACCGGCTGGACAGCTCCGACGCGGTGGCCGATCTGGGGCTGGAGGAAGACCGGGACAGCGCGATCTTTTTCATTGAATGGCCGGATCGTCTGCCGCAGGACTGGGTGGATCAGGGCCTGTTGGTGCATCTGGAAACAGCGGCGGATCAGGCGACATCGGCGCGCCAAGCCACATTGTATGGCGGGCCCGCATGGGCGCACCGTCTCGCCGACTGGTAAGGGTATTTCGTTATGAAACCGAAACATATGGTGCTTTGTGGCGATGTCTGAAGGCGCGCGGGCGGAAGATCAGCGGCGCGGGCGTGCCATGCTGTTCGCCGCGGGCTTCGGGCGGCGTATGCAGGCGCTGGGCCGGGAAATGCCGAAGCCGCTTGTTCCGGTGCGCGGGCGCCCCTTGATCGATCGGGCGCTGGCCCGGCTGATGGCGGCGCAGCAGGTGCCCGTGGTGGTCAATTGCCACCACAAGGCGGATCGCCTGCAAACCCATCTGGCAGAGCGAATCCGGGCCGGGCAGGTGATTCTGTCCGACGAGCGGGCGCGGCTGATGGATACGGGCGGCGGCGTGGTGCAGGCCCTGCCGCTCTTGTCGGAAGGGCCGGTCACGCTGGTCAATGGCGATGCCCTGTGGCGGGAAAGACCGGGCGCGGCCCCCGCGCTGGCCGCGCTGAAAGCGGCCTTCGACCCAATGGTGATGGATGTGCTGCTGCTTCTGGTGCCCCGCACGGCGGCCATCGGCCATGACGGCGCCGGTGACTTTTTCGCCCCCCACGGGCTGGACCCGGCGGTGGCCCGGCCCCTGACCCCGCGCGGCTCTGCGGCGGAAGCGCCTTATGTGTTCACCGGTCTGCAACGGGTCGATACCGCGCTTTACCGGGGCCGGCCCCGTGATCCCTGGTCCAACCGCCTGCTGTTCGAGGCGGCGGCACAGGCCGGGCGCCTGTACGGTCTGTGTCTGGACGGTGACTGGATGCATGTGGGCACGCCCGATGCGCTGGCCGCGGCGGAAGCCGCGCTGGCAACCGACGACCCGGCTGATCGGGCGGATGCCATGGGGGCGGCATGAACGGGGGTAATGCAGGCAAGCGCGATCCGAACGGGGGCGAGGCGGACGGTCAGGCCCTGCGCGCCTATCGCGGCACCCCGGCGCTTTACAGCATCGCCCCGGATCGGGCCTTTCTGCCCACGCTGGCCGCCCGCCTGTGGTGGGAGGCGGGCGGCGACCCGATGGCACTGGCGGCCATGACCGTGCTGGTCCCCAACCGTCGGGCGGTGCTGGGCCTCAGGGAAGCCTTTTTGCAACAGGCCGGGGGGCGGCCCGCATTGCTGCCCCATATGGTGCCCATTGGCGATCTGCCGGCGGGGGAGGCTGGCGCCGGCCCGCTGGCGGGTCTGGCCCGGAACCCCGATGCCGCCCGTGTGCTGGCCGATCTGCCCCCCGCCATGCCGGATGTGCGCCGCCGCGCCCTGCTCACGCGGCAGATCATGCACGCCAGCCCGCTGCACGGCGCGGGGGACAGGCCGTCCGCCGCCGGAAGCTGGCGGCTGGCCGGGGAATTGGCCCGGCTGATGGATGATGTGGATTCCGCCGGGCTGGATTTTGACGGCCTGCGGGATCTGGTGCCGGAAAACCTGGCCGGGCACTGGGACATCACCTTGCAGTTCCTGCGGATCGTGGCGGAGACCTGGCCCCGCATACTGGCGGCACAGGGCATGATGAACCCCGCCGCCCGGCGCGACCGGCTGATCCGCCTGGTGGCCGATGTGTGGGCCGAAACGCCGCCGGACGGGCCGGTGATCGCCGCCGGGTCCACGGGAACGCTGAAATCCACCGCCGAATTGCTGGGCGTGGTGGCGCGCCTGCCCAAAGGCCGCGTGGTGCTGCCCGGTTTCGACCCGCGGATGAGCGACGCGGCCTGGGACGCGCTGGAGCCCACCCACCCCCATTATGTGATGGCGCGGTTGATGGACCGCATCGCCGCCCGGCGACAGGATGTGCGCCCCCTGCCGGAGCCGGAAGACGGCCCCCCGTCACAGCCCGCGCCGCGCCCTGCCCTGCTGCGGGAAGCGCTGGCGCCTGCCAGTGTTACCGATGCCTGGCAGGATGCGCCTTATCGCAGCGCCCCCACCGAAACCCTGTTCGCGGGCGTGGAAAAACTGGTGGCCGCCAATCCGCGGGAGGAGGCGGAGGCAATCGCGCTCGCCATGCGGGAAGCGCTGGAAACGCCGGGCCGCACCGCGGCGCTGGTCACCCCCGACCGGCTGTTGGCCCGCCTGACCCGGCTGGCGCTGGAACGCTATGACATCACCGTGGATGACAGCGGCGGCGAGCCGGTGGCGGCCAGCCTGCCGGGCCGCCTGCTGGGCCTGATCGCCGAGGCGGTGGGAAGCGGTTTCGCGCCGGTGCCCGTGCTCGCCCTGCTACAGCATCCGCTGGTGGCATTTGGCGAGGATCGGGGCCGCTTCCATGCCTTTGTGCGGCGGCTTGACCGGCTGGTGTTGCGTGGCCCCCGGCCAGAAGCGGGCCTTGACGGTATTCTTGCCCGTGCGCGGCAGCCGGATCGGCGCGGTCAACCCGCTTTGGGCGCCGGGGATCAGGACCGGATCGCCCGTTTGCGGGATGTGTTTTTCCCCCTTGTGGAAGCCCTGCCGGACGATGGCGGCCCGGTGGCTCCGGCGCTGGCCGCCCATGTCAGGGTGGCCGAGGCATTGGCCGCCACGGATGGGGAGACGGGCGCGGAGCGGCTGTGGCGGCATGAAGCGGGCGAGACGCTGGCCGCGCTGATGGCCGACCTGATGTCGGAAACCGCGGACATGGGCACGGTGGACCGGGCGGGATACCCGGCGCTTGTGGATGCCATGCTGGCGGATGGTGTGGTGCGCCCGGTGTGGAAGCGCCATCCGAGGCTGTTCATCTGGGGCACGCTGGAAGCGCGCCTGCAACGGGCGGACCTGATGATTCTGGGCGGTCTGAACGAAGGCACCTGGCCGATGGACGACACCACGGACCCCTGGATGAACCGCCAGATGCGCGCCGATTTCGGCCTGCCGCCACTGGATCGGGGCGTGGGGCAGGCGGCGCATGATTTCCTGACCGCCTGCGCCCAGGGGCAGGTGTTGCTGACCCGTTCGGAAAAGGTGGATGGCAGCCCCACCGTGGCGAGCCGCTGGCTGTTCCGTATCGAGGCGCTGGCCGGGCGTGCCCTGCCGCAGGCCCGGCGCTATGCCGCCTGGGCGGCGGCGCAGGATCGGCCCGATGCGGTGCGCCCGGTGGCGCCGCCACGGCCCACGCCCCCGGTGGCCGCCCGGCCCGCCACCCTGTCGGTGACGCAGGTGCAGACCCTGATGAAAGACCCATACGCCCTGTATGCGGACAAGATTCTGGGCCTCAGGCCGTTGGACGGGCTGGACGAGCCGCCCAACCCCGCCCGGCGCGGCACCATGCTGCATGATGCGCTGGAACGGTTCCTGAAGGAGGACGGCCCGGTGTTCGGCCAGCCGGGGCTGGATCGGTTGCTTGCCATTGGCGAGGAGGCGTTCCGCCCGGTCCTGACCCAGCCCACCGTTTATGCCTTCTGGTGGCCGCGTTTCCGCCGGGTGGCCGAATGGTTCGTGGAAAACGAGGCGGCCCGCCGGGCGGCGATCGAAACCGCCTTGATCGAAGGCTGGGCCGAGCGGGACATTCCCGGCACCGATGTGCGCCTTAAGGCCAAGGCGGATCGCATCGACCGCATCCGGGAGACCGGCGAACTGATCGTGATCGACTACAAGACCGGCGGTTCCGCCACAAGGCGGGAAATGGAGGCGGGCTATGCCCCGCAATTGCCGCTGGAAGGCTGGCTGGCGGAGCAGGGCGCCTTCACCGACCTGCCCGCCGCCCCGGTGGCGCATCTGATCTATTGGGAACTGAAGGGCGGGCGCACGGTTCAGAGCGAAAAGGAGCCGGTGAAAGACCCCGGCGACCTGATCGCCCGCTCGGCGGAGGGGCTGGTGCGGCTGGTACGTCGCTTCATGATCGCGGAAACGCCCTATCTGTCCAACCCCCGGCCCCACATGAAGGGGTATGGCGATTATGATCTGCTGGCGCGGGTGCTGGAATGGCAGACCCTGATCGACGAGGAGGGCGGCGATGACCCATGCCCATGACCTGACCCCCGCGCATGTGGAAGCGCGCCCCCGAATGACCGAGCTTCAGGCCCGCGCCACCGACCCGGATCTGACCGCCTGGGTGGGGGCCAGCGCCGGGACCGGCAAGACCCATGTGCTGACGGCGCGGGTGTTGCGTCTGATGCTGACCGGCACGCCGCCGGAAAATATTCTGTGCCTTACCTTCACCAAGGCGGCGGCGGCGGAGATGAAAAGCCGTATTTTTCAGGAACTGGGCGGCTGGACAGTGATGGCCACGGATACGCTCAGGGCCGAATTGCGCCGCCGCACGCAGGAGGATGCCGACGACACCATGCTGGCCCGTGCCCGCCAGCTTTTCGCCCATGTGCTGGACCTGCCCGGCGGCCTGCGTATCCAGACCTTTCACAGCTTTTGCCAGTCGCTATTGGCGCGTTTCCCGCTGGAAGCGGGCATTGCGCCGGGTTTTCAGGCCATGGAGGAAGCCGAGGCCGACCGTGTCATGGCCGAGGCGCGGGACCGTGTTCTGATGGCCACCCGCACCCCGGCGGGCGCCCCGCTCAAGGCGGCGCTGGATCGCCTGGCCGGAATGGTGACGGAGCAGGACTTCGACCGGGTGATCGGCGCCCTGTCCTTTCATCGCGGGCTGCTGAACGGCGCCCTGCGCGCCTATGGCAATGAAACCGGCGTGATCGCGGCGGTCTATCGGGCGCTGGACGTGGATCAGGGCGACACCCCCGACGGGCTGGAAGCGGCGGCCATGGCCGAGGGCGCCTTTGACCGGGCCGGAATACAGGCACTGGCCGATGCCATGGCCACGGGCAGCAAGACCGATCAGCAGAAGGCGGCGGACCTGCACGCCTTTCTGAGCGCCGGAGACGCGGAGCGCTCCGCCGCCTTTGAGGTTTACCGAACGGTTTTCCTGATCAGGGAAGGCGGGCCGCGCAAAACCGTGGCCACCAAGGGCGTGCTGACCGGGCGCGACGATCTGGCCGACCTGATCGAGGGCGAACAGGCCCGCCTGATGCGGCTGGTGGATCGCCAGCGCCGCCTTGCGGTGGCCGATGCCAGCGCGGCGCTGATCCGGCTGGGTGTGGCGCAACTGGCCGGCTATGACCGGGAAAAGGCCACGCGCGGGGTGCTGGATTTCGACGACATGATCGGCCACGCCGTGGGCCTGCTGGATATGGCGGACCTGGCCCCCTGGGTGCTGTTCAAGCTGGATGGCGCGCTGGATCATATTCTGGTGGACGAGGCGCAGGATACCAACCCGGATCAATGGACCGTGGTGGAAGCGCTGGTGGCCGAGTTTTTCGCCGGGGAAGGCGCATCCGACGCGGTGCGCACGGTGTTTGCCGTGGGCGATGTGAAGCAGAGCATCTTTTCCTTCCAGAAAGCGGACCCGACCCATTTCATGCAAGCGGGGGAGCGGGTGTTCCGCAGGGCGCGCGGTGCCCGGTGCGCGGCGGAACGGCTGCCGCTGTCGCTGTCTTTCCGATCCGGCGCGGCGGTGCTGGGCTTTGTGGACGCGGTATTCGATGCGGAAGGGCCCGCGGGCTATGGCCTGACCCTTGGCAGTGAGGAGGCGGTGAACCATGCCGTGACCCGCACCGGCGCGGCGGGCAGGGTGTCACTGTGGCCGCTGGAAGCGCCGCGCCCGGCACAACCCGAAGAGGACGAGGATGCCTGGGCCGCGCCGCTCAGCCAGGAACGCATGATGGATGTGATGGAGCGCACGGCCCGGCTGATGGCGGATGAAATCGCCGCCATGTTGCGGGAAGCGCGTCCGCTGGAAGCGCGGGGCAGGCCGGTGCGCCCCGGCGATATCATGGTGCTGGTGCGCCGCCGTGGCCCCTTTGTGGATCATCTGGTGCGCGGGCTGAAACAGCACGGCGTGCCGGTGGCGGGTCGGGACCGCATGGTGCTGACGCAGGAACTGCCGGTGGCCGACCTGATGGCGCTGGGGCGGTTCGCCTTGCAGAGCGATGATGACCTGGCCTGTGCCGAGGTGTTGAAAGGCCCCTTTGTGGGCGTGGACGAAGCCACATTGTTCCGCCTGGCCTATGGCCGTTCCGGCAGCCTGTGGTCGGCGGTGCGCGGCGATGCGGCGCTTGGCCCCGCGCGGGATTTTCTGGAAACGGTGCTGTCGGTGGCGGATCGGCTGAGCCCGCTGGCTTTCTACAGCCATGTGCTGGGGCCGCTCGGCGGGCGTCGGCGGCTGGCGGCGCGGCTGGGGGAAGACAGCGCCGAGGCGGTGGACGAATTCCTGTTTCAAGCCCAGGCTTTCGAGCAAGGCGAACCCGCCAGCCTTCAGGGCTTTCTGCACCGCATGACCATGAGCGGCGCCGAAATCAAGCGCGACATGGAAGCCGCGGGGGACCGGGTGCGGGTGATGACGGTTCATGCCGCCAAGGGCCTTCAGGCGCCGGTGGTGTTCCTGACCGATCTGACCAGCCTGCCGCATCACGATACCGCCACTGAAATACTGCCCCTTGCGCCCCACTTATCAGGCCCACCCGTGCCGGTCTGGACACGGGAAGGGCGGGGCATCGAAGCGGTGGACAGCGCGCGGGAGGAGGCCCGGCAGCACCGCCTGTTCGAATATCAGCGGCTGCTGTATGTGGCGCTGACCCGTGCCGAGGACGAATTGATCCTGATGGGTTGGGAAGGGCAGAAGCCCGCCGTGCCGGACGACTGCTGGTACCGCCTGCTGGAAGCGGGCATGGAGCGGCTGGATGACCGGGTGACGGAGGTGGACGGCCCCGGCGGGCGCAGTATTCGGCGCTATGATGTGCCTCAGACCCACCCGGTGAGCCCGGAGCGGATCGGGGAGGAGGCCGCGCCCCCAGCGCCGCCCATGCCGGCATGGGTGCACGCCGCCGCGCCGACCGAACCCCGGCCCGCCCGACCGCTGACCCCGTCCCGCCCCGGCGGGGACGATGATCCGCCGGTGCTGTCGCCGCTCAGCCGCGGCGGGGAGGACATACGCTATCGGCGCGGCGTACTGCTGCATGGCCTGCTGGAATGGTTGCCGGACAGCCCGCCGGACAGCCGCGCGGCGCTGGCCCGGTCGGCGCTGGCCCGTCAGGCGCCGGACATGCCGGAAAGCGAGCGGGACGCCGTGTGGCGGGAACTGGAACGGCTTTTCGGCCTGCCCGATGCCGCCCATCTGTTCGGCCCCGGCAGCCGCGCCGAGGTGCCGGTGGCGGGGCTGGTGCACGGCACGCCGGTTTCCGGCCAGGTGGACCGGCTGGCGGTGCGGGATGATGCCGTCTGGGTGGTGGATTACAAGACCAACCGCCCGCCGCCCGATGCGGTGGAAAATGTGGCCCCGGCCTATCTGCGCCAGATGGCGTTTTATCGTGCCGCGCTTCAGGCGGTGTATCCGGGCCGGGCGGTTCATGCGGGGCTGTTGTGGACCCACACCGCCCGTTTGATGTGGCTGCCCGCCCCCCTGCTGGACGGCGCATTGCCGGCCTTTGACTGAAGCCGTCGCCCCGCCCGGCCATCACCGATACGTGACATGCCTTGACCCTGCGGGGGGCCGACCATACGTTATGGGCGCGCGAGAGGTCGGCCCTCAGGATTGTCGGGCCGGGTCGGCCCTGAGTGAAAGCCCTATCAGCCCCGACAAAGACGGATTTGGAAAAGACAATGGCAACAATCACCGTAACCGACGACAGCTTCGAGCAGGACGTGCTCAAGAATGACAAACCGGTTCTGCTGGATTTCTGGGCGCAGTGGTGCGGCCCGTGCAAGATGATCGGCCCGGTTCTGGAGGAAATCTCCAATGAACGGGACGACATCGTGATCGCCAAGATGGACATTGACCAGAACCCGGAAACCCCCGGCAAGTTCGGCGTGCGCTCCATCCCCACCATGATCCTGTTCAAGGACGGGGAAAACAAGGCCACCAAGATGGGCGCCCAGCCCAAGGCCCAGATGGCCAAATGGCTCGAAGACAATATGTAAGGCCCCCTGCCTTGCAGCGCTTCAAGCCCCGCCCGGTCCCGCCGGGCGGGGCTTTTTCGTAGAACCCACCCACACCGGCGTTGCCTTTACCGGGCCTGCCCCGCGCCAAACACCGACCTATCCGACGGGCGCGACCGCGCCCCGCCGCAAGTGCGGCGCCCCCGTGGAGCCGGGCCGCCCTTGCGGCCAAGGCGTGAGCGGTAAACAAATCGTTCCCCACCTACACCGGCGTTGCCCCTACCGCCATCCCGCATTTTGCTGGATGAGCGGAGGCCACGACCGTGGCCCGCCGCAAGTGCGGCGCCCTCGCGGAGCGCGTGCGCAGCACGCTTGCGTGAGCGGAAACAAGGCCGGGCCGCGATATTACACCACAGCCCGATCCGCCGCTTTCAGCACATGGCCTGCCAGATACAGGGAGCCCGCCACCAGAACGAAGGGCGGTACGTCGCCGCCATGTTCGTTTCGGATGCGTTCCAGTGCGCCCTGCACATGGGCGGCCACGGCGCTTTGGAAGCCCAGATCGCTGGCGGTGGCGGCCAGGTCCGCCGGGCTGGCGGCGCCTTGCTCGTCGGGGATGGGCACGGTAATCACCTGCCGCACCTGCCCCTTGAACGGGGCCAGATAGGCCCTGGCGTCCTTGTTGGCCATCATGCCCAATATCAGGATGATGGGCCGGTCCACCGGTTCCACACCGCGCAGAAAAGCCTTGAGCACCTGTGCGGCGGACGGGTTGTGCCCGCCGTCCAGATACAGTTCGGCGCCCGTGGGCAGGTGGCGGATCAGCGGGCTGTCGGTCAGGTTCTGGAGCCGGGCGGGCCAGCGCAGCCAGCCCATGCCCGCCAGCGCGGCGGATTCGGGGATGCGCACCATGCCTTTCTGCCGGGCCAGGGCGATGGCAAGGCCGGCATTGTGAATCTGGTGCACACCCACCAGCGCGGGCAGGGGCAGGGTCAGGCTGATGCCGTCGTCTTCATAGATGAAGCCGCGCCCGTCCGCCGTGGGGCGGGTCAGCCAGTCTTCCTTGAACAGAAAGGGGCGGGCGCCCATGTCCCGGATCGCCCGGCGGATCGTTTTGCCGCCTTCGCTCAGTTGCGGTCCGATGACGGCGGGCACGTTCTCCCGCAGGATGCCGGCCTTCTCCCGCGCTATGGCGGTGATGGTATCGCCCAGAAAGGCCTGATGGTCGAAGCTGACCGGGGTGATGGCGCAGGCACGGGGCCGGGCGACCACATTGGTGGCATCCAGCCGCCCGCCAAGCCCCACTTCCAGCAGGCAGAGATCCGCGGGCGTTTCCGAAAAGGCCAGCAGCGCGGCGGCGGTGGTGATTTCGAAAAAGGTGATGGGGGCGCCGTCATTGGCCGCTTCCACCCGCGCCAGAAGGTGGCTGAGCGCGCCATCGTCGATCAGGGTGCCTGCCAGGCGGATGCGTTCATTGAAGCGCACCAGATGGGGGCTGGTATAGACATGCACGCGCAGGCCCGCCGCCTCCGCCATGGCGCGGAGCGCCGCGATGGTCGATCCCTTGCCATTGGTGCCCGCCACATGCACCACGGGGGGCAGCCTGTCCTGCGGATTGTCCAGCGCACTCAGCAAGCGCCACATCCGGTCCAGCGACAGGTCGATGGTCTTGGGATGCAGGCCCAGAAGGCGCCTGAGAATGGCATCATGGGCCGGCGGGGCGGCTGGCACGCTGCCGCTCATTCCGCGGCGAGGCGGGGCCGGTCGCCCCCCATCATCAGGCCGAGCAGGGTGGCCAGCCGGGCCTTCATTTCATGGCGATGCACCACCATGTCCACCATGCCGTGCTCCAGCAGATATTCCGCGGTCTGAAAGCCGTCCGGCAGTTTTTCATGGATGGTCTGTTCGATCACGCGGGGGCCGGAAAAGGCGATCATGGCGCCCGGTTCGGCGATCTGCACATCCCCCAGCATGGCATAGGATGCGGACACCCCGCCCGATGTGGGGTCGGTCAGAACGGTGATATAGGGCAGCCCCTCTTCCCGCAGCATCTGCAAGGCGGCGGTGGTGCGCGGCATCTGCATCAGGGACAGAATCCCTTCCTGCATCCGGGCGCCGCCCGACGCGGTGACGATCACCAGCGGCGCGCGCACCTTGATGGCGTGGCGCGCCGCCGCGATGATGCCTTCGCCCACGGCCATGCCCATGGACCCGCCCATGAAGAAGAAGTTCTGCACCACCAGCACGGCGCGCTGGCCGCCAATGCGCCCGTCCGCAGCCTTGATGGCGTCCTGATCGCCGGTCTTGGCCCTGGCCGCCTTGAGCCGATCCGTATAGCGCTTGGTGTCGCGGAATTTCAGCGGGTCCGCTTTCACGGCGGGCATGTCCAGCAATGTCATGCTGCCTTCGTCCATCAGGGTGGCCAGCCGCTGGTCCGGGGGCATCCGGTCATGGAAGCCGCAATGGGCGCACACATGGGCGTTGGCGACGAATTCCTTGAGGAAGATCATCTGCCCGCACTGGCCGCATTTGTGCCAGAGATGGTCCGGTGTGTCGCGCCGGTTGAGCACCTTGCGAAGGCCCGGTTTTACATAGCGTGTCAGCCAGCTCATGGCCGTTTCCCCTTATTGTTCGCTCTGGCGCCCCTTGTTCGCTCCGGCGCTTCTAGCCGCGCGCGCCGTGGACACCCGCCGCCAGGTCCGCCACGAAGGCGGCCACATCGTCCGCCAACCCCGGCCCCGCCGCGCCTGTTTCATCAAGACCGTCCGCAATGCGGCTGACAATGGCGGAGCCGACCACGGCGCCGTCCGCCACGCGGGCGATTTCCGCCGCCTGATCGGGCGTGCGGATGCCGAAGCCCACGGCCACCGGCAGGTCGCTGTGGCGGCGGATATCCGCCACCGCCTGTTCCACCGTGCCCGCCGCCGCCGACTTGCCGCCGGTAACACCAGCCACCGCCACATAATACAGGAAGCCGCTGGCGCCTTCCAGCACCACCGGCAGGCGCGCGGAATCCGTGGTGGGCGTGGCCAGCCGGATGATGGCGATGCCCGACGCCTTCGCCTTTTCGCGCAGGGACTCGTCTTCCTCCGGCGGCAGGTCCACCAGGATCAGGCCATCCACGCCCGCTTTTGCCGCATCGGCCACGAAGGCGTCTTCGCCGTACGCCAGAATCGGATTGGCATAGCCCATCAGGATCAGCGGCGTGGCGTCATCCTCGGCCCGCAGCCCGCGCACCAGATCCAGCGTGCGGGCCATGCAGGCGCCGCCCTTCAGGGCGCGCTGGCCCGCCTTGTCGATGGCGGGGCCGTCGGCGCTGGGATCGGTGAAGGGCATACCCAGTTCGATGATGTCCGCGCCCGCGGCGGGCAGGCGCTTGAGGATGTCCAGCGATACCGCGTGCGACGGGTCGCCCGCGGTGATGAAGGGGATGAAGGCGGCGCGGTTTTCGGCCTTGAGCGCGCGAAATCTGGCGTCCAGACGGGACATAAGCAACTGTATCCGGTTAATTGATGTGGGCGCCGAGCGCGTCGGCCACCGTGAAAATATCCTTGTCCCCCCGGCCAGACAGATTGAGCACCATCAGATGGTCCTTCGGCAGGGTGGGGGCGAGCTTCTTGATCTGGGCGATGGCATGGGCGGTTTCCAGGGCGGGAATGATGCCTTCAAGCCGGGCACACATCTGGAAGGCTTCCAGCGCCTCGTCGTCCGTTACGGCTGCGTATTCAACGCGGCCCGCCTCATGCAGCCACACATGTTCCGGGCCGATGCCGGGATAGTCCAGACCGGCGGAAATGGAATGGGCCTCGGTGATCTGGCCGTCGGTGTTTTGCAGCAGATAGGTCTTGTTGCCGTGCAGCACGCCGGGGCTGCCGCCGCTGATGGAGGCGGCGTGCTTGTCCGTGGTTACGCCGTGCCCGGCGGCTTCCACCGCGATGCAGCGCACGTCCGGCTCGTCCAGGAAGGGGTGGAACAGGCCCAGCGCGTTGGACCCGCCGCCCACGCAGGCGATCAGGCTGTCCGGCAGGCGGCCTTCCCGGTCCAGCATCTGTTGCCGGGTTTCCCGGCCAATCACGCTTTGAAAATCGCGCACCATCATCGGATAGGGGTGCGGCCCGGCCACCGTGCCGATGATGTAGAAGGTGTTGTCCACATTGGTCACCCAGTCCCTGAGGGCTTCGTTCATGGCGTCCTTCAGGGTGGCGGAACCGCTGGTCACCGGCTCCACATGCGCGCCCAGCAGGCGCATTCGGAACACATTGGGGCGCTGGCGCTCCATGTCCGTCTGGCCCATGAAAATGGTGCATTTCATGCCGAAGCGGGCCGCCACGGTGGCGGTGGCCACGCCGTGCTGCCCGGCGCCGGTTTCCGCGATAATGCGGGTCTTGCCCATGCGGCGCGCCAGCAGAATCTGGCCGATGGCGTGGTTGATCTTGTGGGCGCCGGTATGGTTCAGCTCTTCCCGCTTGAAAAAGATTTTCGCGCCGCCCAGCGCTTCGGTCAGCCGCTCGGCATAATACAGCGGGCTGGGGCGGCCCACGAAATCGCGGTGGAAGCTATCCAGCTCCGCAAGAAAGGCGGGGTCGTCCATGGCGGCGCGGTATTCCCGCTCCACATGGGTGACCAGCGGCATCAGCGTTTCGGACACATAGCGCCCGCCATAGGCGCCGAAATGGCCTTTTTCGTCTGGTCCGAGCGTGAAGCTGTTGGGTGTCTGGTCGGCTGTCATGGCTCTGTCCTTCTGATCCCCGCCGGTTCCGGCGATGGCCGCGTGGCCCGCTTATACGCCAGACGATGGCGCTTGTTAAGCCCGTGACCATGGATGGCGCGGGCGACGGGTCAAGGGGTGGTGTTTTCCGCTGTGTCAAGCTGCCGCGCCAGGCTCAAAAAGCGGGTCAGCCTGTCCGGGTCCTTCACGCCGCCGCGCACCTCCACGCCGCTGGAAATGTCCAGCGCCGCCGCGCCGCTTTCCTGCACGGCGCGGGCCGCATTGTCACCATTCAGGCCGCCCGCCAGAAGCCAGGGGCGGTCGAAGTGGCGATCGTGCAGCAGGGACCATGAAAAGCTGCGGGCATTGCCGCCGGGAAGCGCATCGCCCGCCCGCGGCTTGGCATCGAACAGGTAGGCATCCACCATGGGGGCATAGTCGGCCACCGGCGCGAAATCATCCGGCCCGGCAATGCCGAATGCCTTGATCACGCGCACACCCAGCCCGTCGCGGATGCGCGCCGCGCCCAAAGGGGATTCGCTGCCGTGAAGCTGCACCCAGTCCAGGTCCAGTGCGTCCACCATGGATGCGATGGTGTCATATGGGGCATCCACGAACACGCCCACCCGTTCCGGCCCCGTGGGCAGGGAGGGCGCCAGCGCGCGGGCGGCCGCCAGATCCAGATGGCGTGGCGACGGGGCGAAATGGATAAAGCCCAGGAAATCGGCCCCCAGGCTTGCGGCCAGGCGGGCATCCCCGGCGCGGGTGATGCCGCAGATTTTCACGCGCACGGCCATGGCGCCTTACTCGTCATTGTCGAGCAGGTCGTCAAAGCTGACGCTGCCTTTTGACAGCGCCGCGCCCGCGGCCTTCATCAAATCTTCGCCGATCAACATGCCGCTGTTCCAGGCGGCCACATAGTCCAGCCCGTCCCGGATGCTGTTGTCGCGGGCATGGTTCAGCACCCGCTTGGTGCCGCGCACGGCCAGCGGGCTTTTGGCGGCGATCTCGTCCGCCAGGTCGAACGCGGCCTGTTTCAGCGTGGCCTGATCATCCAGCACGCCATTGACGAAGCCATAGCGGGCGGCCTCCTTCACCGGGAACTTGCGGCCCGTATAGGCCAGTTCCCGCAAAATGCCCTGCGGCAGGATATGGGGGGCGCGTTGCAGCGTGCCCAGATCGGCCACGATGGCCACGTTTACTTCCTGAATGGAAAACCAGGCGTTTTCCGTGGCAAGGCGCATGTCGCAGGCGGCGATCAGGTCCACGCCCGCGCCGATGCAGGCGCCGTGCACGGCGGCGATGGTGGGCACCGGGCATTCGTCGATCAGGTCCATCACCTTTTGCAGCCATTTTATATGGCGGTGGAACTTTTCCCGGACGCGGGCGGGGTCCCCTTCCTGATTGAACAGGCCCGCATTGTCTTTCAGGTCCAGCCCGCTGGTGAAATGCTTGCCCTGGCCGGACAGCACCACGGCCCGCAGGCCCGTATCGTCGGCGAAGTGGGAGAACACTTCCCACAGGTCATTGAACATCTGGCCGTTGAAGGCATTGAGCGTGTCGGGCCGGTTCAGGGACACATGGGCCACGCTGTCCTTGCGTTCCACGGTCAGGGTGCTGAAATCCACGGCGTTCTCTCCGCAATTTGTGGCCCGTCGGGGCTCAGGGTTCGTTGGCGGGCGACGGGGTGTCCATCGCCTCCAGGTCTTCGTCGGTGCAGAAATGCCGGATCAGGGTATCCGCCATCTGCCCGGCGGAATCCACCTGTTCGGCGGTGATGTCCAGCCCGTACAGCACGAACAGCACCTGTTGCGTCGTTTCCGTCACGGCGGTGCGGGTGCTGTCGGAAAACGGGCTGCCGAACGGCCCGGCCTCATCCGCCAGCACCGGCAGCCCTGCCAGATTGACCGGCCCGCGGCCCAGCCCGTCATAGCTTTCGTCTTGTCCGGCCACGCGCAGCACCAGATTGCCCGTGAGCTTTTCCGCATCATAGCAGCCCACGGGCAGGCCCGTCATCAGCGAGACGACGGTGCCGCAATCCACCACATTGTTGATGCGGGCCAGGTCCTTGCCATTGATGACCCGGCGGGTGAGCGATTCGCTGGACGGGCGATAGCGGGCGGGGTCCTTGCCGCAGGCCTTGAAGGCACCGCGCATGGCGGCGATCACCCCGTCCGAAGAGGCGGCGTGCCCGGCCAGTTCCTCCCGCCGCAGGATGATCGCCTCGTCCAGTGTGGTGTTGAGCCCGGCATCCGCCGGTGCCACGGTCACGTCATAGAGCACGATGCCCAGATTCACTTCCACGCCCGCGTCGGGCAGGCTTTGGTCAATGCGTAAATCCAAGGGACCTCCTTATTTGATCACCAGCCGCATGGGGCCGGCCTTGCCTCTGCTCGCCAGACTGTAATCGGTCTTGCCGTCGCCGCGCTCGCTGCTGCCGGTCTGCTTCCAGGGGGCCATGGCGGCCATGTCCGGCGTGTAGGGTGCGGGCAGATAGATGTTGAGCGTGCGGTTGACCTCCGGCGCGGCCTCGATCCCGGTGGCATTGGTGGCCATGGGGGCGATCAGGTCCACCGGCTTGACCGTGAAGCCCGGCCCGTCGGCCTGCGGGCCGGTCAGGATCACTTCGCCCGCATAGGAAAGCTGCACTTCCATGATGCTTCCGGCTTCCAGCGCCGGGTCCAGATGCAGGGTGATCATGGTGACCGGCAGACCGCCCGGCGTTTCGCCGCGGCCATTGTCAAAGCCCAGCGGCATCCCCTTGTCGCCCTTGGCGGACTTTACCTCAAGCCCCGGATTGAGCCAGAAGGTGAGTTTTTGCAAGGGCTTGTCCCCGCTGTTGCGTATCCGCTGCCAGGTGGCGGCGGACAGGTGCTTTTTTGCCTTGTCCGGGCTCACATGGAAATCAAGCGCGGCATAAAAGCCAAGCGGGGTTTGCTGTGCGCCCGCCGCCGGGGCGGCGAGCGACAGAGCCATCAAAAGGGCCGTCAGGCTGGCGGGAAGGGCGATCAGACGCATAAGGCCGGTCCTTGTGTTGCTGGCTGCATGGTCACAAGGCTAGGCCGCACAGCCCATCGCTGCAAGCCGTGCCGAACCGGGCGGGGCAAAAACCGCCGTCCGGTCAGGCATCGTCCGGCTGGAACAGGTCTTCGATCCGGCACTGGAATATGCCTGCCAGCCGAAAGGCAAGCGGCAGGCTGGGGTCATATTTGCCCTTTTCCAGTGCATTGATGGTCTGGCGGGAAACCCCCGCCAGATCCGCCAGATGGCGCTGGCTCCATCCCTGCCCGGCGCGCAGGTCCGACAAGGTGTTCTTCATTTATACACCCACCCAAGCGCAACACGGCTGAGGGCATAGGCCACCGCGCCCAGCGGCGCCACCATGGCCAGCGGCAGTTCCGCCACCGGCAGCACTTCCTGCACCGCGCCCCACAGCGCCGTGCCGAAGAAGATCGCCCCGGCGGCCACCTCCAGCGCGCGGTATTCCAGCATTTGTTGCAGTTCGTCCAGCCCGGTGAGGTGGGCGCGGTACACCGCGATCCACGCCGCCAGCGGCAAAGCCGGGATCAGGGCGATGGCAAGGGTGGCGACGGTCAGCACCGCCCCGTCGCCGATCAGGGTGTCACTGAGACGGATGCTGCCCGCAAAGGCGAGGGCCGAGGCGATGATGCCCAGGCTGTGCAGCAGTTCCCGCTTCCGCGCGGCGGTGCACCGGGTGATGAGGGAGTGTGTCATGCCGTTTCCTTTTTCGTGCTGTCGTGATCGGGCCGTTGATGATCGGACCTGTGATGTTCTGGCGACGGGAGGGGGCGGGCGCCGCCGCGTGGAGCCAGGCGGACGGCCAGATCGGTGACCACCGCCGCCGCCATCATGCACAGCGCGAGCACCGCGCCCGTGCCCCCGGTGGCCACCGCCACCCCCACCGAGACCCAACTGATCGCCACCAGCGCCAGCGGCGCGAACCGATCCGGCAATGACATATCCCACATGTGTTTTCCCTTTCCGGCCGGCATGGCGCCCGTGTCAACTTTCCTTTACAGGACAAGTGTGCTTTACATATCGGGGAGGAAAGGATGTGTCAAGGGTGTTTGACACTGACAGATATGGCGCGGGCGCAGATTCCATAGCAAATCGTGGATGGCAGGGGCGTGGGCGGCAGCGGCAAGGGTATTTTGGGTCAGCAATGAATCTGCCTTCCATCATCTTCAAAATCCTCTTATTAACCCAAATTTTGAAAAAATATGAAAAACTTAGACTGAAATGTCTGTTGTTGTATATTGACGATATATAAAGGAGAGAAAATGAAACCCTATAAAGTCATATTAATTTTTTTGATGGGGACATACTTTGTGTCGATGGTTGCCTTTCCTGTTTGGAAAGGAGGTGGATCGTGGACTTATTTGCTTGCGGTTTGGCGTGAGTGGCAGTCATTCAACGCTGGGGTTCTTGCCTTGGTGGCCGGTGGGTTTGTTTTGTTTTCAACTCATATCGAACAAGAAAGAAAAAACAGGGATCGAGAGAGAAAAAAAGAAGCGCTGCGTTTGAGGCTTCCTCATCACCTGTCTGAAATAGATATTTATATTAAAACGTGCATTGATGCGCTTAATAGAATTGATTTGAGAAACATTGAGGGTAGTGTCAATGAAGTAACATTTAATGAATATGCGATGCCATATTTTGAGCCTCTTGCACATTTTTTTGAGTTTTTAGATGATCAGGACCATAGAGAAAAACTAGTTAGAGAAAGAATTCAAAATATCATATATCGTTCACAGATACAAAACTCTAGAATAAAAGATTTGTTTATTACGAATGAAATGTACTCAAATAAACTCATTACAGAGAATCAAATTTTTGAATATTATTATGATATACTTTATATAAAGGCATATGTGGGAAGTTTATTTAAATATTCCAGAAATTTCAAAGATGAAGTGGATGATATTGACTTGATAAACGCCGCGAGAATATCGAACATCAGTGCCGATCTTAAAGACAGGCTTATTGGATTTATCAATCGAAGAGAGTCTCTCTAACAAAAAACCCCACCGCCCGGAAGCGGTGGGGTTGGTGTCTTTTTCCTGTGAGGGTCTTGCCCGTCAGGCGGCCTTGCGGCCCTGGGGTTTTTCGGGCGTGTAGAAGGTTTCGCCCTTGTCGGCCATGTCGCTCAGCAGTTTGGGCGGCTCGAAGCGGGGGCCATAGTCCTTGGCCAGCCGCTTGGCCAGTTTCACGAATTCGGCCACGCCCATGGTGTCGATATAGCTGAAGGGGCCGCCGGTCCAGGGCGGGAAGCCGATGCCGAAAATGGCGCCGATGTCGCCGCTGGATGCGTCGATCAGCACGCCTTCCTCAAAGCAGCGGGCGGCTTCCACGCTTTGGCGCACCAGCATCCGGTCCTGCAATTCCTGCACGCCGGGCTGTTCGTCCTTCACGGGGAAATGCTCCGCCAGATCGGGCCAGAGATATTTGGCGCCGCCGTCTTCCGGGTACACATAGGCGCCCTTGCCGTTTTTGCGGCCATAGCGCTCCAGCTCCATCATTTTTTCCACGAAATCATCCGCCGGGGAGGGGGTGTACCGGTCCCCCAACGCCTTTTTCGTGGCTTTCATCACCTTGTGGCTGAGGTCGATCGCCACCTCGTCCCCCACGGCGAGCGGGCCCACGGGCATACCGGCCAGCCGCCCGGCATTCTCGATGAGCGCCGGTTTGATGCCTTCCTGCACCATGGCATAGCCTTCCTGCACATAGGTGCCGAAGCAGCGGCTGGTGAAGAAGCCGCGGCTGTCATTGACCACGATGGGCGTCTTCTTGATCTGGCTCACATAATCCAGCGCCAGCGCGCGGGTGGCATCGTCCGTCTTTTCGCCGAGGATGATTTCCACCAGCGGCATTTTCTCCACCGGTGAGAAGAAGTGGATGCCGATGAACTGGTTCTCGCGGGAGAAGTTTTTCGCCAGCCCCGTGATCGGCAGGGTGGAGGTGTTGGAGGCAAAGACCACGTCCTTGCCGATCACCGCTTCCGCCTTTTTGGTCACGTCGGCCTTGATGTCCTCGTCCTCGAACACGGCCTCGATGATCAGGTCGCAGTCCTTCAGATCGTTGAAGTCCGTGGTGGCGTGGATGCGACCCAGCAGGGCCTCGCCCTTGTCCTTGGGCATCTTGCCGCGCTTGGTGTCTTTTTCCACCAGCTTGACGGAATAGTCTTTGCCCTTGTCGGCGCCTTCCTGGCTCTGGTCCAGCAGCACCACGTCCATGCCCGCCTTGGCGGACACATAGGCGATCCCGGCGCCCATCAGGCCCGCGCCCAGCATACCCAGCTTCCTGATCTGTTTCCTGTCGTGGCCCTTGGGGCGGAGCGAGCCCTTCTCCACCGCCTGTTTGTTGACGAAGAGCGAGCGGATCATGTTCTGCGTCTGCGGCGAGCGCAGCAGGTTGAGGAAATATTTGCTCTCGATCCGAATGGCGGTGTCGAAATCCACAATGCCGCCTTCATACAGGCAGGACAGCACATACTGAATGGCCGGATAATTGTGCCAGGTCTGCTTCTGGGCCATGGCATTGGCGCCGATGAAGGTTTCCACCGCCTTGGGGTTCATGGCACCGGCGCCGCCGGGGAACTTGAAGCCCTTTTTGTCCCACGGGGCCAGGGCCGATTTGGTCTTGCCGACCCATTCCTTCGCCTTGGCCAGCACGTCGCCAGCGTCCACCACCTCGTCCACAAGGCCGAGGCCCCTGGCCGTGTTCGGGTCCCACGGCTTGCCGGTGGTGATGGCCTGGGCGGCTGCCTGAATGCCCACCAGTCTTGGCACGCGCTGGGTGCCGCCGCCGCCGGGCAGCAGGCCCACCTGGCTTTCCGGCAGGCCCAGTTGCAGTTTGGGATGGTTTGCCACCACGCGGTAATGGCAGGCCAGAGTCAGTTCCAGCCCGCCGCCGAGCGCAAGGCCGTTGATCGCCGCGGCAAAGGGCTTGGTGCCCTCTTTCTGAAGCGTTTTGATGTCCTTGCCGCCGGTTTCGATCTTGCGCAGCAGGCGGTTCAGGTTGAAGGCGGCCTGAAACTGTTCTTCCGGCCCGGCTTTCGCCATGTCGCCGGAGCCCAGCATGTTCAGGTCGGCCCCCGCCATGAAGCCGTCCTTGCCGCTGGTGATCACGGCGCCCTTGATGGCGTCGTCTTCCAGCACCTTGTCCACGCAGGATTCCAGATCCTTCATGAACTGGTCATTGATCACGTTCATGGACTGGCCGGGCAGGTCGATGGTCAGCGTGGCGATGCCGGTGTCGTCCGTTTCAAACTTGATGGTGTCGGTCATGGTTCAAACTCCCTCTCGGCCTGGCCTTAAACGCGCTCGATGATGGTGGCGGTGCCCATGCCGCCGCCAATGCACAGCGTGGTGAGCGCGGTGGACTTGTTCGACCGCTCAAGCTCGTCCAGCACGGTGCCGAGGATCATGGCGCCGGTGGCCCCCAGCGGGTGACCCATCGCGATGGCGCCGCCGTTCACATTGATGTCGCCATGGTCGATGCCCAGCACGTCCATGAAGCGCATGACGACGGAAGCGAAAGCCTCGTTCAGTTCCCACAGGTCGATGTCCGACTTGTCCATGCCGGCCCGTTTCAGCGCCTTTTCCGCGGCATGGCTCGGCCCGGTCAGCATGATGGTGGGTTCGGAACCGATGGAGGCCATGGAACGCAGCCGCGCGCGGGGCGTAAGGCCCAGCCGCTCGCCCGCTTCTTTCGTGCCCACCAGAACACCGGCGGCACCGTCCACAATGCCGGAGGAATTGCCCGCATGGTGGATGTGGTCGATGCGCTCCACTTCCGGGTATTTCTGGATCGCCACATTGTCGAAGCCGATGTCGCCAAGCTGGGCGAAGCTGGGCTTCAGGGCGCCCAGCGACTGCATGTCCGCTTCCGGGCGCATGTGTTCGTCATGGTCCAGTGCCGTCAGGCCCGCCACGTCCTTTACCGCGATCACGCTGTTCTTGAAGCGGCCCTCTTCCCAGGCGCGGGCGGCGCGCTTCTGGCTTTCCACCGCATAGGCATCCGCATCGTCGCGGCTATAGCCATATTTGGTGGCGATCAGGTCGGCGGAAATGCCCTGCGGCACGAAATAGGATTTGAAGGCCACGGACGGATCGGTGGGCCACGCCCCGCCGTCGGACCCCATGGGCACGCGGGACATGCTTTCCACGCCGCCGCCAATGGCCAGGTCCGCCTCGCCGCTCATCACCTTGGCGGCGGCATTGTTCACCGCCTCAAGGCCGGAGGCGCAGAAGCGGTTGAGCTGATAGCCCGCCGTGGTTTCGGCATAATCGGCATTGATCACGGCGGTGCGGGCCACGTCCGCGCCCTGCTCACCCACGGGGGAGACACAGCCCAGAATCACATCGTCCACGCCACTGGTGTCTAGGTCGTTTCGGTCCCGAAGCGATTGCAGAACCTGTGTTGCCAGTTGCACGGGCGTGATTTCGTGAAGCTTGCCGTCCTTGCGGCCCTTGCCGCGCGGTGTGCGCACCGCATCGAAAATATAGGCGTCGGTCATGATGTTTCCCCTCCAGTGGGCCTTGGGTGTTCGCTCAATGTGTGCGGGGCCGGGCGGTATCCGCCCGGCCTGTCATCCCGTGCTGTCAGGCGACCAGGAACTGGTCCGCGTCCAGCGCCATCACATCGTCTGCGCCCGCCTCAAGCTCGGCGCGCAGGCTCTTGGTCTGGCTCATGCGGCGGCGCATGAAATAGCGCCCGGTTTTCAGCTTCGCCTCATGGAAATCTTTATTGTCGGCGCCGTTTTCAAGGGCATCCAGGCTGGTGCGCGCCAGTTTCGCCCACATGAAGCCCACGGCCACATAGCCGAACAGATGCATATAGGCGACCGAGCCCGCGCCCGCATTGTCCGGGTTGGTCATGGCGTTCTGCATCAGCCACATGGTGCAGGCTTGCAGGTCTTTCAGGGCATCTTTCAACGGACCGGTGAAGTCGGTCATTTTCTCGTCGTCGGCCTGCTCCTTGATGAAGTCCTCGATATGCTTGAAGAAGCCCTGCACGGCACGACCGCCGTTCTTGCCCAGCTTCCGGCCCACCAGGTCCAGCGCCTGAATGCCGTTGGTGCCTTCATAGATCTGGGCGATGCGGGCATCGCGCACGAACTGCTCCATGCCCCATTCGCTCACATAGCCGTGGCCGCCATAGACCTGCTGGGCATTGGTGGCGTTTTCATAGGCCATGTCGGTGAAGAAGCCCTTGAGCACCGGCGTCATCAGGCTCACCATGTCGTCGGCCCACTGGCGCTCTTCCTCCGTCTGCGATTTGTGGCTCATGTCCACCAGCAGGGCGCACCACAGCGCCAGCGCCCGCGCCCCTTCGTTGAAGGACTTGGCGTTCATCAGCATCCGCCGCACATCCGGGTGGACGATGATCGGGTCCGCCTGCTTGTCCGCCGCCTTCGGCCCGGTCAGCGCCCGGCCCTGAATGCGGTCATTGGCATAGTCCACGGCGTTCTGATAGCTCACCTCGGAAATGCCGAGCCCCTGAAGGCCAACCCCGATGCGGGCCGCGTTCATCATGATGAACATGGAATTCAGGCCCTTGTTCTCCTCACCGATCATATAGCCGGTGGCGCCGTCATAATTCATCACGCAGGTGGCGTTGCCGTGAATGCCCATCTTTTCCTCGATGGAGCCGCAGGAAACGCCATTGCGCTCCCCGATGGAGCCATCCGCGTTCAGCGTGAACTTGGGCACGATGAACATGGAAATGCCCTTGGTGCCCGCCGGGGCATCGGGCGTGCGGGCCAGAACCAGATGCACGATGTTTTCCGCCATGTCGTGCTCGCCGGCGGAAATGAAGATCTTGGTGCCGGTAATGGCATAGGTGCCGTCCGCCTGCGGTTCCGCCTTGGTGCGCAACATGCCCAGATCGGTGCCGCAATGGGGTTCGGTCAGGTTCATGGTGCCGGTCCAGCGGCCTTCCACCATTTTCGGCAGCCAGGTCTGTTTCTGGTCGTCAGAGCCGTCAATGGCGATGGCGGCGCTGGCCCCGTGGGTCAGGCCCGGATACATGGCAAAGGCCATGTTGGACGACACCATCATTTCCTCAAGGCACATGCCCAGCACATGGGGCAGGCCCTGGCCGCCATAGGCTTCGTCCGCCGTCAGGCCCATCCAGCCGCCTTCCACATATTTATCGAAGGCTTCCTTGAATCCGTCCGGCGTGGTCACGCTGCCGTCTTCGTGGCGGATACAGCCCTGGGTGTCGCCGATGCGGTTCAGCGGCGCCAGTTCGTTTTCGGTGAACCGGGCGGCTTCTTCCAGGATGGCCTTCACCAGATCGGGGGAGGCATCGCTATAGCCCGGCAGGTTGGAATATTTCTCGATCCCCAACACATCGTTCAGGATATAGAGAAAGTCTTTCACGGGTGCTTTATAGCTCGGCATGGCGTTCAGTCCTTATCGGTTTCTGTGGCTGTGGCTGTGTCTGTGTCCGGGCGGCTTTCCGGGCCGGGGGCCGGGGAAGGGGCGCCAGCCTGCTGCCCGTCCGGGATCACCCGGCTGGCCGGCGATGGAATGCGGGACCGGGGCTCGCCGGTGCGGCCATCCACCCAGCCGCCTTGCCCTGAATCCCAAACCAGATTGTTCAAAAGCGATACGAAGCCCGACAGCTCATTGATGGTGGCGTTGATGTCGTCCCGCTGGGCTTCCAGATCGCGGATACGCTCGCGGCACTTGTCGATGGTCACCTTGCGCTGGGTTTCGCGCCCGTCGCCAAGGTCATAAAGGTCCAGCATGTCGCCGATTTCGCTCAAGGAGAACCCCACCCGCTTGCCGCGCAGTATCCAGGCGATGCGCGCCCGATCCGTGGCGGTATAGATGCGGGTCTGTCCGTCCCGGCGCGGGCTGATCAGGCCCTGATCCTCATAATAGCGCAGAGTGCGGGACGTAACGCCGAAATCCCGGCTCAGGTCCTGAATGCTGTAGGTGCGCGCCGCGCCCTTCGCCCCGGCGGTCTCGCCGGGCGGGCTTTGGTCCGCGTGGTCCGTGCCTCGCGGCAGGGGTCTGATATGTGCTGTCTGGCGCATGGCCGGTCGTCCTCCCGCCTTTTTGGTAGTTGACGCTTACGTAAACGTCAACCTGTTTCCATGGTCGTGGCGGAGCCCCTGATTTTGCGGGCCTTTCAGGAGCGCCGCGCCGAAGGCCTGCCGCTTTCCCTCGCCATCCGTGTGCGAATCGGCTATGCTGCAACCCTTGCACAGCTTCATGACGCTTTGAGGGAGGGCGCATCATGGCGGCACCGGCCTTTGACAGTTTTCGGGCGTTTTTCCCCTATTATCTGGCGGAACACGCCAACCCCACCTGCCGACGGCTGCACTATGCGGGCACCACGCTGGGCAGCGCGGTGGCGCTTTATGCCGTCATCACACAGACATGGGCGCTGCTGCTGCTCTATCCGGTGATCGGCTATGGCTTTGCCTGGGTGGGGCATTACCGGTTCGAACACAATCGCCCCGCCACGTTCGATTATCCGCTCTGGTCCCTGATGGGGGACTATAAAATGCTGGCGCTTGCCGCCACGGGCCGCCTGAAAGAGCCCCTGATGGCTGGTATCCGCAAGCACGGCAAACAGGCGCATTGACAGGGCCGATCCGGGGGTGGGGCGCTGTTGATCGCCCGGCTCACTCACACTTTGCAAGCTAATCACTTTCCCTTTTCCGGCGGGGCGCGTCAGGATCGGGGCTGTTGGTATCGGGCTCGGTGCCGGGCCGGGGGAAAGCGCCCCGCCACGCGGTAAGCCGAGCCGTTCACGCCGCCCTGTTTGTGGTCTTGAGTATGGGCTGCCCTGTCTTCAACCGAGGGAGGATGATCTCATGCTCAAAAAAACCATATCCGCCGCCATTCTGATGGCCGTGGCCGGTACGCCCATGGCGGCCCATGCCTGGCCATCCATGGCCGACAAGGAACCCAAATCCGTGCAGCACTGGTGGCCCGACAGGGTCGATCTGCACGCGCTGCGCCAGAACGCCACCGTGTCCGACCCCATGGGCGCGGATTTCAACTATGCAAAGGCGTTCAGCACCATCGACCTTGATACCCTGAAGGGCGAGCTGAAGGAACTGATGACCACCTCGCAGGACTGGTGGCCCGCCGATTACGGCCATTACGGCCCCTTCTTCATCCGCATGTCCTGGCACGCGGCGGGCACCTATCGCACGTCCGACGGGCGCGGCGGTGCCGGGGGCGGCCAGCAGCGGTTCGAGCCGCTCAATAGCTGGCCGGACAATGCCAGCCTGGACAAGGCGCGCCGTCTGCTGTGGCCGCTGAAACAGAAATATGGTCGCAGCATTTCCTGGTCCGACCTGATCGTGCTGGCGGGCACCGTGGCCATGGAGGACATGGGCTTCAAGACCTTCGGTTTTGGTGCCGGTCGGGTGGACGACTGGGAACCGGAACGGGTCTATTGGGGCCCGGAAGCGGAAATGCTGGGCCGGGAACGCTATGACGACGGCGACAATCTGAAAGACGGGCTGGGTGCCAGCCAGATGGGCTTGATCTATGTGAACCCGGAAGGGCCGGGCGGCAAGCCGGACCCCATGGCCGCCGCCAAGCAGATTCGCACCACCTTTGCCCGCATGGCCATGAATGACCGCGAAACCGTGGCCCTGATCGCCGGTGGCCACACCTTCGGCAAGGCGCATGGCGCCCACAAGCCGGCAGAGTGCGTGGGCCGGGAGCCCGCCGCCGCGGGCGTTGAAAAACAGGGCCTTGGCTGGGAAAACAGGTGCGGCACCGGCAAGGGCGCGGATACCGTGACCAGCGGCCTTGAAGGCGCCTGGACCGCCAGCCCCACCGCCTGGACCACGCAATATCTGGATAATCTCTTTGGCTTCGAGTGGGAGCAGACCAAATCCCCCGGTGGCGCCACGCAGTGGGTGCCCAAGGACGGCGCCGGGGATGGCATGGTGCCGGATGCCCATGATCCGGAGAAATTCCACGCCCCCATCATGTTCACCACGGACCTGTCATTGAAGGTGGATCCGGCCTATCGCAAGATCGCCAAGGAGTTTCAGGAAAACCCCGAAGCGTTCGAGGAAGCCTTTGCCCGCGCCTGGTTCAAGCTGACCCACCGGGACATGGGGCCGAAATCCCGCTATCTGGGGGATCATGTGCCGGAAGAAGACCTGCTCTGGCAGGACCCGCTGCCGGAAGCGGACTACACGCTGATCGACGAGTCGGACATTGCCGACCTGAAGGCGCACATTCTCGATACCGACCTGACCGTGCCGGAACTGGTGCGCACGGCCTGGGCGGCGGCCTCATCCTATCGGGACAGTGACATGCGCGGCGGTGCCAATGGCGCCCGCGTGCGGCTGGCCCCGCAAAAGGACTGGCCGGTGAACGACCCGGACGAGCTGGCCCGCGTGCTGGACGTGCTGGAAGATGTGCGCGCGGACTTTAACGACGATTTGGGCGGCGGCAAGCAGGTCTCGCTGGCCGATGTTATCGTCATTGGCGGCGCCGCCGCGGTGGAAAAGGCCGCCGCCGAGGCGGGCCATGACATCACCGTGCCAGTGGCGCCGGGCCGCACCGATGCCAGCGCCGAGCATACCGACGCGGACGCCTTCGCCCCGCTGGAACCGAAAGCGGATGCCTTCCGCAACTATATGGCGGACGGGCTCGATGCCGCCCCCGCGCATATGATGATCGACCGTGCTGATCAACTGGCGCTCACCGTGCCGGAAATGACCGTGCTGGTCGGCGGGATGCGGGCGCTGGATGCCAATACCGGCGGCGCGGACCACGGCGTGTTCACGGATCGGCCCGGCGTGCTCAGCAATGACTTCTTCGTCAATCTGCTGGACATGAACACCAAATGGGCGCCGTCCGGCGATGATGACGGTGTGTTTGAGGGTCGGGACCGCCAGAGCGGCGACCTGAAATGGACCGCCACGGAAGCGGACCTGGTGTTCGGCTCCAACTCAGAGCTTCGGGCCGTGGCCGAGGTTTATGCCTTTGCCGATGGCGAAGACAAGTTCGTGCAGGACTTTGTGGACGCCTGGGTGAAAGTGATGCGCCTCGACCGCTTCGACCTGCGCCGCTGATCCGGCCCACAGCCTGAAAACCATGACCGGCGCTTCCCCGGAGGCGCCGGTTTCTCGTGCGCCTCACGCCAAGAGGACCATTGCTCCGGCGTTGCTTCTACAGGCGCCCGTTCAGGGGGCCTGAGGCCGCGACTGCGGCCCGCCGCCCGTGCGGCGCCGTCGCGGAGCGCGTGCGCAGCACGCTTGCGTGAGCGGTGAAGGGAACATTGCTCCGGCGCCGCCTCTACCGCCATCCCGCCATTGCGCGGGATGAGCGGAGGCCACAAGCGTGGCCCGCCGCCCGTGCGGCGCCCTCGCGGAGCGCGTGCGCAGCACGCTTGCGTGAGCGCAAAAAAATCATGGTGCCGCTGGAGAGAATTGAACTCTCGACCTCACCCTTACCAAGGGTGCGCTCTACCACTGAGCTACAGCGGCCCGTCAGGCGGGGACACCCGAACGGTGCCGTCCGGGGCTTGGCGGGCATATGCCAGAGCCGGGCACCGGATGCAAGGGGGATTTTGCTAAAAAGCGGCGGTGTGGGGTCGTCTTTGCCAGTTAGGGCTTGAAAACCCAAAGGCGCCCGCGCATTCATACTGTTATGAAGCAGGGTAGTACATCCGGCAAATCGGGCGCGGCGAACCGGCAGGATCGGCTGGCCCGGCAGTTGCGCGCCAATCTAAGGCGGCGCAAGCAGCAAAATCGCGCGCGCACCACGCCGTCCGCCCCCGCGCCGTCCACGGCACAGGGCGACGAAGGGCAGGGCGAGGGGGAGCCGGGCGACGCGGGCGGGCCACCGGGCGGGCCGGACAAAGGGGGAGAGAGCTGATGTCGATCATGTCCGACAAGTGGATACGCCGCATGGCTTTGGACCATGGCATGATCGAGCCGTTCCAGGACGGCCAGGTGCGGGGGGATTGCATCTCATACGGTCTGTCGTCCTATGGCTATGACGCCCGCGTGGCGCCGGAATTCAAGATATTCACCAATGTGGACAGCGCCATAGTGGACCCGAAGAACTTTTCCCCCAAAAGCTTCGTGGACCGGAATCAGGATGTGTGCATCATCCCGCCCAACAGCTTCGCGCTGGCCCGCACGGTGGAATATTTCCGCATTCCCGACGATGTGCTGGTGATATGCCTGGGCAAGTCCACTTATGCCCGCTGCGGCATCATCGTGAATGTGACACCGTTGGAGCCGGGCTGGGAAGGCCATGTGACGCTGGAATTTTCCAACACCACACCGCTGCCCGCGCGCATCTATGCCAATGAGGGGGTGGCCCAGTTCTTGTTTCTGCAAGGCAATGAACCGTGCGAAACCAGCTATAAGGCCCGTGCGGGCAAATATCAGGGCCAGCGCGGCGTGACACTGCCCCGGATCTGATCCGCTGCCCCATTCCCGCCATCTGCACTGCTATGCTTGGCGTGCGATACCGTTCCGTTCAAGAGGCCCCGACCCATGGAAAAACTCGTCATTGAAGGGGGGCACCGGTTAAAGGGCAGCCTGCCCGTTTCCGGCGCCAAGAATGCGGCCCTGCCGCTGATGTGCGCGGCCCTGCTGACCGACGCGCCCCTGACCCTGACCAATCTGCCCCGGCTGGCGGATATCGCCACGCTCGGCGAATTGCTGAACCATATGGGGGTGACGGTCACAACTCATGGCAAGCAGCTTGGCGGTCGGCGGCTGGCGGGGCGCAGCCTGACCTTCGATGCGGCGGACATCACCGACACGGTGGCGCCTTATGACATCGTGCGAAAGATGCGCGCCTCCATTCTGGTGCTGGGGCCGCTGGTGGCCCGTGCCGGGGAAGCGGTGGTTTCGCTGCCGGGCGGCTGCGCCATTGGCAACCGGCCCATCGATCTGCACCTGAAGGCGCTGGAAGCCATGGGGGCGGATATCACGCTGGAACATGGCTATGTGCGGGCCAGCGCGCCGCGCGGGCTGACCGGCGGCACGGTGCGTTTTCCCTTCGTATCGGTGGGGGCGACGGAAAACGCCCTGATGGCGGCGGTGCTGGCGCGCGGCACCACCGTGATCGAAAACGCCGCGCGGGAGCCGGAAATCGTCGATCTGGCGGACTGCCTGACCGCCATGGGCGCGAAAATCCGGGGCGCGGGGCACGAGACCATCACCATAGACGGCGTGGACCGGCTGACCGGCGCCACCCACGACGTGATGCCGGATCGGGTGGAGGCGGGTTCCTATGCCATCGCCGCCCTGATGACGGACGGGGACCTGACCCTGAAGGGCGCGCGGGCCGACCATATGGGGGCCATCATCGATGCCCTCAGGGCGGCGGGCGGCCTGGTGGACATGGCGGATGACACCACCACTGCGGACCTGCATGTGCGCCGCGCCGGGCCGCTTTCGGGCTTCAATCTGGTCACGCAGCCCTTTCCCGGTTTCCCAACGGACATGCAGGCCCAGTTCATGGCGCTGGCCAGCATTGCCGACGGCGCCAGCGTGATCACCGAAACCATCTTCGAGAATCGCTTCATGCACGTGTCCGAACTGGTGCGGCTGGGGGCGGATATCACCATCACCGGCAACAGCGCCACGGTGCGCGGGGTGCGTCGGCTGGTGGGCGCGCCGGTCATGGCCACCGATCTGCGCGCCAGCATGAGCCTGTGCCTGGCGGCGCTGGCGGCGGACGGCGAAACCCATATCAACCGGCTGTATCATCTGGACCGTGGCTATGAACACCTTGAGGAAAAGCTGCGTCACGTCGGGGCACAGGTTGATCGCGTGCCTGCTTGAGCCTATGGTGCAGCGCACAGGCCCGGCATATGAACAGGCCCGGCGCGCGAAGGGTGTCGCCCGCCGATCGGATCACCACTGGCCCGGAGACGGCTTTACCCATGAGTCAGCCCCTGAAACTGATGGCCCGCACCGCGGAAGACCTGACCGTCCTGTCCAGCATCATGCAGGATGCCACGGTGCGCGTGGGCGACATGGCGTATGAAAAGGGGGCCGCGCGGTTCACCCTGATCGCCAACCGGTTCTGCTGGGAAAAGCGGGCGCTGTTCGGCCTCAAGCGGCAACGCGTGCGCGCGGCGCTGCATTTCAATGCCGTGCGCGCGGTGAAATCGCGAAACATCCCAGAGGATGAAGACCATGTGCTGAACCTGCTCGCCGTGCGCGGCCATGGGCTGGAGCCGGGGGCCGACAGCGGTGAAACGGACCTGGAGCTGCTGCTGTCCTTTTCCGGGGACCGGGACGTGGCGTTGACCGTGGAGGCGCCGGACGTGATTTTGACCGATCTGGGCCCGCCCTGGCGGGCCAGGCGCCAGCCGCGCCACGGCGCCGCCTGAACCGGGCTGGCAGGATAGGCTGGCGGGACGTATGCCCCGTATGACGAACACTGAGACAAGGGATCAGCTTATGACCGAGAAACTGGTGCTGGCGCTGCCCAAGGGCCGCATCCTGAAGGAAGTGATGCCGCTGGTGCGCCGGGCCGGGCTGGAGCCGGAAGCGGCCTTCGATGACCCGGATTCCCGCCAGTTGCAGTTCGCCACCAACGACCCGGATGTATCCATCATCCGGGTGCGCGCCTTTGATGCGGCCACGTTCTGCGCCTTTGGCGCGGCGCATCTGGCGGTGGTGGGCAATGACGTGTTGCAGGAATTCGATTATGGCGACCTGTATTCCCCGCTGGATCTGGATATCGGCCATTGCCGCCTATCCCTGGCGGTGCCGGAGGGCGCGGATCACACCGCCTCGGCGCGTCGGTCGCACATTCGGGTGGCCACCAAATATCCCAATCTGACCCGGCGCCATTTTGCCGCGCGCGGGATTCAGGCGGAATGTATCAAGCTCAATGGCGCCATGGAACTGGCCCCGGCGCTGGGCCTGTCGGAACGGATCGTCGATCTGGTGTCCACCGGCGGCACGCTGAAGGCCAATCATCTAAGGGAAGTGGAAGTGCTGACGCATATCACGTCCCGGCTGGTGGTGAACCGCCCCGCCTTCAAGAAAAACCCCGGGCCCGTGACCCGATGGATCGACCGGTTCAGAAAGGCGGTGGCCGATGACGCGGCGGCTTGACGCGAACGCGCCCGACTTTGAGGCGGCCTTTGCCAACCTGCTGGACGGGCGCCAGGACGATGCGGCGGATGTGAGCGATACCGTGCGCGGCATTATTGCGGACGTGCGCGCCCGCGGGGATGCGGCGCTGGTGGACCTGACCACCCGGTTCGATCGTTTCACGCTGGATGTGGACGGGCTCGCGCTGGACCGGGCCACGCGGGACAGTTTCGCCGATCAGGTGGATCGGGAAACGCTGGCCGCGCTGGAAATGGCGGCGGATCGCATTAGGGCCTTCCATGCGCGGCAGAAGCCGGAAGGGCTGGATTACACGGATGCGGCGGGCGTGCGGCTCGGCCAGCGCTGGTCGGCGGTGGAGGCGGCGGGGCTGTATGTGCCCGGCGGCACGGCCAGTTATCCGTCCTCGGTGCTGATGAACGCCTTGCCGGCCAAGGTGGCAGGCGTGGACCGGCTGGTCATGGTGGTGCCCACGCCGGACGGGGTGATCAACCCGCTGGTGATGGCCGCGGCCCGCGTGGCGGGGGTGGACGAGATTTACCGCGTCGGCGGCGCTCAGGCCGTGGCGGCGCTGGCCTTTGGAACCGGGCGCATCGCCCCGGTGGACAAGATTGTCGGGCCGGGAAACGCTTTCGTTGCGGAAGCGAAACGGCAGGTGTTTGGCCGCGTGGGGATCGACACCATTGCCGGGCCGAGCGAAATTCTGGTGGTGGCGGATGGCGATAATGACCCGGACTGGATCGCCGCCGACCTGCTGTCGCAGGCGGAGCATGACACCGCCGCCCAGGCCATTCTGATCACCGATGACGCCGCCTTTGCCGACCGGGTGACGGTCAGCATCACCGAAACGCTCGCCCGGCTGGACCGGCGGGACATTGCGGGCGAAAGCTGGCAGCGCTTCGGCGCCATCATCACCGTGCCGGACCTTTCCGATGCCCCGGCGCTGATCAATCGCATCGCGCCGGAGCATCTGGAACTGGCCGTGGCGGACCCGGACGCGCTGATGGCGCGGGTGCGCCATGCGGGGGCGGTCTTTCTGGGCCGCCATACCCCGGAAGCCATGGGCGATTATGTGGCCGGGCCGAACCATGTGCTGCCCACGTCCCGCGCGGCGCGCTTTTCCAGCGGCCTGGGCGTGACCGACTTCATGAAGCGCACCACTTTTGTGGGCTGCGGCGCGTCTGGCGCGGCCCGGATCGGCGATGCGGCGGCACGGCTGGCCGACGCGGAAGGGCTTGGCGCCCATGCATTGTCCGTTCGGCTGCGGCTTTCCGGCAATGGCGCCGGGGAGGGCTGAGCGTTTTGGCGGATCACCGGCTCATCTCCGTCGATCTGGACGAATCCACCATGGGCCGGTGGAGCGCGGACGTGGAGCACGAGCGCCGCGTGGCCATATTCGACCTGCTGGAAGAGAACAGCTTTCGGCTGGTGCACACGTCCGACCCGGATTATGAAGGGCCGTACAAGCTGTCGCTGGCCAAGCAGGAAGGGCGGCTGGTGTTCGATGTGTTCACCGATGATGATCGTCCGCTGATGAGCTTCCGGTTGTCCATGTCGCCGCTTCGCCGGGTGATCAGGGATTATTTCGCCATTTGCGACAGCTATTACGAGGCCATTCGCAGCGCCAGCCCCAGCCAGATCGAGGCCATCGATATGGGCCGGCGCGGCCTGCACAATGAGGGAAGCGAGCAGCTTCGGGACCGGCTGGACGGCAAGGTGACGCTGGATATGGACACGGCGCGGCGCCTGTTCACGCTAATTTCGGCATTGCACATGACCGAGGCCAAGGGCAGCCGCTGAGCGCGCGGCGCCGGGCCGGGACTGTGATCATGAAGGGGGAGGGCGCAGGGTGAAAAGCCTTCTGTTCGTCTGCAATCAGAATGCGGTGCGCAGCCCGATGGCGGAAGCGCTGGCCCGCCAGATGGCGGCGCCGGGGCTACATGTGGCGTCTGTGGGGCTGGTGCCCGGTATGCTGGACCCGTTTTCCGTGGCCGTGATGCGGGAGGCGGGCATCGATATCGCCGACCATGCGCCCAGGGCGCTCAACCGGGTGGACCTGGCCGACTTTGACAGGGTGGTGGCCCTGACAGACGGGGCTCTGGGGGCGATGCAGCGCGCGCTGGGCCCGGACAGCGGCAAATTGCTGCACTGGCCCATTCCCGATCCGGGCGCGGATGACGGCAGCCGGGCGCAGCTTCTGGCCGCCTATCGCAGCGTGCGGGATCAATTGAAGCGCCGGATCGCCGCCTTGCTGGCTGAGGCTTAAACATCTTGCATTTTTGCCTGCGGTCCATCATGTATGGCCCCAAATTGGATGGGCGCGGGGCGCGCGGGCGATGGTGCCCGGACCTGCTGCCCCATGACGAGGAAACGGAGAGTTCATGGCTAAGGAAGAAGTGCTGGAAATGCGCGGTACGGTGGTTGAGCTGCTGCCCAACGCCATGTTCCGGGTGGAACTGGAAAATGGCCACGAAGTGCTGGGCCATACTGCCGGCAAGATGCGCAAGAACCGCATCCGCGTGCTGGCCGGGGATGAGGTTCTGGTGGAACTCACGCCCTATGACCTGACCAAGGGCCGCATCACCTACCGCTACAAATAATCCATGCCCGGCTTGGAGCCTGACAACCCCGGCGCCCAATCGGCCACGCCCGGCACCGGTCTGGGTACCGGCCCCCTGGCGGCGGGCACAGCCGCGCGCCGCCTGATTCTGGCATCCGGGTCGCCACGCCGCCGTGATCTGCTGGCGCAGATAGGCGTGGTGCCGGATCATATCCTGCCCGCTGATATAGACGAAACCCCGCACCGGGACGAGCGCCCCCGCGCCTATGCCGAGCGCATGGGCCGGGAAAAGGCCGCCGCTGTGGCACCCCATGCGGACGGCGCCCTGGTGCTGGCCGCCGATACGGTGGTTTCCGCCGGGCGCCGCATTCTGCCAAAGGCGGAAGACGCGGCCACGGCGCGGCAATGCCTGGCCCTGTTGTCCGGCCGCCGTCACCGGGTCACCACCGGCATGGCGCTGGTGCTGCCGGGCGGGCGCACGCTGACCCGGCTGGTGGAAAGCGTGGTGGCGTTCCGGCCTTTGGGGGCTCAGGACATGGCCCGCTATCTGGCCAGCGGTGAATGGCACGGCAAGGCCGGGGGCTATGCGGTGCAGGGGCTGGGTGCCATGTTCGTGCGCTATCTGTCCGGGTCTTATTCCAATGTGGTGGGCTTGCCGCTGTTCGAGGTGGCGGGCTGGTTGAACGCCCATATGGTGGGCGCCAGCGATCGCGGTGGCCCGGCGGCGGAGGTGGTCGATGACTGATCGTCTGCTGATCGAGCCTGGCATCGGGCAATGGCGCAGCGCCCATCTGGGCGAAGACGATCTGCCGCTGGATGTGCATTTCCACGACGACCCCGCCCTTGGCCCGGCTCTCGGCCCCGTGGATGCGGTGATGGACGGCGTGGTGCGTCGGGTGGACGGTGCCCTTGACATGCTGTTTCTGGACCTGGGCGCGGGCCGCACCGGCGTGATGAATTTCCGCCGCGCCCGCCTGATGGCCCGCGACGCCCGCGCCGTTGCCGACTGCGCCCGCGAGGGCGACCGCCTGCGGGTGCAGGTGGTGGCGGAACCGGGGGAGCGCTTCGACAAGGGGTTCCCGGTTACTCCCAGGCCCAAACTGGCCGGGCGCTATGTGGTGGTGGAAAGCGGCAAGGGCCGGCTCAATTTCTCCAAGGATATTTCCCCAAAGATGCAGGCCGCCCTGTCTGACCGGCTGGCGCCGCTGGCCACATCCGCCGCCGTGGTGGTGCGCGGGCGGGCCGAAAACGTGGCCGCCGACCATGTGGTGGCCGAGGCCGAGCGGCTTGTGGGCGCCTTGCAGGGCGCGCCGGGGGAGCCGGGCCTGCGCTTTGCCTGGACGCCCGCCGAGCAGGCGCTTCTGGTCGCGGATGACGGGGACGGGGCGATTCTGGTGGATGGGGGCCCGGCGCACCGGGAGCTTCTGGCCCTCGCGCGGCGACACTGGCCTGATCTGGTCCCGCGGATCGTGCGCCATGACGGGGCGGAGCCCGCCTTCGAGACCTTCGGGGTCGATGAAGCCATTGACGAGGCGCTGGCGGAGCGGATCGACCTGCCATCGGGCGGCTGGATCGGGATTGAAGAAACCCGCGCGCTGACCACGGTGGATGTGAATATGGGCGCGGCACTGGCCAGCCTGTCGCCCGCCGAGGCCAAGCGGCAGGTGAATATGGAAGCCGCTCTGGCGGTGGCCTTTCATCTGCGCTTTCAGGATATTGGCGGCCTGGTGGTGGTGGATTTCATCGATTGCAGCAAGGCCGTGACGCAAGCGGTGATCACCGTGCTGGACAGGGCGCTTCGGGATGATCCGGTGCCCGTGCATCATGGCGGCATTTCGCCCTTCGGCCTGATGGAATTCAGCCGCAAGCGGCGGGGGCGGTCCCTGCGCCAACGCATGTTGAGCCCCGGCATACCCCGCCCGGCGCCGGATATGCAGGTGCTGGACCTGCTGCGCCGCGCTGCCCGGCTGGGCCGGGACAAGGCGCCGGGCACACTGGTGCTCACCCTGCCGCAGGCGGCGGCCCGCTGGCTGGAAGCGCATCCGGCCCTGCTGGATGGTCTGGGGCAGGAAACCCATCGTCAGGTGCGGCTGGAAACGGGTCGCGCCGTGGATGTGGCCCTGCTGCCGGATCGCTGATCAAGGAAGGTGGCCATGCATTCATCCAGACCAACCCGGGCTCGCTGCCCCGAATGTGGCAAGCCCACCACGGTTGACTATCGCCCTTTCTGCTCCCGACGCTGTGCCGATCTGGACCTGGGCAAGTGGTTTGGCGGCGCCTATGTGCTGCCCGGCGAACGGGAAGCGGCAGACCCCGCGGACAGCGACGGCGACGAAGGCTGAAAAAACCTTCAGCCAAGGGCTGGACAGGCCCGCCCATATTCGCTAAAAGCCCTCGCACACAGCCCAGTAATACCCATGCCCGGGTAGCTCAGGGGTAGAGCAGCGGATTGAAAATCCGCGTGTCGGTGGTTCGATTCCGCCCCCGGGCACCATTAAAAAGCCCCCGCCGTCAGGCGGGGGTTTTTTAATGGGGCCTGTGGCAGCGGCAAGAACCACTGTTCGGTCGCGCAGCGGACGGCTTGCAACAGCGAGCCGTCATTCCGCCGCACCAACGGTCCCGCCTTTCCGGGCCCGCCATCAGGCGGGGGTTTTTTAATGGGGTCTGTGGCAGCGGTAAGAGCCACTGTTCGGTCGCGCAGCGGACGGCTTGCAACAGCGAGCCGTCATTCCGCCGCACCAACGGTCCCGCCTTTCCGGGCCCGCCAATGCGCCGTTTCTTTGCACGCGCCTTCGGGCGGGGGATAGGCCCATGGGCGATGTTGCTATGGGTTGCCGGGCGGCGGTGCTGGTTGGTGGATGCGCTCGGCGCTGAAGGTCAGGGTGGCTTTTGTGCCTTTGCCGGGGGCTGAGTCCAGTTGGCAGCGGCCACTATGCTGTTTCATGATCATGTCGGCGATGGTCAGGCCCAGGCCCAGCCCGTTATAGCGCCGGTCCAGCCCGCTGTCGGCCTGAAAGAAGGGCTGATGCGCCTGTTGCCGGGTTTCCTGATCCATGCCGCTGCCTTCGTCTGTCACGGTCAGGTTAAGGCTGCCATCGGCTTCGCGGCTGGTGGACAGCCGCACGACCCCTTCCGGCGGGGAAAAGCGTATGGCGTTGTCCACCAGCGCGGACAGGGCGCGGGATGTGCGCCGGGCGTCGCAATACAGGTCAACATCGCCGGGAGAGTCGAAAGATAGTGTGACGCCCGCCTCTTCCGCTGCGCTTTTGTGGGCCTGGATTGCCCTTTCCATCAAGGGGGAGACGGGCACCCAGTCTTCGCGCAGATGGCCGCTGCTGTTCTCGGCCAGGGCATCGCTGATGGTGATCACATCCTCAACCAGTGACTGCATATCCCGCGCGGAATGCAGAACATAGTCCAGATAGGCCCGCCTGTTTGTTTCGTCCAGATTGGTGTGGGTCTGCAATACCTCCGCAAAGCCGATTATGGCGTTCAGCGGGGTCTTGAATTCATGGTTCACCCGGTGCAGGAACTCGCTTTTCGTGCGATCCGCGACTGTGGCTGCGTTCAGGGCGTGTTCCAGTCGTCGGCGGGATTCCTCACGCTCCGTCACGTCCCGCAGGATGACGCCGAAATGCGGATCATCATTCAGCGGAAGTTGCACGATGGTTGCTTCCGCCAGAAAAAGAGAGCCATCACGCCGTTTTCCCTGAATGGGTCTGCGCTGGTTCATGAAGCGGGCTGTTTCGCTGGAGCGGGCAAACCCGGCCATGTGGGCATCATGGACGGCGGCGGCGCTGTCCGGCATCAGACGGGTGACCGGTTTGCCGACAATGTCTTCCAATCGCCAGCCGAATATCTTTTCAGCACCGAGATTGAAAAGGGTGATGTGGCCCCGGCAATCCGTAATGATGATCGCATCGGGCGACATCACGGCCAGTCTGGCCAGGGCGCGGTTCGGGTCGATGGTCAGGGTATCATGCATGACGGCCTCATGGTGGGGGCGTTGACGGGCGGATGGCATATTCGCGTTAAAAGGGTCATATAATCTATCTGAATTTTCAATTTACCCGCCATATATTCCAGGTGATCCCCTGCCTTGACCAGTTGGCGGGCGCGTTCCTGGATATCGCCGTAACCGCTTGAGATGCTTTCCGTCTGCTGTGAAACCGCTTCCGTGCCCTTTGAAGCTTCCTGAAGGTTGCGGGCGATCTCCCCGATCACCGCTCGCTGCTCCTCGGACGACCCGGACACCCCGGTGGCGATCTCCCGCACCTCGGTATCGATCGCCAATATGTTCTCGGTCGCGGTCGGATCAAAAAGCTTGCCGCGCAGGTTGCCAATCGCATCATGAAGGCGATCGAGGCGGGTGTTTTTCAGGGTGTTTGCGCGCACTGGAAGAAGGTCTTCCACGCGGGTGAAGGCGTCCCGGCCGGACTGCGGAAGGTCAGGGGTGTCGTTGGATGCGGTGCCGAAGCGGAAGTCGAACATGGATGGTCTCCGGGTGAGACGTCTTCTCTTCAAGAAAAGGCCAAGGCCTGATGTAGCATTGCCGACACATGATTTTACTGAAACGTGATACTGGTTCGGTTGCCGGATATTTTTAGATCACCGAATTCAAAAAATTTTCGTTTAAAACCTTTTCGGGAAGTTTTTCACTTCAGGAACGAAGTATATATAGCCTCAGTTGTATTCGTACAGTCATTCATTACTTTTTTGTCAGATTTTGCCGGGGTGTCGCCGCGCATTGGGCGGTGATCGTGGTGGAAATGCCGTTCTGTCCGCCGGGTCAACTGATCCATTGGCGATGCCGACGGCGTAACGTGATCTGACAAGATCGTGAAACCGCCCCCGCCGGTTCTGTCGCCGCCGGGGCCCATGAAGGATACCTCGACATGTTAATGAAGAAGCGCTCCCTTGCCTCTGTAAGGTCCATGAGCCTGATGGCCTTCGCCGGGGCTTCCCTCGCCCTTGTGCCGGTTCAGGCGCTGGATGTGGCCGAACCCCTGCGCGTAACCCTTTCCGGGGCTGGCGCCGAAGCGCTGAGGCCCGCCCTGTCGCAGGCCCTGAAACCGGACATGGAACTTTCACGCGGGGAGCAGGACGGCGCCTTGCACATTCATGTGGGGGCCGTTCGGGTGACAGAGGGCGACCGGTTCAACTATATGCACGCCTTCGCCTGTTCCGGGGAAGATGGACGCATTGCGAGCGAAATCGTGGCCACCACGGAAAAGGCCCCAAAGCGCATTGCCCGGCACATCGCCGAGCGCGCCCGGCAAATGGTGAAAGCTGACCGATAGGTGCCGCCCCGGCCCGCCCTGGCCGAAGGTGCAAGGGTGGGCAGGCGTGCGGGTGGCGCCTTCCATGTCAGGGTGATGCGCTCAGGGGGTGACAAAAGCGCGTGAATTGGCGATGATTGTGGCCTCGGCTCAATAGTTGTTTTGTCCTGTCGGAGTGCCTGTGCGCCTGCCGAAGACACAATCCATTGCCTTTCAGATGCCTGCGACCATGGTGGCCGTTGTGGGGGCCGCCGTGCTTGTGCTGTCCGTCATTGTGACCGTTCAGGCGGGGAGGTTCGTTGCCGACGAGGCCCGCGCCCGCCTGGCGGCGGTGGCCCAGAAGAATGCCCGCGAGGTTTCGCGCAAGCTGGAAGCCGCCTATCAGACGGCGGATGATTTTTCCCGTATGCTGGAAGCCATGGTGGCGGAAGGCGATACCAGCCGCCAGACCGTGCATCAGACCATGCAGCGGCTGTTGCGCGCCAATCCCGATTTTTTCGGTATCTGGACCGGCTTTCTGCCCGACAGGTTCGATGGCCGGGACCAGGACTTTCGCGGCACGCCCAGTTCCAATGCCGAGGGCAATTTCATCCCCTATTTTTATCGGGTGGGGGACAAGCTGGGCACGCGCGGTATCACGGACCCTTATAATTCGGATTATTTCACCCGTGTGATCGCCACGGGGAAGCCCGTTCTGGTGGACCCCACAGCCTGGCCGATCGAAGGCACGCCCACCACCCTTGCCACCTTTTCGTTGCCCGTGCGCGCACCCAGCGGCAAGACCATCGGTGTGGCGGGCACGGATTATACCCTGACCTTCCTGAAGGCGTTTCTGGGGCGGCAGCGCCCCTATGGCGCGGGGCGCGTCGCCCTGTTCGCGCCAAACGGCAAGGTGATCGTTCCCCCGGAAGATGGCACCACGGGCGTTCGGGCGACGGATTTCGGCATACCGCTGGCTCATTTGAAAGAAGCGGTGGCGGAAGGCACCTGGGTCAGCCAGAGCTATGAACATGCCGACGAGGCGGTGGAGGCCATCCATATCCCCGTTACGGTGGGCGCCATCGAGCGGCCCTGGGTGCTGAGCGTGCTGGTGCCAAGGTCGGCGATCTTTTCCCCCGTGCGGGATCTGATGTGGCTGTTTGCGGCGCTTTCCCTGGGGGTGCTGTTGGTGGCGGCGTACGGCGCTTTCCGGTTTTCACGGCGTATCACGGGGCCTTTGGCAAAGGTCGTTTCGGCTGTGGAAGAAAATATCCACGGCGCGGGTGTGGTGCCCATCGGTTATCGGGACCGCCGGGATGAAATCGGTACGCTCGCCCGGATGCTGGAAACCTATCAGAAGACCGCCGAGGAGCGCGCGGACCTGAAAGCGGCCCGCACCGAGGAGGAGGCCGAGCGCCGCCGCCTGGAGGAGGAGCGCCGCTCGGCGGAAAAGGCCAGCGCCATCAAGTCCGCATTCGTCGCCAATATGAGCCATGAAATCCGCACCCCGATGAATGGTGTGCTGGGCATGTTGTCCATCGCCCGCGAACATCCCATGGACGACGACCTGCGCCAGTGCCTTGAGGATGCCACCAATTCGGCCCGTTATCTGCTGGATATCATCAATGACGTGCTGGATATCTCCAAGATCGAATCCGGCAATTTCGAACTGCGCTCGGAAACCTTTTCGCTGACCGCCCTGGTGCGCTCGGCGGTGGACCTTCTCGCCTACAAGGCAGAGGAAAAGCACCTGAAACTGACCTGGCGCATTGAAGGGCAGGGTGCGACCACGCCGGACCTTTTCGAGGGCGATGAAGTGCGCCTGAAGCAGGTTCTGGTCAATCTGGTGGGCAATGCGGTGAAGTTCACCGATGCGGGCTCGGTTTCGCTGGTGGTGGCCGTGACCGGCCCGAAGGGGGCGGATTCCGGCGCGCCGGGTCGGTATGACCTGCGTTTCGATGTGAGCGATACCGGGCCGGGCCTGACGCGGGAAGATCGGGAAAAGGTCTTTGGCCGCTTCTATCAGGCGGAGGATGGCACCGAGCGGGCCCGCCGGGGAACCGGGCTGGGGCTGGCCATTTGCCGGGAAATCATCAATCTGATGGATGGTCGTATCGGGGTGGACAGCAAGCCCGGTGCGGGCAGCCGTTTCTGGTTCATCGTGCCGCTGGCGCCGGGGGCGGTGGATGACAGCAACGGTCAGGGCCGTCGCCGCGGTCTGGCGGCGCCGGATGTGGACCAACTGCATGTGTTGGTGGCGGAGGACAACCCCGTCAATCAGAAGCTGGTACAGCATTTTCTGGCCAAGATCGGGTTCCGCCATGTGAGCCTGGCCAGCAATGGCGCGGAAGCGGTGGAAGCGTGCCGGACCATGGTGTTTGATCTGGTGCTGGTGGATATTCAGATGCCCGTCATGGGCGGCGAAGAGGTGTTGACCACCCTGAAGGGGGAATTGTCCCCATGCCCCCCGATCGTCGCCCTGACCGCGGACGCCATGACCGGGGACCGGGAAAAATATCTGACCCTTGGCTTTGACGGCTATGTTTCCAAGCCGATTGACAAGGCCCTGCTGGAAAAAGAACTCATGGCCCTGATTTGAGGGCCCTGATTTGAGGGCCCTGATCTGAGAGCGGTGATCCGGGGGCGTTTGTTTGATCCATGGGGTTTGCCCCTGAGTTTCGCTCATGGGGTTCGTCCGAGTCCCGGTGCCGTTCAGCGGCGCGGGCGCTCGGTGGATGGATCGACTCGGAAAATTCCGCCGCATTTGTGCCAGTTTTGGACAGATTCGTTCAAGCCGGACAGAATTTTCAGAATATCAACATTTTGTGTCTTGCGCGGGATGTTCACGCAATATTAGCACCTTTTAGTACAATCTTATTAAAAGTTGCCATGAAGCTGGCCGGGCGGTCATTCCGGCTGTTACCCGCGGCGTTGATGGCAGCAGCATCCCGGCCTCTCCATGACAAGAAAAAGAGCCGGGGTCTCGCCCCAGTGAATCGGGCGGCAACAGAGTCGGAGTGAAGGAGTTCAGGCATGAGCTATCACGGTTTGAGCCTCGACAAGCTGGTCATATGGGCGGAGCGTGGGCACCAGGGCGCTCTGGCCGCCGTGGTTGCCTTGACGGAAACGAATCCCGGCGCCGTGGATCTGGACAATAACCGGTTTCTGATGCTCCGCCTCGTTCAGTTCGTGATGGCCAGTTCCGTTGCCGCACAGGCGGGGAATTCCGCCGGTTGAACCGCGTTTTGCGACCGGGCATCAAAAAAAATCGCATCCGGCGCTGAAATGGTTTGTCAGAACCGCCAATTGGCCTTAGTATCTCGCCGTGGTCGCGCCCTTGGGGCACGATCGCATTGGAAGCCCCCTGTCGGCCAATCTATTCTGGCAGGTGGGGGTGGGTGATTTTCAGGGCAGGCCCCGTTTTGCGGGGCGCGCTTCTGGAACAGCACCCCGTGGGCTGTTTGAAAAGGGATGCGGCACATCGTGTTGATACGCCGCACAAGACCCGCGACTGATCTGGACTGGACTTTTGCGCGATGACCGCACGAGACCCACTTCACGACATCGCGCAAAAGGAGGCCATCATGGCACAAGGTACAGTTAAATGGTTTAACCCCACCAAGGGGTTTGGTTTTATCAAGCCGGACGAAGGCGGCAATGATGTGTTCGTACACATCTCCGCTGTTCAGGCCGCTGGCCTGCAAACGCTCAACGACGACCAGCGCATCACTTTCGAGCTGGAACAAGATCGTCGTGGCCGTTATGCGGCTGGTCAGCTTTCCGTAGCTGACTAACAAGCTTGAATGCGCCCGCCTTGCGGGCCGCAACGGCTGAAGCGCTCCGGCAGTTATCTGCCGGGGCGTTTTTTTATGTGCGGCGTCCGTCATGTCGCGCTGTGCGGGCGCCGTGCTGAGCATGGTGCTTTTCACCTTTGGCGGCGCTGTTGATTTGCGGCTCTTATGTGCGCGCGCAGCCGGGGCGGCAATCGTTCCGCAAGTGTCGCTCCCCCCTTGCGGCGACTTATCACGCCGATCAGAACCGGCCCTCCCGGGGTGCGGTGCACCACGGGCGCGCCTGATCCGCCGGGCGCCACCGTGCATTTCAGCAGAAAATGGTGCGGCTTTACCCTCAATACAGGGCAGGCCAGACTGGTCTGAATTTCCCGCGCGGGCATGGGATAGCCCTGCACCCAGGCCGTATCGCCCACTTGCGGTTCCCCCACGGTTCGGATCACGGCGCCGTCATGGGCCGGGCTGATCGCGATGGCCGCCACATCCCGCGCCCCGAACCGCAGAACCCGCCCATTGGGCCTTAGATTTTGATCCGCGCGCCCCCGTTCATAACCGGGCAATATGTGATGTTCTGCAAGCGGCACGCCGCCAAGGCAATGCGCCGCTGTCAGCGCCAAATCGCGGGCCACCAGCGTGGCCGTGCAGTGGCGCTTGTGTTTGTAGCCTGCATGATTGAGCCGCGCCACCATGGTGGCGGCCAGGGGCGCGGGGCGCGCCATGGGGTGGGGCAGGGCCATGGGCAGAGGCGCCGTTCGGGCCGGGCCCGCCATGGCGGCGCTGCCCATCAGGGTTGCTGTGCTGATCAGGGCCGTGGCGGCGATCCGGGCAGCGCCCAGCCCGGCGGAGAGACGCCGTGCGCGCGGCCCCCGGAAGGCACGCGGCCTATTGCCGGACACGATCCAGAAAATCTTGTATGGCCGAATCCAGGCTGCCCGCCTGCTTGTTCAGGTCCATGGCCGTGCCGGAAACCTGTTTGGAGGCACTTGCCGTTTCCCCGGCCCCTTCCATCAGCGCGTCCATCTGCCGGGTCACGCCATTGGTGGCATCCGATACCCGCGCCACGCTCTCGGCGATTTCCGATGTGGCGCTGTCCTGCTGTTCCACCGCGGCGGTGATGGCCATGGCGGTTTCGTTCATGGAGCGGATGGCGGCCTGAACATCGCGCACCCCATCCACCGCATGGCGGGTGGCGCCCTGCATCCGCTGGATCTGGCCGTCCACCTTGTCCGTGGCCTTAGCGGTCTGATCGGCCAGGTTTTTCACCTCGCTGGCCACCACGGCGAAGCCCTTGCCCGCGTCGCCCGCGCGGGCTGCCTCGATGGTGGCGTTCAGCGCCAGAAGGTTGGTCTGGTCCGCGATATCGCTGATCAGTTGGACCACATCGCCGATGGAATCCGCGATTCCGTTCAGTTCGTCGATTCGGCTGGTGGCGGTGTCGGATCGGCTGCTGGCGTCTTCCGCCGTTTTGCCGGTGCGGCTGGCCTGTTGGGATATTTCGCGGATCGATGCCGCAAGCTGCTCCGCCGCGCTGGCCACGCTCTCGGCGCTGTCCTGTGCATTGGCCGCCGCCTGCCGGACGGACTGCACCTGCTCGCGGGTATCGCCCGCCGTGTGGGACAGGCTGTTGGCGGCTTCATCCAGGTCGCGAGCGGCGCTTTTCACATCGCCCACCAGCCCCATCACGGTCTGTTCCATATTGTCCGCCAGGGCGAGGCGTTCCTCGCGGGCCTGGGCCTGCTGGCGCTGCTCCCGTTCGCGGGCTTCGGCCTCTTCCCGGCGGCGTTCTTCCAGCCGGGCCTGCTCGCGGGCGGCGCGGTCTTCCTGCTCCTGCTGGGATTGTTCCTCAAGGTGGCGCCGCTCCAGGGCGTTCTGGCGCAGATATTCCACCGCCATGGCCAGATGGCTCAGTTCATCATCACCATCCTGCCGGGGCACGTGGGTGTCCAGTTCGCCCTTGGCAATGGTGCAGACCGCATCGGTCAGCCGGGTCAGGGGTGTCACCACCGTGTTGCGGACCATCAGCCCCAACGCCAGCATCAGCCCCGCGCCGATGATGATCAGGCCCAGCGTGGTCCAAAAGCCGGTGGTGCTGCCACCGAAAATCAGTGTTACCGCAAAGACCAGCCCCAGCCCCGCAATGGGCGCGATGGTCAGGATCAGAATGCGTTGGGCAACGGTGAACTGACTGGCGAGACGCTCCATTTATCATGGCTCCGTGCAAGAGATTGTTTTGCGGTCTGGTTTATCAGCAATAGGCGCTGTGACCTGTGCGGGGAAGGGCCTTCCCCACAGTGTGATCAGCCGTGATCGGAATGGACGGACGGGGTCATGATGCGTCGGCGGGCTGCTCGTAAACGGCGAAGCAGTTGGGCGTTTCCCACACCCGAACGGATGTCAGGCGCGCCCGCCCGTCCGAACGCGCGGCAACCGCCGGTGCCAGACGGTTGAACCAGTGCCGGGCCAGACATTCCGCCGTGGGCGGTGCCGCCACCAGATACAGCTTCTGCCCAAGGGCCGCCCCCGCAACTTCGCGGTAGCCATGGCGGGCCACATCCTCGGTCAACGGGGCGTGCCAGGCATCAAAGGGCTGATCGGCGGGGGCGAACAGGCGCAGCATGGCCGCATCGTCCACGCTCAGGATCAGGCCGTGATCGCACGGGGCGTCGATCAGGCGCATCATTTCCTCTTTCAGGAATCCGAAATCGATCACCATGCCGGATTGCTCCCCGGCATCCGTGACCTCGCGGGCGCGGCAGACCGCCTCCACCTCATAGCGGTGGCCGTGCAGGTGGCGACATTTGGAGCCGTGATCCGCCAGGCGGTGACCGGCATCGATCCCGATACGGCGCATCACCGTGAAGTCCGACATGGCACACCTCCTCAAGCGCGGGCCATCCATGCGCGGCCCCACATGCGGGGGTGATAGCGTCTCACCCGTCCGCCGTCCAGTGCTTGCGATGACAGTGCCCGGTGGTGTGGCCCGTTCTCGGCCCCTGCCGGGTTCCGGCTGGCTCAGTGGTCGATCACCTTCAGGTGGCGGGCAGTGAGCCGCTGCAACAGGCCGGGCAGCCGGTGGCCCCGCGCCAATATCTGCCCCGCCTGCCCCACAAGGCGCCACTGACCCTGGCGGTTGCGCAGGGCGGGTTCCTTGACGATCCGGTAAAGCGGGCGTTCACTGGCACGCTGGAAAATGGCGAACTGGGCGGAGTCACGGCCATGGTCGATGGCATAATCCCGCCACTGGCCCGCCGCCACCATGCGCCCATACACATTGAGAATGTCCATCAGCTCAGCCCTGGTGAACACCACGAAGCGGCTTTGCCGGTCATATGCGGCAGTGTCGAGGGGAATGGGCCGCGATCCGCTCATGAACACTCCTGGCTGGCGATCCGGGACGGATCGAGTGTGCCCCCTGGCCGGGGCTTTGACAAGAGCCCCGACCGGGCCCTTCCATGCCATCTTGACGCCCGTGGGGAGACAGGTATCATTTCGGGATAATAGGTCGGCGCGCATCGGATCGGCGCTCGGCTGACAATAAAAATCCGCAACAAGAAGGCCAGAAACAGGCCCGTTCACGACAGCCCGCCCCTGATGGGGCCAACATGACATGCGAGGATATGATGAAACATGCGAACAGTTATGCCCGTCGCCGGCTTGCGCTGGTGGGGGGCCTTACCCTTCTGATCGGCGGCGGTGCCGTTGCCAGCACTCTTCTGGACGGTGACCCCATCGTGCGTATGACCCTGCCGGGCACGTCGGATGGCCCCGGCGGGTTGGCGGCGCACGGCGTCAATGCCAGCGGCGAGTCGGTCACCGTCACCCGCGATGTGCCGGCCTTCAACAAGATCGAGGTGCGCGGCGCCGCGGACCTGACCGTGGATGCGGATGCCAGCCAGTCCGTGGAACTGACCACGGACAAAGCCTATCTGGAGCGTGTCTTCACCACTGTGGAGGACGGGGTGCTGATCATCGACATCACGGAAAAGGGCGAAGGCCGCCGCATCAACTGGGATGGTGCCGACCTGGATCTGACGATCGGTATGCCCGTCTTTGAGGGGCTGTCCGTAATGGGCGCGGCGGATGCCACCATCAGCGATATCAAGGGCGGGCCGGTCAACCTGTCCATTAATGGCGCGGGTGATGTGTCGCTGCAAGGCACATGCGATGCGTTTTCCATGACCATAAATGGCGCCGGTGACGTGGATGCGGAAGACCTGATCTGCGCGGAAGTGAGCGCCACCATCAATGGCGCGGGCGAGGCCGAGATTCACGCCACCCGTTCGGTGACGGCCAATGTGAACGGCGTCGGGGAAATCACCGTTTACGGCAAGCCCGGTCAGGTGCAGGAAAATTCCGGCTTTTTGGGCAAGGTGCACATCAAATAGGGCGCGCCCCTGGAATGAATGCCGGGGCCGGGGGCGTTCTCCGGCCCTTTTTCGTGCTGTCTTCTCTTTTCGTCAGAAGGGTCAACGGCTGTAAAGGGCGCCGTTCCGTTCCGTCACCGCCACTTCCCGCAGGAAATCGCCCTTGCACGGCCCCTGAACGCAGCGGCCCGACAGCGGATCGAACAGGGCGCCGTGGGTGCGGCATATCAGGGCGGTGCCGTCGCTGTTCAGAAATCTTTCCCCGAACAGATTGAGCGGCGTGCCCACATGGGGGCAGCGGTTTTCAAACACCCGGATGGTGCCGTTCAGCCTTTGCACCAGCAGGCGCAATTCGGCGCCGCCATGGTCCCGGAATGCGAGCGCGCGACCGCCATGGTCCGGCAGGTCCGACAGATGGCACAACAGGGTGCCCGGTGGCGGCCCGCCTGGCACATCGGCCAGATGCAGCGGCGGCGATGCGGGGCGCGTGCGGCGCACGGATCAGCCGTTCAGCCAGCCGCCGATCACCGGTTTCCACGGCCACACCTCGACCCGCTCAAAGACCCCGGCGGTGCGATAGGGGTCGTTCTCGGCAAACAGATGGGCCGCGGTCAGGCTGCCCGCATCGATCAGGATCATGCTGCCCACGGGGTGGGGCTCCGCATCGTCGGACAGGATCGGCCCGGCCACCTTCACCCGGTCCCCGGCGGATTTGATATAATCCAGATGGGCAGGGCGGTGGGTCTGTCTAAGGTCTGCCCCGTCCGGCCCGTCATGGCACAAAATCATGAACAGCATGGTTTTCCTTTCTCCACCGGGCGCCGACTGTCGGGCGTCAGGCGGTTTCGCTGCGGAACGGCCGCGCCAGTAGCGCGCTCAGGGTTTCGCGCACATCCGCGTGCTCGCGCAGTATGGCGTGCACCGCCTCCGTGATCGGCATGTCCACGCCTTTTTCGGTGGCGATGCGGTGGACGATCTCCACCGTGTGGGCCCCCTCCGCCACGGATGTGCGCCCGGCCATCAGGCTTTCCAGGCTGTGCCCTTCGCCCAGCGCCTTGCCCAATGACATGTTGCGGGACTGGGTGCTGGAGCAGGTCAGGATCAGATCGCCCAGCCCGGACAGGCCCATCAGGGTTTCCTGCCGGGCGCCGAACAGCGCGCCGAAGCGCATGATTTCCGCCAGGCCGCGTGTGATGGTGGCGGCGCGCGCATTTTCCCCAAGCCCCAGCCCGGCCACCATGCCGGTGGCGATGGCCAGCACATTCTTTATGGCGCCGCCGATCTGGGCGCCGATGATGTCGTTCGACAGATACAGCCGGAAAGTGGGCTGGCCCAGCATGGCCATCAGCCGCGCCCCCGCCGCCTGATCCGTGGTGGCCAGCGTCAGCGCGCAGGGCAGGCCACGGGCGGCTTCCCCCGCAAAGGTGGGGCCGGACAGCACCAGCACCGGATGACCCGGCGCGGTTTCCGTTACCACATCGGACAGCAGCTTGCCGCTGGCCACCTCGATCCCCTTGGCGCAGATGACAAGCGGCGTGCCGGGTTGAAGATGGGGTTTCAGCGCGTCCAGCGTGGGGCGCAGATATTGCGCCGGGGTTACCAGCAGCACGGCTGCGCAATCCGCCATATCTGCAAGGCTGTCGGTGGCTTTCAGGCGCGGGTCCAGCGGGCAGCCGGGCAGGAAGAGGGTGTTTTCATGCCGGTCAATGACGGCGCTCACCACTTCCGCTTCCCGCGCCCACAGGCGGGTCGGCGTGCCGATACGGGCCGCCGCGGTAGCCAGTGCCGTGCCCCAGGCGCCGCCGCCTACAACCCCCAGAAGGCCGGTGTCAGCCTGTTCGTCGCTATGTGTTCCGGTGATGCTCACTCATTCCCCGATGCGTCAAATCAATAGGTGGTTCCCAAGCTTACCTGTCCTGTTGCTCATCACAAGGGAAACTGTTCCGGGGCACCCATCCATGCCCCCTCACGCCTTGGCCCCCTTGCGACCGGAGCCCACCACAGGCGCGGCTTCGCTGTCCAGTGGCCAGCGTGCGCGCGGCAGCACATGGCTTTCATCCAGCGGCCCGAAGGCGCGCCAGCGTTCCACCCCGGCCCAGGCGATCATGGCGCCATTGTCGGTGCACAGGTCCATGGGCGGCGCGTGAAAGCGGAAGCCGTGGGCGGCCATGGCCGTTTCCAGCCGCGCGCGCAGGGCCGCATTGGCCGCCACGCCCCCCGCCAGCACGAACCGGTGGCCACCGGGCGGCGGCGTGCCGTGCGCGGCCAGGAACAGGGCGGCGGCCCGGTTCAGCCGGTCTTCCAGACAGGCGCCAAGCGCCTGCTGAAAGGCGGCGCACAGATCGGCGCGGTCATCGCTGTAAAGGGCGCCGCGCTCGGCCACGCAGGTCTCCGCCGCCCGCCGCACGGCGGTTTTCAGGCCGGAAAAGGAAAAATTGCAGTGCGGTTTGCCGGTCATGGGGCGGGGCAGGGCAAAGCGGTTCGGGTCGCCTTGGCGGGCGGCCCGTTCCACTGCCGGGCCACCGGGGTGGCCAAGGCCGAGCAGCTTGGCCGTTTTGTCGAATGCTTCCCCGGCGGCGTCGTCCACCGTGCTGCCAAGGCGGCGATAGCGGCCCACGTCCGCCACGTCCAGAATCTGGCAGTGTCCGCCGCTGACCAGCAGCAGCAGATAGGGAAAGGGCACGTCTTCCGTCAGCCGGGCGGTCAGGGCATGGCCTTCCAGATGGTTGATGGCCAGAAAGGGCTTGCCCGCCGCGCGAGCCATGGCCTTGGCGGTCATCACGCCCACCATCAGCCCGCCGATCAGGCCCGGCCCGGTGGTGGCGGCAATGGCGGTCAGCGCATTTGTTGTGATGCCCGCCTCGTCCAGCACGCGGGCGATCAGATGGTCCAGATGGCTGATATGCTGGCGGGCGGCGATTTCCGGCACCACGCCGCCGAAATCCCGGTGGGCGTCCAGTTGGCTCAATACCTCGTGGCCGTGTATCCGGCCCGCGCCGTCCACCAGTGCCACGGCGGTTTCGTCGCAGCTTGTCTCGATGCCGAGGATCAGCGGCTCGGTGATAGCCGGTCTGGCGGTGGTGGGCATATGCGTTTTCCTGGTCGGCGGGCGCGGCGCGCCCGACTGCGGTATGACGGTACGGCCCCAAAGGGGGTTGGGTTCGGCGCCGATTCCCGTCTATAAGCGGGGGAGCCGACCCCGCGGGGTCATGCTCCATTTATCATTCGGGGGGAACGCCGTGCAACATGCCATCACCATCGGAACGCGGGCCAGTCCGCTGGCGCTGAAACAGGCGGAAGAGGTGAAAGCACGGCTGCTGGCCGTCCATGACGACCTGTCTCCCGATGATCTGATCATCAAGCCGATCAAGACCACCGGGGATCGCATTCTGGACCGGCACCTGATGGCGGCGGGCGGCAAGGGGCTGTTCACCAAGGAAATCGAGGCCGCGCTGATGGCGGGGGACATCGATTTCGCCGTCCATTCCGGCAAGGACGTGCCCACCAGCCTGCCGGACGGGCTGGCGTTGACCACCTTTCTGCCGCGTGAAGACCCGCGCGATGTGTTGATCTCGCGCGCCGGCTGCACCTTTGATGCCCTGCCTCGCGGCGCGGTAGTGGGGACGGCATCGCTCCGCCGTGGGGCCATGGCCCGGCGCCTGCGCCCGGACCTGAAGGTGGTCACCTTTCGCGGCAGCGTGCAGACCCGGCTGGACAAGCTGAAAAAGGGGGAAGCGGATGCCACCTTCCTTGCGCTCAGCGGATTGAAACGGCTGGACATGGCCCATGTAGCGAGCGAAATTCTACCCGTGGACCGCTTCGTGCCCGCCCCGGCGCAAGGTGCGCTGGCGCTGGAAGTGCGCGCGGGAGAGGAGGCGCTGAACGCCCGGCTGGCGCCGTTGCACGACGGTGAAACCGCGCTTCAGGCCAGCGCCGAACGGGCCTTTCTGGCCGCGCTGGACGGATCGTGCCGCACACCCATCGCGGCCCATGCCTGGCGGGACGGGGACCGGTTCACGCTTGTGGGCGCCCTGTTGTCGATTGATGGAAACTGCGCCTTTGAAGACAGGCGCAGCATCGATCTGGGCCCCGATCCGATCGCCGAGGCCCGTGCGCTCGGCCACGAGATGGGCACCGCGATCCGGGCCCGTGCGGGGGAGGATTTCTTCCGCAAACTGTTTGACGAGGTGGAGGCTCAGTTCGCATGACCCAGACCGTGCTTGTCACCCGCCCGCGGATCGAGGCGGAAACCACCGCCGCCGATCTGGAGCGGCGGGGCTGTGACGCCTTGATCGCGCCCATGGTGGAGGTGCAGCCCGCCTCTTTCGAACTGCCGGAAGAAACCCGTTCGCTGATCGTGACATCGAAGAACGGGGCGCGGCACGGCCTGTCCATGATTCCGCAAAAGGGCCGCCCGGTCTATGCGGTGGGGCAGGCCACGGCGGACGAGTGCAAGCGGCTGGGCTTCACCAATGTGAGCGTCGGCCCCGGCACCGCCAAGGGCCTGATTCCCGTGCTGTCGGAAAGCGGCATCAAGGTGAAGCGGCAATATACCTGGCTGTCCGGCGAGGATACCGCCTATGACATTGCCGGTGTGTTGCAGAACCAGGGCATCGATGCGGAACGGCTGGTCACCTATCGTACCCGCGCGGCGCAGGGCTTTCCTACCGATGTGACCGTGGCGCTGGACCAGGGGGATGTGGATGCGGTGTTGTTCTATTCCGCCCGCGCTGCCACCATCTTCGAGGAGCTGGTGTCCGAACTGGAAAAGACCTGGTGGCTGAAGAAGCTTGATGCCATCACCATGTCGGCGCGGGTGTCGGACAATCTGATCGGGCCGTGGGCCAGCATACGTCACGCGGTGTTGCCCACGGAGCTGTCCTTGTTCAAACTGCTGGGCTAATGGCGCCAGGCGCCGAGGCGAGGAGGAATCATGGCCGCTGACACGCCGGAGAATGGCGAGACTCCGCCCCGGAATACCGGGAACGGGGACACGCCGGATCATGACCCGGATCACGGCCCGGCGGCGGATGAGGCGCCGGATGACAGCCCGCGGGATGGTGACACCCGTGATCAGGCGCCGGACGAGATCATCGATGCGGAAGTGATCGCCGAATCCGACTCCGATTTCGAGTCTGGCAGCGCCGAGTCCGGGGGCGATGATTCCCGTGCCCGCGCCGAAGCCCGTGCCACGCCCACCGATCACGGCGGCGGCAAGGCGCGCCGGTCGCGGCTGCCCTGGGCGCTTCTGGCGCTTCTGGCGGCCTTTACCGGTGGCCTGTTTGCGGCTCCCCATGCCCGGCAGGGGCTGGCCATGCTGGGCCTTGCCCCGCCCCGCCCCGCGCCGCAGGGGGAAAGCGCCGAGGCGGTGGACCTGGCCCCGATTCAGGAGCGGCTGACCGGCCTGGACCAGCGGGTCAGCCGCCATGGGGAAACGCTCGCCGCCCATGATAATCTTTTGTCCGAGCTTGAGGCGAAATCAGAAACGGAACCGAAACAATCCTCTGATACCAGGCAGGAAGATGTGGCCCGCAGCCTTGACGCCAGCATGGTCAAGGCGCTGCGCCAGCGGCTGGATCAAGTGTCGGACGATGTGGCCCGGCTCGCCGCCCTGCAAAGCGAGGACAACCCCGCCGTTTCCCGAATGGATCAGAGCATTGGCGTGGTGAAGGCGGAAGCGGATCGCCTGAAAGAGCGCATTCAGACACTGGAAAACAAGTTGCGCGCGGTGGAAAACGGTGCGCTGGAGGCCACGCCGCGGGGGCGCATGATGCTGGCCCTGACACGGATGCAGGACCGGGCCATGGCCGGGCTGTCCTTCGTTCAGCCGCTGCGGCAGTTCCGGGAAGGGCTGGACCGGCTCGACCCGGTGGACCGCCGTGTGCTGGCGGACCAATTGGCGGACCTTGAGCCCCTGGCCGAGGGGCTGCCCACCCTGACCGGCCTGCAACGGTCCTTTGACGATATGGCACAGGCGGTCATTGCCGCCCGCGACAAGGCCGAGGGCAGCTTCCTTCAGGGCCTGTTCACGGTGCGTCGCACCGATGCCGCGGCTGAGGGGGTGGATGGCCTGCTGGCCCGCGCCGAGCGACGGCTTGCCGGTCAGGACCTGTCCGGGGCCATTGCCGAACTTGAAAAGTTGGATGGCGCCGCCGCCGAGCCCGCCGCGCCCTGGCTGGATCAGGCCCGGCAACTGGCCCGCGCGCGCACCCTGTTCGATACGCTGGGCGAGCGCCTGGCCGGTGCGCGTGAAGGCGCGGCTGAAGGGGGCACGCCGTGATCCGTGTGTTGCTGCTTTTTGCCCTGTTTCTGGTGGTGTCCGCTTTGGCGGCCTGGCTGGCCGGGCATCCGGGCCGGGTCACGCTGGCGCTGGACGGGGCACTGGTCAGCACCAGCCTTGCCGCGCTGGCGGCGCTTATCGCGGCGGCGGCGCTTGGTACCGGCGGGGCCGTATGGCTGTGGATGAAGCTCAGGCGCGATATGCCCTTTTTCGGTGAGGGCAGCGTCATCGCCCGCCAGCGCAAGGGATTTCACCTGATGAACAAGGCGCTGGTGGCCCTGTCGGCGGATGATCACCGGCTGGCCCGGCGGCTGGTGGAACAGGCGGAAACCCTGCTGCCGGAACAGCCCATGGTGCACCTGATCGCCGCCGAAGCGGCCAGCCGCGCCGGGGACCGGGCGGCGGCGGCGGAACGCTACCGGGCGCTGGAGCGGGGCAGCGAAGGCCGCCTGATCGGTCTGCGCGGTCTGGTGGGGGAAGCCCGCCGACAGGGGCGGGAGGCCGAGGCCCTGGACCTGGCGCGGGATGCCTTTTCCGAGCACCGCCGAAGCCCCTGGGTGCTCAAGACGCTGTTTGCGCTGGAAGTGGCCAGCGGCCATTGGCAGGCGGCGCGGGACGCGCTGAAAAAAGTGGCGATGGAAGGCTTGCTGGACAAGGAAACCGTGCGCCGCCACCGGGCCGCGCTGGCCTTTGCGGAAGCGTCCGCCGTTCATGCCAGGGGGGATCAGGATGCGGCCCGCCGGGGCTTCATGGCGGCCCTGAAGGATCGCCCCGATTTTCCCCCCGCCGTGGCCCGGCTGGCCCGGCTGGATCTGGAAGCGGGCCGCACAAGGCGCGCCGAGCGCCGGTTGGAACAGGCGTGGAAAGCCTTTCCCCACCCCACCCTGCTGCGCCTGTACAAGGAACTGGACCCCACCGAATCCGCCCATGACTGGCGGGAACGGGTGGAAAATCTCGTCCGCGCGCGGCCGGACCATATGGAAAGCCTGCTGGCCCGCGCCGATGCGGCCATGCAGGCGGGCGACATGGCCGCTGCCCGCCCGCTTCTGGACCGGCTGACCCGCGAGGCGCCGAGCCGTCGGGCCTGGCAGTTGCGGCTGGCGCTGGCCCATGCCCTGGGGGAAGAAACCGATGCCATCGAGGCGGCGCTCGCCACATCGGAAGAGGGCGGGCGCTGGACCTGCGGCGATTGTGGTCACCGGCACCTGCGCTGGACGCCGCTGTGCGGGCAGTGCGGCGCCTTTGACAGCCTGGACTGGCTGACCGGCGCGGACGTGCGCCGCAGCCCCCGCTTCGATGCCGAGCGCACCATCGCCCTGTTACAGGATAGCGCGCCGCCACATGGGCCGGGCGGGCGGCCCGCCGTCTGATTGCTGTTTTCCGTTCGTCATCTGGGATAAAAACGGGCTTGTTCCGGCCTTCGTCATCCGTTATACAACGCCCGCACTTCTCAGGGCCGCCTTAGCTCAGTCGGTAGAGCATCGCATTCGTAATGCGGGGGTCGCGTGTTCGAGTCACGCAGGCGGCACCATTTTCATTTCATTTATATTTTGATTGTGCGCCATCCATCTGCCGGCGCTGTTGGCGTTGGGTAATGGCCTTCGGGCGCCGCATTGCTTTGGGCGGCTCCGATGCGGCGCCGCGTGGCTTGGGGCTTGTCAAACCGGGATGTCTGGGCCATTACCGGGGCGGGCTATGCGCGCGCCTTTCCGGTGTGCCATACTATTCCGTATCGAGACCGCAGGGACCGGGGCACGCGCGTGAAAGGCAAAATCTTCATCAGCACCCACCACAAGGCCGGAACACAGTGGCTGCGTACCGTTTTTGCCAATTTCTGCCGCCAGCGGAAAATCTTTTTCTTCGACCTGACCCGCTATGCTCGTCAGGCTGGCCTTCCAGAGGATAGCCTGGTGCCACTGTGCGATTATCTGGCGCGGGAAGGCGTTGGCCCGGTGTGTCTGTTTGATGACCATAGCCGGATCGTGGCCGCCGCGCTGAACCGCTCGGAAGTTTTTTCCAACCAGTTCAGGGGGCTGCACATGGTGCGGGATCCGCGCGATATCGTTATTTCAGGCGCGCGCTATCACCTGAAATCCGATGAACAATGGTTGCACGCACCCCAATCCGACTTTGACGGACAGACCTATCGGCAAAAGCTGGAATCCTTTGAAACCTTTTCAGGGCAGGTTCTGTTCGAGGCGGATCATGCCGCCGGGTCCACGGCGCAGGATATGGCCGCTTTTCCCGAAAGCGATCGGGTGATGACCCTGCGCTATGAAGACATGGTGGAGGATCGGAAGCTGACCCGGTTCCGCGAGGCTTTCCGCTTTCTGGAATTGCCGGAAAAGGCACGGCCTGTCTTTGATGAGATTGTCCGCCGCCATTCCCTGTTCGGCGAAGCTGTGGTGCGGGGGGAGCATGTGAGCAATGGCCGCCCCCGGCAATGGCAGCAGGCGCTTGATGCTGAAACGGCGCAGGCCCTGCATGATCGCTATGCGGGCTTGCTCTTCCGGTATGGATATGCCTGAGGGGCGCACCTTTTCCCGTCTTCTCCCGGCGTTGGGCCGTGGGCGACTGTTTCAGCCCCGCCCCGCCGATCATCTGACCGCGCTTGGCACGCTGATATTGGGGCGTGCCCCCACACAGCTTGAGCGGGAACGCTGCCTGACCCGCGGTCAGGGGCGGCGGCGGGCGCCGTCCCTGCGGGTGGTGTTCAAGCGCCTGATGGCCCTGCCCGCGTTTCAGGCGGCGCTGGACCGGTTGGCGGCGGGGGAGGCGCCGGACCCGGTGGACGCCGCCGCCCTTGGCGATGCGGTCGCCCTTGGTGCCCGGCGCGAGGCGGTGCGGGCCGCCTTTACCCACCTGTTGAAGCGGCCCGCCCCCGCCGTGCCGCTGGACCGGGTGGCCGGGCTGGCGGCGCTGGCGGAAACCGACCCGTTCATTGCCGCCTTTGCCGCCCTGTACGGAGAGGACCGGCTGGCGACCCTGCGCCGCACGCTGGACCGGCTGACCCGCCGCCCGCCGCGTGATCTGGCGGCGGGGCTGGAGCGGCTGGACGGCGGTGTGCTGGCCGGTTGGGTGGTGGACCGGGCGGACCCGTCGCGGACGGTATCGCTGCTGGTTCATGCCGGGCCGCATCTGGTGGCGAGCATGGACAATACCGGCCCCCGGCCCGACCTGGCGGAAGTCTGGCCCGGCCTGAAGGGGGGCGGGTTTGAAACCCGGCTGGCACTGCCCGACAGCCTGATGGGCGGTGGCCGCGTGGCCCTGCGGATCAGTGAGGCGGACACCGGCCAGCTCATTCTGCCCCGGCAGGACATGACACCAGGCGAGCCGCGCGCCTTTCACAGCCTGGTCAAGCTGGTGGAGCGGGTGCACAGCCTTCCCAAGGATGATCCGGCGCTGGCGGATTCGCTGCGGCAACTGGCCGGGGCGCTGCCCGCCTTGTCGCGGCTGGGGGCCTTCGGGCTGGACAGCTATGCCCTCTACCGCGAAACCCAGAACCCCGAAACCCAGAACCGCGAAACCCAGAACCGCGAAACCCAGAACCGCGATGCCGGGCGCCCGGCCATGGCCGATGCCGCGCCGGTTCAGCCGGTGGCATACGCGCCGGATGGCCCCTTGCCCGACGACTCGGCGCTGGTGCATTTCGCCGGGCCCGCGGATCGGCTGTGGCCGCAGCTTCCGGCCCGCCTGGGGGCTGTCGCGCCGGGCGCGTCCGTGATCACGCTGGACCGGGATCATGAAAGCCCGTCCGGCACACCGTATGGGCCCTGCCTGTATGGTGCGCCGGACCCGGACTGGCTGATGGCCGCGCCCCTGTATGGCCGGGCCGTGCTGGTGCGGGGCCATGTGGTGCGGCGCTGGCCGGACCTGGCCCGTAATGCCGCGCGCGGCGATGCGGGCGCCCTGTGGGCCTTGCAACTGGCGGTGCTGGCGACGGATGGCGACGCCGCCTTCCATCATGTGCCGGAGGTGCTGTGGACCGAACCGGACGATCCCGCGCCGGTCGGGACGGACGCGGACTTTTGCCGCCGCGTGACCGCCCTGATGGCGCTGGCAGGCGGTACGGGCCCGGTGGCGCGCCCGCACGAGGATGGCTTTGCCCTGTCGGTGCCGGGCGCGCTGCACTGGCGCTGGCCGGTACCCGAACCGGCTTCGATGCTGAGCATCATCATTCCCACCCGCGACCGGCTGGACCTGCTGGCCCCATTGGTGGACAGTGTGATCGCCCGCCTGGCCCGGCCCGATATGGCTGAAATCCTGATCGTGGACAATGACAGCGCTGACCCGGACTGCCGCGCCTGGCTGACCCGATTTCATGATGGCGGTGCCCCCGGCGGGCCGCGCCAGCGCGTGGTGGCCGCGCCGGGGGCCTTCAACTGGTCGCGCGGCAATAATCTGGGGGCCGCAGAGGCGCGCGGCGATCTGCTGCTTTTCCTGAATAATGACACGCTGGCGCTTTGCGACGGTTTCGATGACCGATTGCGCGGCCAACTGGCCAGGCCGGAAATCGGCGCCGTGGGCGCGCGCCTGTTGTTTGCCGATGGGCGGCTGCAACATGCGGGCATGGTCTTGCGCACGCTGGACCGGCCTTCCCATGAAGGCATGGGGGAGCGCCCGGAAGACGGCGGCTATCTGAACCGGACCCGCCTGGCCCACCAGGTGAGCGCGCTGACCGGTGCCTTTCTGGCCTGCACCCGGACGCGCTTCAACGTGGTGGACGGCTTTGACGAAGGGCTGGCCATTGCTTTTTCCGATGTGGATTTCTGTTTCAAGCTGCGCCGGGCGGGCTGGGCCTGCCTGTATGATCCGGCGCTGACCTTTCGCCACGACGAGGGCCGCAGCCGGGGCTTTGACCGCCTTTTGGCGGACAGGAAGGCACGTTATGAGGCCGAGGCGGCGCGCCTGGCCGCCCGGTGGCCGGACCATGACGGCGATCCCTACCATCCGCCCGCCTTCAGTGACTGGGGCCGCCCGTTCAGCCTGCTGACACTGACCCGCTGACCGGGCGATGGGCCTGCCCGCTGCGGCGGGGGCAGTGGGCGGCGGCGGTCAGAGGGGTGGTTCTGGCAAGGTTCTCATGCCGCCAGCCGCCTGTTCGGGCCATCAGATACAGGGGCAGGCTGTCCGCCGGAATGGCGGTGGGGTCGGGGGCTGGCGCGGCGCTGCCGATCCGGCTGATCACAAGCGGGCGGGCCCCTTCAGCATGGTCGATGTTCGCAAGGCGATCGCAGACCGTATCCGCCAGCGGCTCCGGCACCGCCAGTATCATGCAGGACAGGCTGTCCAGTTCCAGAATGTCCAGATTCAGTCGGGCAATGAGCGCGCGGGTGGTATCCGCCACCGGCAGAGCTGTTTCCCGCACTGTCAGGCCGCCGGTTTCCAGCCCCGCCTGAAGCAGTCGCCGGAGCCCGGCGCGCAGACCGCCCTGACAGTGGCCCAACAGCACCTTCGGGGTGAGATCGCCAAGGCCGGATATGAAGGGAGCAAGGCTTTGATGAACCAGGCTGTGGGGCCGGGGGGCGCTTTCGTCCACCGCCTGATCCATCAGACTGCGTGCCCCCAGGCCGCCCAGTGACCCCACCAGAACAAGGGCGCGCGGCTCGCTCTGGTCCGTTCGTCCGCCCGGTGGCCGACCGGCCTGCCCGCACAGGGTGAAGGTCAGGCTGGCGGTATCCGTCGGGGCAAGGGTCGGGGCAGTGCGTTCCTCCAGTGCCATGAGGGGCAGGCCCTGACCGTCCAGATAGGCGGTGAGCCGGGCTTTCAGCAGCGCCAGCAGCGACGGGGCGGAGCCGTCCCCCTTGCCGCCCGTATCCGGCGCAATCAGTGTGGCGGTCAGCCCGCCCGGTCGCCCGCCTCTGACGGCGATATCGTTGGCCGCCTGTGTGATTTCGGCCATCAGGTCCGGGTGTCCATCGGTGAGCCAGGCGCGCGGCACAGTCACGGTTCGGGTGCGGGCCATGATCGGCGTGGTTCTGGCGGGTGGGGGGCGGTCGCAGGTTAAATGACAGCCATTGACGGGCGTACAGGGCGGCCCGCTTGTGGCGGGCGGGGGCGACGCCGGACCCGCCCCGCGCTGTTCTCCGGTCTGCGCCCCGGTTTCCTTTCCGGTCAGGTCGTCAATGGCAAAGCGTGTCCGTGCCTGCCGGTCCCATTCCGATTCCGGCAGGTCCAGCGCCGCCCCCGGAAGATAGCCAAGCACCGCGTCCAGCCGCCCGCGCGGCACCAGCGCGCCATGCTTTACCGGGCTTTGAGTATGGTCGGGCATGGGTGTTCCGTCGCGGCAAAAGGCGATCAGCCCCTCCGTCAGCCGGGCGTCATCATCGGGTGCCACCAGCAGCGTCAGGCCATGGGTGATCATCAACTGGTCCAGCGTCACCCTGTCCAGGCACCGATACAGCCCGGCGCTGATCAGCAGGGCGCTGGCTGTGTGGGGCGTGGCATCGAGCACGGGTCCGAGACAGGCGCCCAGTGCGGTGAAGGCGGTGTGCAAGGCCACATGATCGGGCAGCGCCGACAGCAAGTGCGCATCGTAAAGCGCGGCGCGGTCGTCATAGCCGCCATCGAACACCAGCACGGGGGCGGGGTCGTCATCGGGCTTGGCGGCCAGCAGGGCGGGAAGCCTTGCGGGATCGATGAACAGGTCCGCACCTGAGCCCTGCAATGTCGCCGGGTCCGGCGGCAGCAGGCCGCGTGCGATCAGGTGGCTTGGCAGCAAAAGACGGGCGCCGCCCTGCTCCGCCATGGCGCGTGCATCCCGCAGGCCCTGTGCGAGGGGGTCGGGGGGGACCGGGTCGGATGTGTCGCCCGGCAGCAGGGCTGCGAGGGGAAGAAGCCGCATGTGGCCATCCAGCGGGCCGGGATGACTGAGCGTTCCGGTCAGCCCCAGCCGGTCCAGCCGTCGGCGCTGGGTGCGTTCCGGCGCGATGATCTTCCGGGGGCGGGCGGGCGAATGTCGCCTGAGGGCCATCAGTGCCGAGGCGCGCACCCGTTGGGGCGTGGCTGTATCCGGGCACTGGTGCCCCGTTTCGATTGTGCGCATGGTCAGGCTCCCTCATATACGCGAAACATAAGGGAGCGTGGCAGCGCCGAGGGCGGGGCGCTCTGATTCAGATCAAAGACGCCGACGGGCCGAAACGCGCGGGCGAAGCCAGTGAAGGGGCGCCAGAAGGCGCCGGTGGGCCGCCAGTGGGCCGGGTCAGACCGTGAAGCTTTCCCCGCAGCCGCAACGGCCCTGTTCATTGGGATTGCGGAAGGTGAAGCCGGTGGTGAAGGTGCCGTCTTCCCAGTCCATCTCGGTGCCGAGGATGAAAAGCAGGGATTTGCGGTCCACATAGACCTTTACGCCCTTGTCTTCCACCAGTTCGTCCGCCGGGTCCGGCTCTTCCACATAGCTGATGTCATAGCCGAGGCCGTTGCAGCCATATTTCTTGGTGCCGAGGCGGATGCCCACGGCCTTTTCATTATTGGCCAACAGCCCCCGGATATGCTCGGCGGCCTTGTCGGTAATGTTGATCGGGGTCATGGTGGACCTCCTTTCCTGTTGGCCGGGTCGGTTCGATGCGTGCTCCGGTATGGCGCCCCGGTTCGGCGCCCCGGCGCAATGTCCGTCTCAGAGCAGGCCCAGTTCCAGCCGTGCTTCGTCGCTCATTCTGTTCATATCCCAGGGCGGGTCCCAGACAAGCCGCACTTCCGCCCCGTTGACACCTTCCACCCCATTGACCTTCAGTTCCACTTCCGCCGGCATGGACTCGGCCACCGGGCAGTGGGGCGTGGTCAGCGTCATGGTGACGAAGGCGGCGTGATCCTCCCGCAGTTTCACATCATAGATCAGGCCCAGTTCATAGATGTTCACCGGGATTTCCGGGTCATAGATTTCCTTGAGCGCCTCGACGATGCGCTCCTTGATTGTTTCGGCTTCCGCGTCCGAGGCTTCGACGATATCCTCGTGGCCGTTGCCGCGCGGCTCCGCTGCGGCCTCGGCGGCCTTGGCCTCGGCCTTGTCCTCAAGAAACTTGTTGAGGAAATAGCTGCCGTCGTCCTGCTCCTGCGCCACGCCGTCCGTGCCGGGGCGCGGGCGGCTTTCGGGCCGCACGGGCCGGTTTTCCGGCGGGATGCCGTCTGCGGCGGGGGCCGTTACGTCCAGTATGTCCCGTTGCTCGTTCATGCGTATCCTTTAGCGGGTTGCTCTAGCCAAAAAGCTCGACCACCTTGTTCAGGCCGGTTACCAGCGCGTCCACGTCGTCCGTACCGTTATATAGACCGAAACTGGCCCGCGCCGTGCCCGGAACGCCGAAACGGTCCATGGTGGGCTGGGCGCAGTGATGCCCGGCACGCACGGCGATGCCCTGCTGATCCAGTATGGTGCCGATATCGTGGGGGTGGGCGCCGTCCATCACGAAGCTGATCGCCGCGATGCGCGGATGGCCACCTCCCAGAACGCGCACGCTGTTCAGGCTGGACAACCGGTCATGCGCGTACTGGATCAGCGCGTCTCCGTGGGCCGCGATCCGGTCCATGCCGATAGTGCTCACATAATCAAGCGCCGCCTTGAATGCAACGCCCCCGGCGATATTGGGGGTGCCCGCCTCGAACTTGTGGGGCAGGGCGCCATAGGTGGTCTTTTCGAAGGTAACGCGGTCGATCATGTCGCCGCCACCCTGCCAGGGGGGCATGGCCTCTAGCAGGCTTTCCTTGCCATAAAGCACGCCGATGCCCGTGGGGCCATAGACCTTGTGCGCGGAAAACACATAGAAATCCGCGTCCAGTGCCCGCACGTCCACCGGTAGGTGGGGGGCGGCCTGGCAGCCGTCGATCAGGGTCAGCGCGCCCGCATCATGGGCCTGGCGGATGATCTCCGCCACCGGCATCACGGTGCCCAGCGCATTGGATACATGGGTCACGGCCACCATTTTCGGCCTTTCGGCCAGCAGGCGAGTATAGGCGTCCATATCCAGCGTGCCGTCGTCCAGCGCCGGGATCACCCGGATACGGGCGCCGGTTTCCTCCGCCACCATCTGCCAGGGCACGATGTTGGAATGATGTTCCAGTTCCGACAGAACGATGCTGTCCCCGGCCTTCAGATTGGACCGGCCCCAGCTTTGCGCCACCAGATTGATGCCTTCCGTGGCGCCGCGCACCAGCAGGCATTCATGGGATTTTTCCGCATTGATAAAGGCGCGGGCGGCGTCCCGCGCGGCCTCGAAGCGGCGGGTGGACTCGGCGCTGAAACTGTACACCCCGCGATGAATATTGGCGTAGGTGTGTTCATAGAGATCCCGTTCCGCTTCCAGAACGACACGGGGTTTCTGGGCGCTTGCGGCGGAATCCAGGAAGACGAGCGGCTTGCCGTGCACCGTTTCCGACAGGATCGGAAAATCGGCGCGGATGGCCGCCAGGTCCAGTGTGTCGTCCAGTCTTTCGGCGGCTGTCATGCTGCCCCCTTTTCTTCACTGGCCGCGGCCACCGCCGACAGGTCGCGGCTGGCCATCCAGCGGGAAACGCGGCCCATCAGGCTGTCGCGCAGGGTGGTGTTGGCAATGCGGGCCAGGGCATCCGCCGTGAAGGCTTCAACCAGCAGGGTGCGCGCGGTGGCCGGGTCCACGCCGCGGCTGACCATATAGAACAGGGCCGCCTGATCCAGTTCGCCCACCGTGGCTCCGTGGCTGCATTTTACCGCGTCGGCGAAGATTTCCAACTCCGGCTTGGCGTCCGCTTCCCCGGTGCGATCCAGCAGCAGGGCCTTGAAGCTCTGGTCCGCTTCCGTGTCCTGGGCACCGCGATCCACCGTGATCTTGCCCTGAAACACGCTTTTGCCCCGCTGGCCCGCAATGGCGCGGAACACCTGGTCCGACGTGGCGTCCGGCACGGTGTGCCTGATATGGGTCAGGGCGTCGTGAATCTGCCGGTCGCTGGCCAGTGCCGCGCCGTCCACGCTGGCATCGGCGCCGTTGCCCAGCAGGCGCACATGGTCCTCGAACCGGGTCATGGCGCCGCCGGTGGCAAGGCTGGTGGCATGATAGCGCCCCTCGGCCCCCACATTCACATGCGCCTTGCCTGTGTGCAGGGCGTTCGGCCCTTCTTCCTGAAGGCGCACATGATCGAGCCGCGCGCGTTCGCTTACCCGCGCCTGAAGGATCGTGTTGGTCCAACTGCTGCTGTTGTCACCGATGAAGCGTTCCACCAGGGTCAGGCGGCTGCCTTCGCCCAGTTCCACCAGATGGCGCTGGTGCAGGGCGGCGTTTTCGGCATTCTGGACCAGATTGACGATCACCACCGGCTCGTCGATCGTGACCCCTGCGGGTACGGAAATCACCATGCCATCCCGCAGCAGCGCGGTGTTCAGCAGGGCGATGGCGTCGTCATCCTGAAAGAGCGTATCCGCGCGGCCTTCCATGGCGGCCAGATGATTGGCCAGCGGGCGTATGGAAATGGCCTGCCACACATCCTTCAGATCGCTCAGGGTTTCGCTGTAACGGCCATTGACGAACACGATGCGCGCGGCGGGCTCGTCCACCAGCCAGTCCAACTCGCCGGGGTCCGTTTCAGGGGGTGTGGCCAGGCTGAAGGCGCTCTTGCGCAGTCGCTTCAGGTCGGCATATTTCCACGCTTCGGTCTTGGGCGTGGGCAGGCCCACTTTTTCCAGCCGCTCCACGGCCTGGCGGCGCAGATCGTCCACGCCCGGCAGGCTGCCGAGCAGGCTGAATGCCTGGTCGCGGTATGATTTCAACAGGGCGTCGTCCATGCCAGATTCCTTATCGGTGCCAAATCGTTCCGGTGCCGGTTGCATCGTTCCAGTGCCGGTGTCGGGGATGCGCCCTCAGGCCACCGCCTCATAGCCTTTTTTCTCAAGCTCCATGGCCAGCGACTTGTCACCGGTGCGGGTGATGCGGCCATCGGCCATGATGTGCACCTTGTCGGGCACCACATAATCCAGCAGGCGCTGATAGTGCGTGATGATCAAGATGGCCCTGTCTTCCCGGCGCTGGGCGTTGATGCCGTCCGCCACGATGCGCAGGGCGTCCACGTCCAGCCCGGAATCGGTTTCGTCCAGCACGGCCAGCGTGGGGTTCATCACCGCCATCTGCACCATTTCATTGCGCTTTTTCTCGCCGCCGGAAAAGCCCACATTGACGAACCGCTTCAGCATCTCCGGGTCCATCTTCAGGGTTGCCGCCTTTTCCCGCACCAGCTTCATGAAATCCGCCGCCGAGATTTCCGCCTCCCCGCGATACCGGCGCACGGAATTGAGCGCGGTGCGCAGGAAATTCAGGTTGGACACGCCCGGAATTTCCACCGGATACTGAAAGCCCAGGAAGATACCTTCACCGGCGCGCTCATGCGGTGCCAGGGCCAGCAGGTCCTTGCCCTGATAGCTGATTTCCCCGCCCGTGACCGCCATTTCGGGCCGGCCCGCAATGGTGCTGGCCAGGGTGGATTTTCCGGCCCCGTTCGGGCCCATGATGGCGTGCACTTCACCGGCCTTGATCTCAAGGTCCAGGCCCTTGATGATCTTGCTGTCGCCGATGGAGACACTCAAGTCCTTGATGGTCAGCATGAAAAAACGTCCTTCTCTGATGCCTGATGCGCGACGGCGGGTCTAACCCACCGAGCCTTCCAGCGAAATACCCAGTAGTTTCTGGGCTTCCACGGCAAATTCCATGGGCAGGTGCTGCATCACTTCCTTGCAGAACCCGTTGACGATCAACGCCACAGCCTCTTCCTCGTCCAGCCCGCGGGAAAGACAGTAGAAAAGCTGATCCTCGGAGATTTTCGAGGTGGTGGCCTCATGCTCCACCGTAGCGGAGGGGTTCTTCACCTCGATATAGGGGACCGTGTGCGCGCCGCAGGTATCATTCACCAGCAGCGAGTCACACTGGGTATAGTTGCGTACATTGTCCGCACCGGGCAGCACTTTCACCAGGCCGCGATAGGTGTTGTCGGAATGGCCCGCGGAAATCCCCTTGGAAATGATGGTGGAGCGGGTGCCCGGCGCCTGGTGAATCATCTTGGTGCCGGTATCCGCCTGCTGGTAATTATTCGTCACGGCAACGGAATAGAACTCGCCCACGCTGTTTTCCCCGGCCAGCACACAGGACGGATATTTCCACGTTACCGCCGAACCGGTTTCCACCTGGGTCCAGCTTATCTTGGAATTGGCGCCCTTGCACAGGCCCCGCTTGGTGACGAAATTATAAATGCCGCCCTTGCCATTCTCATCGCCGGGATACCAGTTCTGCACGGTGGAATACTTGATTTCCGCATCGCCCAGCGCCACCAGCTCCACCACAGCGGCGTGAAGCTGGTTCTCATCCCGCTGCGGCGCGGTGCAGCCTTCCAGATAGCTCACATAGGAGCCTTCCTCCGCCACGATCAGGGTGCGCTCGAACTGGCCGGTGTTTTCCGCATTGATACGGAAATAGGTGGACAGCTCCATCGGGCAGCGCACGCCCTTGGGGATATAGACGAAGGTGCCGTCGGAAAAGACGGCGGCATTGAGGGCGGCGAAGAAATTGTCCCGCCGCGGCACCACGGAGCCGATATACTGGCGTACCAGGTCCGGGTGTTCCTTGACCGCGTCCGAAATGGACATGAAGATCACGCCCGCCTTTTGCAGTTCCTCGCGGAAGGTGGTGGCCACGGACACGCTGTCAAAAACGGCATCCACCGCCACTTTCCGGGCGCCTTCCACCCCGGCGAGCACTTTCTGCTCTTCCAGCGGAATGCCCAGCTTTTCATAGGTGCGCAGCAGCTCCGGGTCCACCTCGTCGATGGACTTGGGCTTTTGTGTCTGCTTGGGCGCGGCATAGTAATAGATGTCGTTGAAGTCGATCGGCGGATATTCCACCTTGGCCCAGTCCGGCTCGGCCATTTTCTGCCAGCCTTCATAGGCTTTCAGCCGCCAGTCCAGCATCCATTGCGGCTCCCCCTTCTTGGCCGAAATGAAACGGATCACGTCTTCATTCAGGCCCTTGGGCGCCATTTCGGATTCGATGTCGGACACGAACCCGTATTTGTATTTGCCGGTGGCTTCATCCACCTGTTTGCGGGCTTCCGCTGTGCCTGCCATGACGTTACGGCTCCTTGCTCTTGGCGTGAAATGGCGTTCTCAGGCGCGCTGCGCCGACTCTGCCGGTACCGCGTCGAACGCTTTGAACGGTGCTGCCGGGCCGGACGCTGCCAGCCGGGACAGGGTGATCCCCTCAAGGGCGGATCGCACCGCCTGATTGATGGTCTGCCAGTGCGGTTTCATGCAGCAGACCTGATCCAGGCTGCACGCACCGCTGCGATGATCCACGCACTGGGTCAGCGCAATGGGGCCATCGATCGCTTCGATCACGTCCACAATGCTGATTTCCTCCGGCGCGCGGGCAAGGGTGAATCCGCCCTTCAGGCCACGGTGCGACACAAGGACACCCGCCCGGCCCAGCGCGTTGAGAATTTTCGACACCGTGGGCACCGGCACGCCGGTGGCCCCGGACAGGCCCTGTGCATTGACACGGCCCAGCGCGTCCTGCCGCTCCGGGCTGACCGCATCCTGGTGTGCCGCCTGGTGCAGGCGGGCGATTTCGCACATCAGAACGACACCATAGTCTGCCAGATTGGTCAGTCGTATCACGGTTGCGTCCTTTGCTCCTGCCGGGGCGCTGCGGCCCGTTGCCGCGTGGTGCGCCCCTTGCCCGGATCGCCTGCCTGGGGCATGCTCGACCTGCCGGGCGATAAAATATGACCTGTTTGGTCAGGTATATGGTCCGACAGGGCGGGCTTGTCAAACAGATTGTGCGCCGTCCGCCGGGGCCGAAGCGCGGAAGCGGGAGAAAACCATGCGATCGGTGAAAGTCTGGGATGGTGCCATCCGTCTGTTCCATCTGGCGCTTATCATAACATTCAGCCTGTCGGCCTATTCCGCCTTTCAGGATAAATTCGGCATCTGGGCGGATGTGCATCTCTGGTCCGGGCTCAGTGTCCTGCTTCTGGTGGGCTGGCGTCTGGTCTGGGGGCTGGTGGGCAGTGAAACAGCGCGCTTTCGCAGCTTTCTGGCGGCGCCGAAGCACGCTGTGGGCCACCTGATCACGCTGTTGCGGCGGCAGCAGAAAACCTACCCTTATGCCGGGCACAATCCCGCTGGCGGCTGGATGGTGGCGGTGATGCTGGCCTTGTTGCTGTGGCAGGCCGGGGCCGGGCTGTTCGCCAGCGATGATATGTTCTTTTCCGGCCCGCTGGCCAGCATGGTGAGCGAAGACCTGTCCGGCACGCTGACCGGCTGGCATGAACTGACCGGCTTCGTGTTGTTTGGCCTGATCGGCCTGCATGTGCTGGCGGTGCTGGTCTATGCACTGTGGGCGCGCGTGCCGCTGATCCGCCCGATGATCACCGGGCGGCGCCCCCTGCCGCGATCCGTGACGGCACCGAAACTGGTGGCCGCCCCCTGGGCGCTGCTGCCGCTGGCTCTTGTGGCCGCGCTGATCTGGTGGGGTGTGCTGGCCTGACCGGCGCGTGCGCCGCCCCGATCAGGCCGGGTCCGATCAATCCTTGCGATATTCGTCGTGGCAGGACTTGCAGTTCTTGAACATGGCCTTGGTGGCGGCGGGCACGCCCTCTTCGCTTTCCAGGGCGGACACCAGCGCCGCCGTGTCCGATTTGAAGCTGTCCAGCCGACTGGAAAAATCTTCCCAGTTCTCCCAGACCGCATCCTTGGAATCGGTTTTCCCCTGCTTGTGGCGGGTGTCCTTGGCAAAGGCATCCTTGGCCATGGCCGCGGCCTGATCCAAGATGCGGGCGTGGCCCAGCATCTGGCCGTCCAGATCAACCTCCCCTTTCATGTGCATGACGATATTCTTTGCCGAATAGCCCACCACTTCCATGAGCTGGTGGCGATATTTGGATTCGGTATAGCGGTCATCCTGTGCCGCATGGCTGCCATCGCCATGGGCAAAAACAGCCGACGTCAGGGCGGCGACAGCCGCCAGGCTCAGTGTTTTCCGCATTGTGAAGGGCTCCCTTTTAAGGCGGTCATATGAAGCGTTGTCCCGAAACACCCTACACAGCCTGTTCCGTGTGGCAATACGGGCTTTCCTGCTGATCGTATAAGGCGATATGGTGTGATTATTGCTTGCCTCTGATGGAAAAGCACCCGGCCATAAGATATTGCCGGGGGATATTGTGTTGGAGAATGACAGCAATGCCCGACATTTCGACCGGATTTTCCATCAGTCTGTCCCATCCCGACGTTCGCCGGATCGCGCTTCCCCAATCCGGCTTTCGGCAGATGGAGGGGCCGGAAAACCCTGCGCGTGATGAGGCCGCATCGGCGCTTTCCGCTTTTCAGCGATCCGACAGCTTTCAGGCGGCCACCGCCCTGCAAAACCGGGAGCGGCGCGCCGCCGACGTGGCCGCCATCTTCACCGATTCGTCCGGCAGGGTTCTGGCGAGCGTGGAGCGTGGCTCCCACAGCATGGGCACGATTCACAATCCGGGATTGCCCGATCCGGTTTTCGAGGCCCTGAAAAAATCGGCGGCTGCCAAGGGAGCGGGCGGCGCCGATGCCATCGCCCGCGAGATGGCGGATCGGCTCGCCGCATCGGGATCGGGGGTGACGGCCCACTTCTTCGCGCCGCAGACCGGCCCCACCGCCGGGCAGGTGCTGGATTTCACAAAGGGGCAGGGCGCGCGGTCCATGGATGCGCTGCTCGCCACGCGGCCAAAGCCGGCCCCGGCCCCCGGCGCCCTGACGGACGCCGAATCGGCCCGCGTGGCAGAGGCGGATGCGTTTCTCGCCAGCCTCAGGATCGATCTGTTGAAGGCGCAATCCGATGTGCCCGCCGCCATCCGGGATGACGTTCTGGGCCGTCTCCGCGAACAGGCGGAGCCCATATCCGCCGACGCGCCCACCGATGGCGCCAGCGCGGACGAGGCCGAATCACGGATCAGCGACACCGCACGGGACAGCGCCGCGGCAAGCGCGGCGGCGAGCCAGCCGGATATTCAGGACGATCTCGATGATGCGGACGCCGACAGGCAGCAGGGCTGACCTGACCTGTGCGCTTCTTGAGTGCGCCACTTGAGGCGCAACCCGCGCGGCGGTCAGGCTTGAGCCTGCCTGTTCAGGCCTGTTTGGACAGGCGCGGACGCTGCCGATCCCGGCGCGGCGGCTGGGCCTGATAGGCTTCCGCGCAGTGGCTGGCGCAATAGGGCATCCCCGACTCGCTCGGCTTGCCGCAAAAATGAAAGTCCGGCTCGCCGGGATGGCCGATCGGCCATTTGCACATGCGATCCGTCAGATCCAGCAGGCTGACCAGGGTTTTTTCCTGTTTGCGCGCGGTCTTGCGGCTGGTGCCACGGGCCTTTGCCTTGTCGTTCTTCACCGGCGACGGGCGCGATTTCAGACCGAGCCGGTGCGCCTTGCCGATCACGGCATTCCGCGTCACCCCTTCGCCCAGTTCCTTGGCGATCTGGCTGGCACTCAGCCCCTGATCCCAGAGCGTGCGCAGGGTTTCGATTCGCTCGTCCGTCCAGGCCATGCGGTTATCCTTTGTCCAGAAACAGTTGGGCGCGGTTTCCTTGCCCGCGCCGTTCATGCGCTTATATCCCGCAATGCGGTGGTTTGCCAAGGGGCGGGCTTGTGCCAATCCCCGGTGCGGGCTACACAGGCGCCGTGTTTATCGGGGTCCGCCGCCAGGCGTGGTGGGCCACAGCATCAGGAAGCAGGACCCGTCTTATGGCAGAAGAATCCGCGCCTCGCTATGGCCAGCGCAGCATCGGGCTCGTCAACTGGCTGGGCCTTTACACGCTTTACATGCGGGAAACCCGCCGTTTCATGAAGGTGTGGGCACAGACTTTGGCGGCCCCGGCGGTTACCACCATTCTGTTCATGGTGATCTTCAATCTGGCGCTGGGCGGTGATGCCCGCGTGGTGGCGGACATGCCCTATTCCACCTTTCTGGCGCCGGGGCTGATGGTGATGGCGATGATCCAGAACGGGTTCGCTAACACGTCCAGTTCCATCCTGATCGCCAAGATACAGGGCAATATCGTGGACACATTGATGCCCCCCCTGTCGGCGCTGGAACTGACCATCGGCTATCTGGCGGGCGGTGTTACGCGGGGCGTGGCCGTGGGGCTCTGCGTGGGGCTGGTGTTCTGGGCCATGCCGGGGATTTCGGTGACCATCCACCATATCTGGCCGGTGATCTATTTCAGCATTTCGGCCAGCATGATGATGGCGTTGATGGGGGCACTGACCGGCGTGTGGGCGCAAAAGTTCGACCATGCCGCCGCCATCCAGAACTTCATCATCGCGCCGCTGAGCCTGCTGTCGGGCACATTCTATTCCATCTCCCGGCTGGATGAGAGCTGGCAGACCTTTTCCCATCTCAACCCCTTCTTTTACCTGATCGACGGCTACCGCTATGGCTTTATCGATCGGGCGGACAGCAATTTGACCACGGGGGTGCTCTATACGCTGGCCATTAACCTGGTGCTGGTGGCGACGGTGTACTGGGTGTTCAAGCGCGGCTACAAGCTGAAAGCCTGACCCCGGCTGAGGCGGGGCGAAATGCCCCGGTGGCGGGCGTTGACTTCCCCTGATGCGCGCGGCATTGTTGCGGCGTTTTTTGGAGGGACAGCGAGAGCATGGCCGGTGTGGCGGCACACCGGCCCTGTTTTGTTGGAGGCCGCGCGGCGTTCACGGCCGTCGGCTGCGCCCGGCTGGCCCGGATCATTCATCGATCGAGGGGAGATAACGCCGTGATTCCAGCCCTTATGCCCACCTATAATCGCCTGCCTGTCCGTTTTGAGCGCGGGGAGGGGATGTATCTCTATGACGAGACCGGCAAGGCCCATCTGGATTTTTATGCCGGGATCGGCGTGAATTGCCTGGGCCATTGCCACCCCTATCTGGTTTCCGCGCTGAAGGATCAGGCGGAAAAGCTGTGGCATGTGGCCAATATCTATGAAATCCCCGGTCAGGAGCGCATGGCGCGGCGGCTGGTGGACCTGACCTTCGCCGACACGGTGTTCTTCAACAATTCCGGCGCCGAGGCCATCGAGACCGCGATCAAGATGGTGCGCAAATACCATTATGACAAAGGCAACGCGCCCGGCCACCGGATCATCACCTTTTCGTCCGCCTTTCACGGGCGCACGCTGGGCGGCATCGCCGCGGCGGGGCAGGAAAAGCTGGTCAAGGGGTTCGAGCCCATCCCCGAAGGCTTCGATGTGGTGGATTTCTGCGACCTGGACGCGGTGAAGGCGGCCATCACGCCGGAAACCGGCGGCATCATGGTGGAGCCGGTGCAGGGGGAAGGCGGCATCCGCCCGATCCCGGCGGATGTGCTTCAGGGCCTGCGGAAGATCGCGGACGAGAACAATCTGCTGCTGGTGTTCGATGAAATTCAGTGCGGCGTGTCCCGCACCGGCAAATTCTTTGCCCATGAATGGGCGGACGTGAAACCGGATATCGTCACCATCGCCAAGGGCATTGGCGGCGGCTTCCCCATGGGCGCCTGCCTTGCCACCGAAGAAGCGGCCAGCGGTATGACCGGCGGCACCCACGGCACCACCTTTGGCGGCAATCCGCTGGCCATGGCGGTGGGCAATGCGGTGCTGGATATCGTCACCACGGATGATTTCCTTGAGCACAGCCGCGCCATGGGCGCCTATCTGCATGAGCGGCTGCACGCCCTTCAGCACAAGCATGACGGGCTGGTCAGCGAGGTGCGCGGCCTTGGCCTGATGGCGGGCATCCGCATCCCGGACTGCCCCAATCCGCGCGCGGTCCTGAAGGATATGGTGCATCGTGGCCTGTGCCCCGCCGTTGCCGGCCAGAATGTGGTGCGCCTGCTGCCGCCCCTGATTCTTGAGAAAACCCATGTGGACGCGGCGGTGGAGATCATGGACACCGCCCTGGCCCATTATGCGCAAAAAGGCTGGCCGGAAGGGTGATTCCCACCCCCCGGCTCCATGCCCCCTGGAGAGTGGCGTTATGAGCACACCCGGTTCCTGTAACCATTTCATCGATCTGGCCGACTGCGACGCGGCGACCCTGACCCGGCTGCTGGACGAAGCGGCCCGCCGCAAGGTCGCCCGTGCCGGTCAGCCAAAGGGGGTGGCTGATGCGGACAGGCCGCTTGCCGGGCACATGCTGGCCATGGTGTTTGAAAAGGCATCCACCCGCACCCGGATCAGTTTCGACATGGCGATGCGGCAACTGGGCGGTGAGACCATGGTGTTGCAGGGCGACACCATGCAGCTTGGGCGCGGTGAAAGCGTGGCGGACACGGCCCGCGTCATGGGGCGCTATGTGGACGGCCTGATGATCCGGGCGCGGTCCCACGGCCATGTGCGGGAAATGGCCGACAATGCGGGCGTGCCGGTGATCAATGCGCTGACCGATCGGTCCCATCCCTGCCAGATCATGGCCGACCTGCTGACCCTGCGGGAGCATTTCGGGCCGGACCTGAGCGCCCTGACCCTCGCCTGGGTGGGGGACGGCAACAATATGGCCAATACCTTCATAGAGGCGGCGGCGATTCTCGGTTTCACGCTGAGGGTCTGCACGCCCGCCGGATACGAGGTGGACGGCGACGTGATGCGCTGGGCCGCTGGCCGGATGGCGGAAATCGAGATCGTCCGCGATCCGCGGGAAGCGGTGGCGGGTGCCCATGGCGTGATCACCGACACCTGGGTCAGCATGGGCGATGACCGCACCGGGGACCGGTTGGCCGCCTTCAGCGCTTTCCGGGTGGATGAGGATTTGATGGCCGCGGCGGGCGAGGATGCGGTGTTCCTGCACTGCCTGCCCGCCCACAGGGGCGAGGAAGTCACCGATGCGGTGATGGACGGCCCCCGCGCCCTGGTCTGGGACGAGGCGGAAAACCGTCTTCACGCGCAGAAGGCCGTTCTGTTACATGTATTTGGCTGCCTGTAGGGACGGGCGGTCAACAGCCAAGCGAGAAAGACTGCTGATGAGCGAGACGCCGATCGTCGTCAAGGACCCGGCGGACAGCCGGGACAACGAGGTGCGCCCCTTTCAGATAGAGGGCATGGAAGTGCGGGGCCGCGCGGTGCGGCTCGGCACCACTGTGGACCGCATCCTCAGCGCCCATGATTACCCCGATCCGGTGCGGCGGGTTCTGGGGGAAGTGCTGGTGCTGACCGCCATGCTGGGGTCCATGATGAAGTTCGAGGGCATCGTCACCGTTCAGATGAAAGCCGAAGGGCCGGTGCCCATGATGGTGGCGGATTTCGAGCGGAAAGCCGATGGCGACGGGCATTTGCGCGGCTATGCGGGCATGGACGAGGACCAGCTTGCCCGCATGGCCCCCGATGCGGACTTCAAGGAGCTGATCAGCGGGCGCAAGGGCTATTTCGCCATCACCATCGATCAGGGCCGGGACATGGAACGCTATCAGGGCATTGTGGACCTGGACGGCGACAGCGTGGAAGAGGTGGCCCGCACCTATTTCCGCAATTCCGAGCAACTGCCCACGGCCATGCAGATTCATGCCCGGCGCGACGGGGTGATCGGCCACTGGCGCGCGGGCGGCATCATGGTGCAGCATCTGGCGCGCGGCGAGGAAGGCCATGAACGCCTGCTGGACCGGGAAACCGAAGAACAGTGGAACCGCGCTCATATCCTGATGGAAACGGTCACGGACACGGAATTGCTCGGCCCGGACCTGGATCTGGACAAGCTGTTGCTGCGCCTGTTTCACGAGGACGGCGTGCGCGTGTTCGCGCGTTCGCCGGTGGTCATGGGCTGCCGGTGCAGCCGGGATCGCCTGCTGGGCGTGCTCAGCCAGTTTTCCCGCGATGATATCGACCATATGGTGGTGGACGGTGTGATTGCGGTGAATTGCCAGTTCTGTAACAGCACATTTGATTTCGACCCCGAAACGGTCATGGCCGCCGCCGGGCACGCCACCGGGCCGGAAAGCGATGGAAAAAATTAATATCTTATTAGAAAGATTGCTTGGAAATTAGGCTTATATAATTACGGGAGATCGCAGGCTTATTTGATAAGTATCAGGCACTCTTGCACGTCTCTATGTCTGTCCTCTTTTCGTCCTAGGGTCATGTGTCGGTGATCGGTTGTAATGATTTTGATTTTCTTATCTTTGAAAAATTCTTTTGCCATATCTAGTAGAAAATCTATAGTAATCATGCCGGTATTGCTATAACTCAAAACTAATTTTGATCCTGATTCTTTAACGCCAGAAAAGAGCCTTTCAAAGGCGGAAGGAACCTGTGTCTTTATGCAGAAAGGCGACTGGTGACGATCATCCCGGTAGCGGCCTTTAACTACTCTCCCTCCTTTTTTCTGGAGGCTAGGATAGTCATAGAGAACGAGTGTTTCTAATGCGTGGTAGAAGCGGCTATAATGGACGAAACAGTACGGTGGATCAGCGTATACTGTTCCACCAGAAATTTTTTTTAGGCACTCTTCGTAATTTAGTGTTGTTGATTCATGGCGTGTTTTTGGAGGGCTTTTGGGAATAAAGTTAGATAATTCAATATATTTTCGATAAAAATAATCAGAAATTGACCTTTGTCTATAAATCAAAATATCTTTCAGGGATGAAGCGGTATGGGCGTCTCTATATTGGGCATAATGACCTGTGCCTTGGCTGCAGTAGGCCATCGCGTACATTATCGCAGAGATCAGAACCGGATAATATGGCGTATTTCTATGGTATTCCGAGAATTCGCGAAGAGCATCAATCCATAGACATTGATCATAACTCCACCAAGTTCCTGAGTAATATTTTGCAAAAAGGTGCCATTTATAATTAAAATTTTCATTTATTAGGTTTTTCTGATCGTCTTCAAACTTTAAAAACTCTTCTTTTGATTGTATATCCTCGAAATTTGTTTTTTTATTTATTCTATTTCTTTCTACTATTTTTTTAACCTCATCTAATATTTCAACTGCGGAAGGCTTGTATTTTACGTGGTAGGATAGATTATAAGTATCAGAAATTATTCTAGAGTAGCTTTGTATGTCGTTAGAATGCACTTTGCATTGCTGGCCAATGGCCCCTGCGAGTGTAGCGCTTCCAGAAAATAAATCGCACACTGTTCCGCCGTCATATACTTCATTAACTCCTTCTATTAAAAAGTTAATTATTTTAGATTTAGATCCCATGTATTTTACGATTTTAGGGTAGTGCCGTGCGGACAACTTGGTGGATCCTTTGTTGATTAATATCATAGCACCCTCTTATTAAAACAATATCCCAATATCGGATATTTGAGACACTATGCTATCTGTCAAGCAGTGTCAAATTCAATACTAAGGGAATGGCAGGGGTGAGTCTTTGGGACCAGGAAAGTGTTATAATTAGGGAGCTGATGGTGGAGTTTCGTAATGAGGCGCAACTGACACAAAGTCAGTTAGCTAAAATGTTGAATCGACCGCAGAGTTATGTGTCCAAATATGAAAGTGGCGAGAAACAGTTGACTTTACCGGAGATAGAAAAAATTGTGCAACACTGCGGTAGAAACTTAAAAGATTTCGTCTTTAGTTACATGAATGAGTTAGAAAGGGTAAAGATTAATGAATAATTTGTTTAGGCACTTTCCCCGCGGTTTTGATGATAAGTATAAAATTCTTGAATGGAATTCCGCTTTGGCTATTCTTACAACTGATTTTGGGGAGCAATTTGCAGACATTTGTTCGGTTCTGAACGAGTTTCAGCTCAGGAGAAGTGATGTGGTTGCTGGGGGAGGCTCAAAGTCAGAAGTGGCGAAATTTCTGGATAATAGACTTGAGGATCTAGGTTGGAGCGAATATAAATTCGAGATTTCCATAGATATCGATGGGAATAAAATTAGTGCTCCAACTCACAAGATTGACTGCGTCAAAGGGAAGGTGGCGCTTGATATTGAATGGAACAATAAGACAGAATTCTATGATCGGGATCTCAATAATTTTAGGAAATTGTATGATTTGGGTGCAATTTCTGTTGGTGTAATTGTGACTAGAGCAACAGAGCTTCAAAGAGAGGTTTTCAAGCCTCTCGGAGTTGGTAAAAAATATGGAGCGTCAACAACGCATTTAGATAAACTTATTCCGAAGGTTGAAGGAGGGGGGAATGGTGGATGTCCATTGCTGGTTATTGCAGTGAAGCCAGGGGCATACGTTAATGATTGACCCATAAGTATTTCAAATTGGCAAATTTAATTTATTTCTTTGCCACTTTCCTGTCACTTTCCTGCCGCTTGCGGGCCATTTTACCGGTGCATATCTGATCGTGCCCATCCCCCGCGGTGCCCCGTGCGGATTGGGTGGGTCGCCATCCCGTTTGGCGGCCCTTGATTGGAACCGGCCCGGTATGGCGGACCCATACCCCATGCCCCGTGCCCCATCCCCCTCAGCCCCTGAGCACGGTGGCACCCGCCAATGACCCAAGGCCGGGCCGGTTCCCTTTTCCCCGATCCCGACTTTCGCGCGCGCACGCCCTCTTGCGGCCCGTGCTTTTGCCGCTTACCTGTGAAGCGTTTGCACGTCGATAATGGATCATTGGGGAGAGGGTCATGCGGCAGCTTTACGAATTATGCAGCGAGGACGAGGCGATCCGGTTCAGTCCTTTTGTCTGGCGCGCCCGGTTGGCCCTTCGCCACAAGGGGCTGGACTTTCAGACCGTGCCATGGCGCTTCCGGGAAAAGGACCGGATTGCGGGCTCCGGCTCGAAGACCGTGCCGGTGCTCAATGACGACGGGCGCTGGGTCAGCGACAGCGCCGTGATCGCCCGCTATCTGGATGACCACTATCCCGACCATCCGCTTCTGGGTGTGGATGCGGCGCGGGGCATGGCCGCCTTCATCGAAAACTGGGTGGATGGCACGCTGGTGGCGCAGATTTTTCCCATGATCGCCAAGGATATCGTGGCCCTGCTCGATGAGGAGGACCGCACCTATTTCCGCGAAACCCGCGAACCGCGCCTTGGTAAAACGCTGGAAGAAGCGGCGGCTGAACAGCCGGAGCGCCTGACCGCGTTTCACAAATCGCTCGCCCCCATGCGGCGCACTCTGAAGCAGCAGACCTATCTGGGCGGCGACCGGCCCGCCTGGGCCGATTATGTGGCGGCGAGCCCCTTTATCTGGGCGCGGATCGCCAGCCCCATGGCCCTGCTGGACGGGGAGGACATCATCGCCGACTGGCTGGACCGGATCATGGACCTGTTCGACGGCGATGCCCGCAAGGCGCCGCGCGGCCACGGGCAGGCCGCCTGATCCGGGGGCGGGCCGGTTCCGGTCAGGGGCGGGCCTGGCGTGCAGGCGCTTGCGTCCGCCCGGTTTGGGGATTATCACCGGGCGAACCCCGTGGTTCGGGGTGAACAGCAGCAGGGGGAACAGCCATGTCGGTTCTGATTGAAGCCGAGGGACTGACCCGCCGGTTCGACGACACGCTGGCGGTGGACAATGTGTCCTTGAGTGTGAAACAGGGCGAAGTGCTGGGATTTCTCGGCCCCAACGGGGCGGGCAAGACCACCACCATGAAAATGCTGACCGGCTATCTGGCGCCCACCGCGGGCACGGCCCGGATTTGCGGCCTGCCGGTGACCGGCGGCGGCGCCGGGGCCCGTCGGCGTATTGGCTATCTGCCCGAAGGGGCGCCGCTTTATGGCGACATGACCCCGCGCGCCTTTCTGACCTTTGTGGCCCGCGCCCATGGGCTGGAACGCGGGCGCATCGGCTCCACCGTGGAAAGCGCGGCCCGCGCCGTGCATCTGGACCGGGTGATGGAACAGCGCATCGACACGCTGTCCAAGGGCTTTCGCCGTCGTGTGGGGTTGGCAGCGGCGATCCTTCATGCGCCCGATGTGCTGATCCTGGACGAACCCACGGACGGGCTGGACCCCAATCAGAAACACGATGTGCGCAACCTGATCGAGATGATGGCCCGCGACCGCGCCATCATCATCTCCACCCATATCCTTGAGGAGGTGGAAGCCCTGTGCAGCCGTGCCGTCATCATTCATGAAGGCCGCCTTGTGGCTGATGACAGCCCCAGCGCGCTGCGCCGCCGGTCGCGCTATGTGAACGCCATTTCCATGACCGTTTCCAGCGCCATCGCCGCCGATGTGCGCGCGGTGCTTGATGCCCTTCCGGGTGTCGCCGGGGTGGAGGAAAGCCATGAAGGTGCCGTGGTGCGGCTGACCGCCCTGTCGGGCGATCGCGGTGATATTTCCGCCCCCGTGGCCGAGGCGGTGGAGCGCTATGGCTGGGATGTGGACCAGTTCGCCATTGAAGGCGGGCGGCTGGACGACGTGTTTTTCAGCCTGACCCGTGGTGAGAGTGAGGAGCACGCGGCATGACAGCGGTTGGTACGGTTTTCAGACGCGAATTTGCCAGTTATTTCAACACCCCGCTGGCGTATGTCTATCTGGTGATCTTTCTGGTTCTGCAAGGTCTGTTCACCTTTTATGTGGGCCAGTTCTTCGAGCGCGAGCAGGCGGACCTGACCCCCTTTTTCAGCTATCATCCATGGCTTTACCTGTTCTTCATTCCCGCCATTGCCATGCGGCTGTGGGCGGAGGAGCGCCGGTCGGGCACCATGGAGCTTCTGTTGACCCTGCCATTGCCGGCCGGGGCCGTGGTGCTGGGCAAATATCTGGCCGCGCTGACCTTTGCGGCGCTGGCGCTGGCGCTGACCTTTCCCATATGGATCACCGTGGCCTGGCTGGGTGACCCGGATCACGGGGTGATCGTTACCGGCTATCTGGGCTCGCTGCTGATGGCGGCCAGCTATCTGGCCATTGGCGCGGCCATGTCCGCCATGACGCGCAATCAGGTGGTGGCCTTCATCCTGTCGGTCATGGTGTGCTTCCTGTTCCTGGTCAGCGGCCTGCCCATGGTGCTGGAAGGGGTGCGCGCCATCGCGCCGGACCAGATCACCCTGGCGGTGGCGAACCTGTCTTTTCTCAGCCATTTCGAAACCATCCGCAAGGGCGTGGTCACGGCCAATGACCTGATCTTCTTTCTGGGCATGATCGCGCTCTGGCTCTGGATCAACCGGGTGGTGGTGGAAATCAAGCGGGAGGCCGGCTGATGACCGAGGTGGATACGCAACAGGATACGGGCGGGCAAAAGGGCGCCGGGCGCAGGGGCGGGCTGTTCAGCCGGCCTGCCGTCATGATGACTCTGGCGGTGCTGCTTTTCCTGTCGGTCACGGTGATATCGGATCGCTATCTGCGCGGCGCCCGGCTGGACCTGACGGAAAACGGGTTGTATTCGCTGTCCGGCGGCACCGAACAGGTGCTGGACGGGCTGGAAGAGCCGGTGCGGCTGACCTTTTACTTCTCCGAAGGGCTGGCATCCAATTATCCGGGGCTGCTGGCCTATGGCAAGCGCGTGCGGGATATGCTGCGCGCCATCAGGGCCGAAGCGCCGGACAAGGTGACGCTGGACGTGGTCACGCCGGAGCCCTTCTCCCGCGCGGAGGACCGGGCCGTGGCGGCGGGCCTGAACGGCGTGCCCCTTCAGGACGGCTCCACGCTCTATCTGGGGCTGGTGGCCCGCAACACGCTGGACGGGGAGGAGGTGATTCCCTTCTTCGCGCAGGAGCGGGAGCGTTTTCTGGAATATGACGTGGCCCGCATGATCTCCGGCCTTCAGGTGCGGGATGCGAAACAGCTTACCCTGATCAGCCGGTTGCCGCTGTCCACCGGTCATGGCGGGCCGCAGGCCATGATGAACGGCCAGTCGGCCCCTTATGTGATCTTCGAGCGGCTGACGGAACTGTTCGAGGTGGAGACCCTTCCGGACGATTTCGATGCCATCCCGAATGCCACCGACGTGCTGATGATCGCCCATCCCGGCGCCATGGAAACGCGCCAGTACAAGGCGATCGAGCGCTATGTGCTGTCGGGCGGCAAGGCCATCGTGATGGTGGACCCGCACGCCGAAAGCCTTGGCGCCGGGCGGCCCGGTGACGGCGTGCGGGGCAGTGATCTGGGCCCCCTGCTGGATGCCTGGGGCGTGCGGCTGACGGATGGCAAGGTGGTGGCCGACCGCACCTTTGCCCAGAAGGTGTCCATGGGCGGTTACGGGCCGGATTCCGTGAAGGACTATCTGTTCTGGGTGGCCCCCACCGGCGACGCGCTCGATCAGTCGGATGTGGTCACCGGCCCGCTGGATAATGTCACCTTTGCCACGGTGGGCGCGCTGGAAGCGGTGGACGGGGCCGAAACCCGGCTTCAACCGCTGATCCGTTCCAGCATGAATGCCGCCCTGATGGATGTGGACCGCGCCGCCGGGCAGCCGGACCCGGATGCCCTGCTGCGGCAGTTCGAGGGCAGCGGTCAGCGCTATACACTGGCGGCCCGGCTTACGGGTACGGCGCCGTCCGCCTATCCCGAAGCCGGCGGCGATCCCCCCCGATCCGGCGATGTGAACCTGGCCGTGATCGCGGACAGCGACATGCTGGACGACCGCTTCTGGGTGCAGACACAGGATTATTTCGGCGAGCGTGTGAGCGTGCCGGTGAGCGGCAATGGCTCTTTCATCCTGAACCTGGCGGAGCAGATGGCCGGGTCCGAGGCGCTTCTCGGCCTGCGGTCGCGCGGGGTGTCAAAGCGTCCGTTTGAAAAGGTGGATGCCCTGCGCCGCCGGGCCGAGGCCCGCTATCTGGAGCGGGAGCAGGCGCTTCAGGAGCAGCTTGAGGCCACCGAGCAGCGCATTCGCGCCCTGGAGCAGAGCCGGGGGGAGACCGGCGAGGTCTTTTCCCCCGAGGCGCAGGCGGAACTGGACCGCTTCCGTGACCGTCTGCTGGAAACGCGGCAACAGCTCAGGGCGGTGAAGCGGTCGCTCAGGCAGGATATCGAAAGGCTGGGGGGCCGACTGGCGGCCATCAATATCGCCCTTGTGCCGCTTCTGGTGGTGCTGGCCGGGCTGGTGCGGTTCTGGCTGCGCCGCCGCCGGGTCCGTCAGATTCGGCCATCATGACGCCTGCACAAAGGTGGGAGACAAGACCATGTCCACGCGACTGACCACACTGCTTGGCTGGCTCACATTGCTGGCCGTTCTGGGGGCGATCTGGGTTCTGTTCGGCGAGCCGCCGGGCGCCACCAAGGGGGGGCGCGGCGAACCGCTGTTCCCTGAACTGGCCAACCGCATCAACAGCGCCGACCGGCTGGAGCTGACCGGCCAGGACCGGCAGGTGACCCTTGCCCGCGCGGACGGCGCCTGGCGTGTGACCGACCGGGCCGGGTATCCCGCCGATCAGGCGCGCGTGCGGGATGTGCTGCGCGGGCTGGTGCTGTCCCGGCGCCGGGAGCCCAAAACCGCCAATGCGGACTGGTTCGCGCGCATCGGCCTGGGTGAAAAGGCGGTGACGCTGACCGTGCTGCGCGGCACGGGCACGCGGCTGGCGCAGCTTGATCTGGGCGAGCGATCCGCCAATCGGGCCGGTGACAGCCTGACCTATGTGAAGCGCACGGACGAGCCGCGAAGCTGGCTGGTGACCGGCCTGCCGCGCGTTTCGGCGAACCCCGGATTCTGGATCGACAAGACATTGCTGGGGGTTGATCAGGTGGCGATCCGCTCGGTGGCGCTTGGCGGCCCGGATCGCACCTCGGCCACGCTGGCCCGGCAGGCGCCGGACGAGGCATTCGTTCTGGCTGATATGGCGGAGGACGAGACGCCCGTATCCCGGTGGTCGCGGCGGGAACCGGCGCGCGTGCTGTCGGGCCTGTCGCCGGAAGATGTGCGCAGCGGCAACAACCCGATCGATGCGCCGGTGGGCCATGTGACCCTGACCGGCTTTGACGGGCTGGTGGTGCGGCTGGCCCTGTTCGACGGCGCGGCGCTGGGGGCGGAGGAGGGCCTGTGGGCGCGGATCAGCGCCGATGTGGCCGAGACCCTCCCCGCGGACGGCGACGATCAGGCCGGGGAAGAGACGCCAGCGGCAGACGCGCCAGCCGAAGCCCCATTAGCTGAAGACGGGGCAGCGGAAGAGCCATCCGATGCATCCGAAGGGCCACAGGCACGGGCGGCGGCGCTGATGGTCCGCACGCGCGGCTGGCTGTACCGCCTGCCCGCGGATGCGGCGGATGTGCTGACCCGCGACCGCTCGGCCTTTCTGGCGGACTCGCCGGACAGCGCGTCGGGCGCAGTGGATCGCGCCCTTGAAGCCCCGGCCAGCGATGCCGCCGGGGACGATGGCGGGGACGATGGCGGGACCGCCATGGACGATAACAGAGAAAATGACGCGGAAAATGACGATGGGGGCGGGCCTGCCTCTTGAAGCCGGGCGGGGGGTTCTTATCTCCCAGCGGAGAGCTTTCGGGTGCGGGGTCCGCATTCGTCCTTCAATCAGTGAATGATTACAGTCAAAGGGTCCGTAATGAACGACACAACGGAGAAAACGGAAACGGGTGAAACGCTGGGCTTCGAGGCGGAGGTCTCCCGCCTGCTGAAACTGATGGTCCATTCGGTCTATTCCGAGCGGGAGATTTTCCTGCGCGAGCTGATCTCCAACGCGTCGGATGCCTGCGACAAGCTGCGCTATGCCGCGCTGACGGAACCGTCCCTGACACAGGACGACCCGGATTTTCACATCAACATTTCGGTGGACCCGGACGCGCGCACCATCACGGTCAGCGATAACGGGATCGGCATGAACAAGGCCGACCTGAAGGACAATCTGGGCACCATTGCGCGCTCCGGCACCAGCAGCTTCATGGATCAGCTCACCGGCGACGCGCAGAAGGATGTGCAGTTGATCGGCCAGTTCGGCGTGGGCTTCTATTCCGTTTTCATGGTGGCGGACAAGGTGCAGGTGACCACCCGCCGCGCCGGTGAGGATGACGCCTGGGCCTGGGAAAGCGACGGTGAGGGCAGCTATACCATCAACCCCGCCGGGAAAGAGGGGCGCGGCACCGATATCGTCCTGCACATCAAGGAGGACGCGGACGAATTCCTCAGCCAGCACCGGCTGGAGCATGTGATCAAGACCTATTCGGATCATATCGCCGTGCCCATCACGCTCGCCATCAAGGGGGCCACGGATGAAGACGGCAATGAAAAGGGCGCCGAGCGGCTGAACGATGGCAAGGCGCTGTGGACCCGCCCCAAGTCCGAGATCACGGAGGAGCAGTACACCGAATTCTACCGCCATGTGAGCCATGCCTTTGACGAACCGGCCCACACCATCCACTGGAAAGCGGAAGGGATGCAGGAATATACGGTGCTGCTGTTCATCCCCTCCCAGCAGCCCATGGACCTGTTCGATCCGGCGCGCAAGGGGCGGCTCAAGCTCTATGTGAAGCGGATTTTCATTACCGAGGATGCGGGCGATGTACTGCCCGGCTGGCTGCGTTTCCTGCGCGGCGTGGTGGACAGCCAGGACCTGCCGCTGAACATCAGCCGTGAAATGTTGCAGAACAATCCGGCGGTGACCCGTATGTCAAAGGCCATCACCAAGAAGGTGGTGGGCGAACTGACCCGGCTGGCGGACAAGGATCAGGATAGCTTTTTCAAGATATGGGAAGCCTTCGGCCCCGTTATCAAGGAAGGCATCTATGAGGACCATGAGCGCCGGGATCAGCTTCTTGAACTGGCGCGCTTCAAGTCCACCAAGGCGGATGGCTGGACCACATTGAAGGACTATGTGTCCCGCATGAAGGACGGCCAGAAAACCATCTATTACGTTACCGGAACGGATGAAAAGACGGTGGCGCGCAGCCCGCAGCTTGAAGGTTTCCGGGACAAGGATGTGGAAGTGCTGCTGCTGTCGGACGCGGTGGATGACTTCTGGCTTCAGATGGTGCCGGACTATGACGACAAGCCGCTGAAATCCATCACCCGCGGCGCCAGCGAGCTGAAAGACCTGGGCGACGGGGACAAGGCGGACAAGAAGCCGGAAGACAGCGCCAGCGAGGACGAGATGACCCGGCTGACCGCGCTGATGAAAACGGTGCTGGGGGATGTGGTGGCCGATGTGCGCCCGTCCGACCGCCTGACCAAAACCGCCGCCTGTCTGGTGGCGGACGATCAGGCCATGGACATGCATCTGGAACGGTTGCTGAAGGCGCACAACCAGCTTGACCGGATGAGCGCCAAGATTCTGGAAGTGAATCCCGCCAATCCGCTGATTCGCAAGCTGGCGGCCAGGGCGGCGGACGACAATGCCGCCAACACGCTGACCGACCCGGTGCATCTGGTGCTGGATCAGGCCCGCATCCTGGAGGGCGATCCCCCCGCCGACCCCACCGCCTTCGCCGAACGCCTCTCCCGCGCCATGGAGCAGGGGCTAGCTTAATTTTTAGGCGTTGAAATTTTCTCCGAGGGTGGCATCATGCTACCCTCGGTTTTAGTCGTAGTTCGAAGGAAAGATTTATATGAAAGAGATTGTAAATTTCATGCTCGCGTTGCCCAATATCGACAAAATCGAGAAAGATAATATTAGGGATTTCATATTTGATATTTATGATAGCTACAGAAGCCTGAATAAGGTTTATTGTACGGATAGTCCCGACTTTCGGGTTTCGAAAAATCAGAATTCTGGGGTCGTTATTACGGTAATCCCTCAAGTGAGAAATAAGAATTTTCTCATGCGATCCTTTTGCCAACCGTCGTGTGTTAATAAAGTTGATTCTCAATTACAGGCAAGAGACCCAGCGAAAGATCAGCAGTTAAATTCAGAATTTAGAATTGCATACGCTGACCTAGGCAAATTTCAGCAAAGTCTAAAAACGATAATTGATAAAGGGCTGCAGCAGATTTAAAATTACTCCGCCGGTTTTTCCTTTTGCACCCGTACGCCGGTGATCTGGTTGCGTTTGCGGGCGGTGATGTGGAAGCGGTAGCCGTGGAAGCTGAAGCTCTGGCCCACGATCGGGATGGCTTCGGCCTCAAAGATCACCAGCCCGGCAATGGTGGTGGCGGCGTCGTCCGGCAGGTCCCAGTCCAGCATCCGGTTCAGGTCGCGGATGGGCACCGTGCCTTCCGCCTGCACCGTGCCGTCGGGCAGGATGCGGGCGCCTTCCACTTCATAATCGTGCTCGTCGGCGATCTCGCCCACGATTTCTTCCAGTATGTCTTCCAGCGTCACCAGCCCCTGAATGTCGCCATATTCGTTCACCACCAGCGCGAAATGGCTGTGGCGTTCCAGAAAGGCGTCAAGCTGCTCCCGCAGGCTGGTGGTTTCCGGCACGAACCAGGGGTCTTTCATCACGGTGCGGGGGTCGAACCTGTCCATCTGCCAGCCGCTGCGCCTGAGCGCGCGCAGCACGTCCTTGGCATGGAGGATACCGACGATATTCTCGTTCTCCCCGTCATAGAGCGGCAGCCGGGTGTGCGGGCTGCGCACCACCGCCGCCACGATATCGGCGGGGCGGGCGGACAGGTTCAGCGCCTGCATGGATTTGCGGTGCACCATCACGTCTTCCACCGTCACCTCGTCCAGCTCCAGAATGGAGCCGAGCATGTGCCGGTCTTCCCGCACAATGCCGCCCTCGGCGCTTTGCAGGTCGATGGTGGAGCGGATTTCCTCCTGCGGGGTCAACACGCTTTCCAGCCGGGAGATATCCGTGCCCGCCAGCCGCAGAGTGAAGCGCACCACCTGCCGGACAATGGCGACCACCGGGGAAAACAGCCACACCATGGCGGCGATGAAGGCGGAAACGGTCAGCGCCATGCGATCCGGGTTGGCGATGGCATAGGATTTGGGCAGCACCTCGGCGAAGATCAGCACCAGCGCGGTCATCAGCAGCGTGGCATAGACCACACCCTCGTCGCCCACCAGCGTGATCAGCAGGCTGGTGGCGAGCGCCGAGGCCAGAATGTTCACCAGATTATTGCCCAGCAATATGGCGCCCAGCAGGCGTTCCTTGTCCTCGATCAGGCGGGACACGCGCTTTGCGCTTTTCCGCCCGGTCTTGGCCAATTGGTGAATGCGCGCCTTGGATGCCGCCGTAAGCGCCGTTTCCGAGCCGGAGAAAATGCCCGACAGAACCAGCAGCACCAGAATGGCAAGCCCGGTGAGCCACAGGTCCACCATGTCGGGGGGCGCCAGCGCGGCGGGCAGGGCGGGGGGCGTGTCGTCGGTCATGAGGCAACCCCCGCCCCGTCGCCCGCCAGCGCCGCCGCCCAGACGGCGCGCACGTCTTCCGGGTCCACGTCGCGGTGGATGGCCGCCCCGCCAATGGGGCCCAGAATCAGCACCAGTTTGCCGCCGGAAACCTTCTTGTCCTGCGCCATGTGGGCCATCAGCCGGTCCACCGTCAGCGGGCGGTTCAGGGTCGCCGGGCTGGTGGGCAGGCCGGTGGCGGCCAGATGGGCGGCCACACGGTTCCGCTCCGCCGGTGTGGCCAGCCCCAGCCGCACCGACAGGTCCAGCGCCAGCACCATGCCGATGGCCACCGCCTCGCCGTGCAGCAGGCTGCCGTCATAACCGGCCTCGGCCTCCAGCGCATGGCCGAAGGTGTGGCCCAGATTGAGCAAGGCCCGCTTGCCGCCTTCGCGCTCGTCCTCGGCCACGGTGCGGGCCTTGGCCCGGCAACTGGTGGCGATGGCGTGGCGGGCGGCGGGCCTGTCCCCGGCCAGCAGGGCGGGGCCATGATCCTCAAGCCACCGGAAAAATTCGGGGTCGTCGATCAGGCCGTATTTCACCACCTCCGCATAGCCTGCGCGGCGTTCCCGATCCGGCAGGGTGTCCAGTGCGGCCAGATCGATCAGCACCCGGCGCGGCTGGTGAAAGGCGCCCAGCAGATTCTTGCCATGGCCGGTATTGATGCCGGTCTTGCCGCCCACGGAACTGTCCACCTGCGCCAGCAGGGTGGTGGGCACCTGGATGAAATCCATGCCCCGGCGCAGTATGGCGGCGGCAAAGCCCGCCAGATCGCCCACAACGCCGCCGCCCAGCGCGATCACCATGTCGCTGCGCTCCAGCCCGGTGGCGAGCAGGTCGCCGCACAGACGGTCCAGCATGGTGATGGACTTGGACCCCTCGCCCGGCGGCACCTTAAGGGTGTGCACCGTGATTCCCGCCGCTTCCAGCCCGGCCACCGCCCGCTGTTCATACAGCGCGGCCACGGTTTCGTCGGTGATGATGGCGGTGCGCTTGCGGGGCAGCAGGTCGCCGATTTCGGCGCCCAGATTGTCGATCAGGCCGGTGCCGATGCGGATGTCATAGGTGCGCGCGCCCAGCGCCACCGGCACGGTTTCCAGAACACAGGATGGAGTGTCGCTCATGCCTGCCCGGCCTCCGCCCCTGTGGGGTCTTCGCGGGAAGCCTGGTTTTCGCCGGATTGATGGCGCTCCTTCAGTGCGGCCAGAATATCCGTGACCACCTGTTCGTGGGGGCCGTCACCGGAAAACACGCGCAGCGTCGCCTCCCCGTAGAAGGGGGCCCGGCGCCGCGCCAGATCGGCCAGTATGGCTTCCCGGTCGCCGCCGCGCAGCAGCGGGCGGGTATCCCGGCGGCCCGTGCGCTCCGCAAGTACTGTCACGTCCGCATCCAGCCAGACGGACAGGGCCTTTTCCTTGATCAGGGCGCGGGTTTCATGGTCCACAAAGGCGCCGCCGCCCGTGGCCAGCACCTTGGGCGGACCATCCAGCAGCCGGGCGATCACCCGCCGCTCCCCGGCGCGGAACTCCCCCTCGCCGAAGGTGTCGAAGATATCCGATACGGACATGCCCGCCGCCTTTTCGATTTCATGGTCGCAATCCACGAACCGCATGTTGAGCGTTCGGGCCAGGCGGCGCCCCACGGTGGTCTTGCCGGCGCCCATCAGGCCCACCAGAACCAGGGTCCGCCCGTCGGTCAGTGACGGGTGGGTTGTTTGCGGCGCGGGATCTTCCGGCGCGGCATCGGTATTCTTGCCAGTACTCTTGCCAGTCATGGCGATGATCTTTACACGCCTTGTCCCCGACGGGCCAAGGGTTTTGTGGCGCCCGCCTTTGGTCATTTTATCGCCCCGTCATGGGGGGCGGGGCCTTGCCCTCGCGGCCAATCCCGCGCACACTGTGGCCGATTTGCCGGGCTTTGTCCGTGGTGCTTGCTTCGGGCCGCGGGGGTCCGGTGTCTGAACAAGGGAAATGTCTTTCATGTCCAAGCCGAAATTCGCGGCTCTCATAGGTGCGGTGATCCTGGTGCTGGGTGCCGCGTTGTTCCTGATGACGCGGGAAATTCCCGCCCCCAGTGCACGGGTTGAAAAGACGCTGAGCGATGATCGATTCCCGTCCTGATCGCCCCGGTGTGGCTGGTTGGCCCGCGCTTGTGTCCTTTCGGCGGCTGTTGCCGGCAGCCGTGAAGGCGCTGGCCCTGATGCTGTGCGTGGCGGTGGTGCCCGCCTTGCCGGTGGTGCCCGCCTTGATCGCGGCGCCCGCAGCGGCGCAGGACGACGCGGACGGCGACAAGGGCGATGGCAGCGATCAGGACCAGCCTGAAGAACAGACGGAAGAAGCGCCCGACCAGACTGTGCCCGACCAGACTGCGCCGATTGCGCGGGACCCGCTTTTGGGCGCGCAGGAAACCCTGCCATCCCCCCGTCGTCCGGCGATGGGCCAGCCGACGACCATTCTGCCCAGTCCCTATCTGCCAAAGGGCGCGCTGGCCCCGCGGCCTGACATGTTGGCCCCGGAAACGGCGGAAGACACGGAAGACGCCGGGGAGACGACTGAAGAGACCGGCGCCCGTGCCGCACAGGAGGGCGCCGAAGGCAGTGCCCCCGATCAGGATGCCGATACGCGGACGGAAACGCCGCAATCACAGCCCATGCGGGAAACGGATGCGGACGGCATCGTGGCCGGGCAACTGGCCGTGCTGGACCCGTCGGGCCTGGGCGTTCTGCCGCCTGAAGAGGGCGTGTCGCGCGGCCTGTTCGCCGGGTTGGAGCGCGCCGGGCAGCAGGCCATGCTGGCGCGGTTTCAGGCCACGGGCGCTTCGCGCGTTCTGGATGGGTTTGCCGAGCGGCTGGCCCTTTCGGAACTGGATGTGGTGCCTGCCCGCGCGCCGGGATCGGTGAGCGATTTTTTTGCCGCGCGGCTGGCCTTGCTGCGCGCCCGCGGTGACCTTGAAGGCTTCGTCGCGCTGGTGGATGCCTTGCCGCGCAACCGGGAATGGCCCGCTTTGGCCCGTCAGCAGGTGGATGCCCACCTGGCGGCGGGGCGCTTGCAGGATGCCTGCCTGATCGGGGACCGGCAGCGCAGTGACGATCGAAACCCTTTCTGGGTGCGGCTGGCGGCCTTTTGCCGCGCCGCCAGTGGCGACCGGCAGGCGCTGGATTTCCAGTTGGGCATTCTTGAGGAGATATATCCGCTCAGCGCCGCCTTTTATCGGCTGACCGACCGCATCGTGGCGGAGGCCGAAGGCGACCAGCCGCCCCGCGATGCCGCCCTGACCACGCCGCTTCGCGGTGAGGTTCTGGAAGCCGCCATGGCGCGGCTGGCACAGGTGCAGGTGACGGAGCTGGCGGACGAAGGCGGCGATCCGCTGGCGGCCAATATGCTGCTCAGCAATGCGCGCGTTCAGCCCGGTGTGAAGATCGCGCTGATCGACCGTTTCGCCCGGCGCGGGGCGTTGGCGCTCGGCCCGGCACGGGCTTTCGTGCGCGCCTATGAGGCCAGCAACGCCCAGGTGGAGGACGCCTTCAACAACTGGATCACCGGCGATGGCCTGGGCATCGATCTGGCGCTGGCCAGCCGGCTGGCCCACGGCGCCCGGCTGGAGGCGCGGCTGGAAACCCTGCGCCCTCTGCTGGAGCGGCTGGCCCGTCATCATGGCGCCGCCCATCTGGCGGCCATCGTGTCGGTGGCGGCCCGTGATCTGCCTCAGGCCGAGGTGTCGCCCGCCGACAAGGCGCGACTGGTGCGGCTGCACCTGCTGGCCGGGGAACATGACAGGGCCGCCCGCTGGCTGGCCAGCCTGCGCCAGAGCCGGGCGGGCGACGACCCGTCGGTGGATGCGGTCCTGATCGATCTGTGGCCGGTTCTGCTGCTGTCCGGTATGGATACCGCGCCGGTTTCGGACACGGTCCTGTGGCAGGACTGGTTCGATGCCATGACCGAGCCGGAGGACAAGGCCGAGCGGGACGGGCAAGCGGCCCGCGTGGCCCTGGTTTTCAGCCTGTTGGACGGTATCGGGCACCCGGTGCCGGATACGGCCTGGGCGCGCCTGTCGGACGGGGCGGCCTATCTGCCCGGTGGGGCGGCCAATCCGCAGCACTGGCGGCAGGCGCTGATTCATCTTTCCGCCGGGCGCGTGGGGGCCGGGCTTGGGGCGGCCATGCCGCTTCTGGCCACCCGCCCCGCACAGGGTGGTGAGGCCGGCATGGTGCCGCCCGCCGTGGCGGGGTCGCTTGCCGGGGCGCTGACGGCGGCGGGCCGGGGCGACCTGGCCCGGCAACTGGCGGTGGAGATGCTGTTGGGCGCGGGGTACTGAGGGGGCGCCCATGGGGCACGATCACCTGCTGGATGCCTTTCTGGAAATGATGGCGGCGGAGCGGGGCGCGGCGCCGCGCAGCCTTAGCGCCTATGCCCGCGACATCACCGCCCTGATGGACCATCTGGCCGCCGGGGGCGGCGACCCGCTGACGGCGGACAGGGAAGCCCTGCGCGCTTATCTGGCGGACCTGCACGGGCAGGGGCTGCGCCCCGCCACGGTGGCGCGCAAGCTGTCCGCCGCGCGCCAGTTTTTCCTGTTCCTGTTTTCCGAAGGCTGGCGCAGTGACAATCCAGCCGCCCGGCTGGACGGGCCGCGCCAACCCCGCAGCCTGCCCGACGGCCTGAGCGAGCAGGACGTGGACCGGCTGCTGGACACCGCCAAGGCCGAGGCCGAAACCGACGGGTCCGTGGCCGCGCTCAGGCTTCATGCCCTGATGGAACTGCTGTATGCCACCGGCCTGCGTGTGAGCGAGGCGGTGGGCCTGCCGCGCAAGGCGTGGCACCCGGACAAGCCGATTCTGTTTGTTACCGGCAAGGGCGGCAAGGATCGGCAGGTGCCGGTGGCGGACCCGGCGCGCCGGGCCGTCAAGGCGTATCTGGATGTCAGCGACCGGGCGAGCCCCTTTCTGTTCCCGTCGCGCGGGGCCAGCGGGCATCTGACCCGGCGCCGGGTGGGGCAGTTGGTCACGGAACTGGCGGTGCGCGCCGGGGTGGACCCGGAAGGGGTCAGCCCGCACAGCCTGCGCCATGCCTTTGCCACGCATCTGCTGGCCGGCGGGGCGGACCTGCGCAGCCTGCAAAGCCTGTTGGGCCATGCCGCCATTTCCACCACCCAGATCTATACCCATGTGCTGGATGCCCGGCTGCGGGAACTGGTTCAGCAGCATCATCCGCTGGCCGGTTCCGATACGACGGAGGGCGACTGATGCGCTGGGTATGGCGGCTTCTGATCGGTGCGCTGCTGGTGTCGGGGCTGGTGCTGTTCTGGGCCTGGGTGACACTGCCCACGGGGGCGGACCCCGCGCGCTATGCGACCCTTGCGGATCGCTATGACGGTGAGATCATCCGCGATGATTTCGGCGTGCCGCATATCTATGGCCCGCGAGACGAGGATGTGGTGTTCGGGCTGGCACTGGCCCATGCACAGGATGACGTGGAAACCATTGAGGACGTGATCCTGGCCTCGCGCGGGCGGCTGGCGGCGAAAAAGGGCCTTGAGGCGGCGAAAACCGATTATCTGGTGGGCTGGATGGATGTGCAGGGCGCCGTCAGCCGGGGTTATGACAGCGCGCTCAGCCCGCGCGGGCGGGCGCTGGCCCGCGCTTATGCGGATGGCATCAATTATTTCGCCAGCCAGCAGCCGGGCCGCATCAGCCGCCAGTTGCTGCCGGTCACGGGGCGGGATGTGGTGGCCGGGTTCACCTTCAAGGCGCCCTTTTTCTGGGGCTTTGACAAGGTGGTGGCTGCGGTGGCCGAGGGGCGCGCCAAGGCGGCGGAACAGCCGCCCCGTGCCGGGCCGGGGCTGGACGGCGCGCCCACGCGGGCGGCCCGGTCCTTTCTGGCGCCCGCGGCCCGCCATGCGCCTTTCGGCTCTCAGGGCATCGCGGTGGCGCCGGTGAAATCATCGGATGGCCATGTGCGCCTGCTGATCAATTCCCATCAGCCGCTGACCGGCCCGGTGGCCTGGTACGAGGCCCGCCTGAAATCGGACGAGGGCATCGACATGGTGGGCGGCACCTTTCCGGGGGCGCCGCTGATTCTGCATGGCCATGGCCCCACGCTGGGCTGGGCCAATACGGTGAACCGGCCCGACCTGGTGGATATCTACAAGCTGACCATGAACCCGGACAATGACCGGGAATATCTGCATGACGGGCACTGGGTGCCGCTGGACGTGCGCTCCGTGCCCATCACCGTGAAGCTTTGGGGGCCGCTGCGCTGGACCGTGCAGCGCAAGGTGGAAGAAAGCGTGCACGGCCCGGTCTTTCGCACCGAGACAGGCGTTTATGCGGTGCGCTGGGTAGGCAGGAACGAGGTGCGCCACCTGGATTTTCTGTTGCGGCTCAACACGGCGCGCAGCTTTTTCGATTTTCAGCAGGCTTTCCAGCTTCAGGCGTTTGCCAGCCTGAATTTCATCTATGCGGATCGCAACGGCCATATTGCCCATTTCTATAACGCCAAGCTGCCCGACCGGCCCGTGCGCCATGGCGGCCGGACGGTGGACTGGCGGGCTGTCTTGCCCGGCGACAGCCCGGACCTGGTGTGGGACAGCTACCACCCCTTCGATCTGGTGCCCATGACCATCGACCCGCCAAGAGGATTCGTGTTCAACGCCAATAATGATCCCTTTCTGTCCACAGACGGCCCGTTCCAGCCGGACCCGGCGGATTATACCCCCGATCTGGGCATTGAGCGTGGCATCACCAATCGGGCCCGGCGCATCCTTACCCGCATGACCGGGGAGCCGCAGATTTCGGCGGATGAATTCCGGGCGCTGAAATATGACAAGACCTATGCGCCGGACAGCCGTGTCGCCCGGCTGGTGGCGCGGGTCGCGGATCGGCCCCTGCCGGAGCATCTGGCCGATGACCCGGATCGGCGCCAGGCGCAACATCTGTTGCAGGCATGGGATCGCCGGGTCACGCAGGACAGCCGCGCCGCCGCGCTTGCGGTGTTGACGGTGAATGCCTTTGTTCATGGCGACGGGGCGGTGACGGACGACGCGCTCCATGCCGCCTTTGACGGCGCGGTGAGCGCCCTGCTGGCCCATCATGGCCGGGTGGACCCGGCATGGGGCGAGATTGTCCGCATCAGGCGCGGTGATCAGAGCTGGTCCACCGGCGGCGGGCCGGATGTGCCGCGCGCGCTTTATGCCGATGGTCTGGATGCGGACGGCCAGTACACCGCGCAGGCGGGCGACAGCTATATCCTGTTCGTGGACTGGGATGAGACCGGGCAGGTGCTGTCCCGCGCGGTGCACAATTTCGGCGCCGCCACCAGCCGACCCGAATCGCCCCATTTCGATGATCAGGTGGGGCTGTTCGTGCAGGAGCGCACAAGGATGGTGAAATGGCGCCGCGCCGTTCTGGACCGTCATGCGGAAAGTCGGCAGGCTTTTTAGGAAAGCGTGCGGGCAAGGGCTGACACATAGTCTTGACGAACCGCTCTGGTCGATTCCACTTGCAGCGGCGCGATCGGGCTGACATCAAACGGTCATGTTTTGCCATGGCGATCATGGCGCTCTATACTTCGGTGCGCTGCAAGGGGGCCGGATGACCGGTGCACCCGCACGCGCCAAGCACGCACCATCCGGGGCGAGGCCACCGGGTGGAACGGGGGATAAACGGGAACGGCATGATAACCTTTCTGGACTTTGAAAAGCCCATCGCGGAACTGGAAGGCAAGATCCGTGATCTGAAGCGCCTTTCCGGCGATGGCGGCGATGTGGATATCACCGCGGAAGTGGGCCAGCTTGAGAAAAAGCTGACCCGGATGCTCAGGGAAACCTATGCCGACCTGACCCCGGCGCAGAAAATGCAGGTGGCCCGGCACCCGGAACGCCCCCATTTCCGCGACATTGCGGGGCATCTGTTTCAGGATTTCACCCCCCTTGCCGGGGACAGGGCCTTTGGCGAGGATGCGGCGGTCACGGGCGGATTTGCCCGTTTTCGCGGCCAGGCCTGTGTGGTGATCGGCCATGAAAAGGGCGCCGACACCCATGACCGCATCGCCCATAATTTCGGCATGGCCCGGCCAGAGGGCTATCGCAAGGCTGTGCGGCTGATGGGCCTGGCGGATCGGTTCAAGCTGCCGGTGATCACCCTGGTGGATACCCCCGGCGCCTATCCCGGCATCGGCGCGGAGGAACGCGGCCAGGCGGAAGCCATCGCCCGCGCCACGGACAAGACGCTGGACCTGTCGGTGCCCGTCGTGGCCACCATTGTGGGCGAAGGTGGCTCCGGCGGCGCGGTGGCGATCGCCTGCGGCAACAAGGTGATGATGATGGAGCACGCCATCTATTCGGTGATCTCGCCGGAGGGCTGCGCCTCCATCCTGTGGCGCACCGGGGAGCGTGCGGCGGATGCCGCGGAAGCGCTGAAGATCACGGCGGGCGACATCAAGAAGCTGGGCGTGATCGACCGGGTGGTGGACGAGCCGCTGGGCGGCGCCCACCGGGACCCGGAGCGGGCCATGAACGCGCTGGGCGACGCCATCGAGGAAAGCCTGAGCGACCTGGCCGGGCTGGACGATCGCGCGCTCAGGCAGGCGCGCCGGGAAAAATTCCTGGCCATCGGGGATCAGGGGCTGGGCTGAGCGGGCCATGACATGGTCGGGCGGTGGCGCCCCGGCGGTTCCATCCCCGATTCCGGCGCTCAAAGCGGCGCTGAGTTCCATCATATCGCTGGCGAAACGGTCCCGTTGCTGTGCGGTGCTTGTGGATAAGATGCGCCTTATCCACAGGCTTTCCCGGCGATGTCCACAAGATATGTGGCGCTTACCCTTTTTCCACACAATATCTTGACGTGTCGAGGCGTGGCCCATAGGCTTTTGGTCTCGATGCCGTGAACCGGGGGCGGGGGTAGAAGCCCGGTGGTGACCAGGGGCGGCATGTGGGGTCTCACAATATAGCATCTTGTTTTGTACTCTTTTTGTTTTCATGGTTCGGTCATGATAAAAAGGGCGGAACGCCGAGTCTGTCGGGCGTGAAGATGCGGGTGAGCCGGTAAGGATCGGGATTGGGGCGGCGCATTCGGGCCGCGGCCCGCGCAAGCGAGGAGCGAGACGGCATGTTCGAGGTGACTCATGTGGAACACGGCAAGGCGGTCAAGATCGATCGCAGCCGCGATTCGCACCTGACCGATTTTGGCAAGGCCACGCTGGAAGACCGCTATCTGATGCCGGGGGAAAGCTTTCAGGACCTGTTCGCACGGGTGGCCAGCGCTTATGGCGACAGCGCCGCCCACGCCCAGCGCCTGTATGACTATATGTCCCGCCTGTGGTTCATGCCCGCCACGCCGGTGCTGTCCAATGGCGGCACCAATCGCGGGCTGCCCATTTCCTGCTTTCTGAACGAGGCGCAGGACCGGCTGTCCAGCATTGTGGACCTGTGGACGGAAAATGTCTGGCTGGCATCCAAGGGCGGGGGCATTGGCAGTTACTGGGGCAATCTCAGGTCCATCGGGGAGCAGGTGGGCGGCGTTGGCAAGACCAGCGGCATCGTGCCCTTTGTGCGCGTGATGGACAGCCTGACCCTGGCCATCAGCCAGGGGTCGCTGCGGCGCGGCTCGGCGGCGGTCTATCTGCCGGTGCATCACCCAGAGATCGAGGAATTCGTGGAACTGCGCCGCCCCACCGGCGGCGACCCCAACCGCAAGACCCCCAATCTGCACCATGGCGTGCTGGTGTCCGACGCTTTCATGCGCGCGGTGGAAGCGGACGAGGACTGGGCGCTGATCAGCCCGAAGGACGGCCATGTGGTCAAGCAGATTTCCGCCCGCTCATTGTGGATTCGCATTCTTACGGCGCGGGTGGAGATGGGGGAGCCCTATATCATCTATTCGGACACGGTGAACCGCGCCATGCCGGAGCATCACAAGCTCGCTGGTCTGACCGTCAAGACATCCAATCTGTGCAGCGAAATCACCCTGCCCACGGGCATCGACCATCTGGGCAATGAGCGCACGGCGGTGTGCTGCCTGTCCTCGCTCAATCTGGAGCATTTCAAGACCTGGAAAGATGTACCGGATTTCATCCCCGACGTGATGCGCTTTCTGGACAATGTGTTGCAGGACTTTATCGACCGGGCGCCGGATGAAATGGCCAAGGCCCGCTATTCCGCCATGCGGGAACGATCCGTGGGGCTGGGTGTGATGGGCTTTCACAGCTTCCTTCAGGACCAGATGGTGCCCTTTGAAAGCGCGCTGGCCAAGGCGTGGAATCACAAGATGTTCAGCCATATCCAGAAGGGTGTGGACGCCGCTTCCGCGGCGCTGGCGAAGGAACGGGGCGCGTGCCCGGACGCGGCGGACTATGGCATGATGGAACGCTTTTCCAACAAGACCGCCATTGCCCCCACGGCGAGTATATCCACCATTTGCGGCGGCGCCAGCCCCGGCATCGAGCCGATCGCGGCCAACAGCTTCAATCACAAGACGTTGTCCGGGAACTATAATGTAAAGACCCGCGCGCTGGCCCGCCTGCTGGAGGAAAAGGGCCGCAACACGGAGGAGGTGTGGTCGTCCATCACCACCCATGAGGGGTCCGTGCAGCATCTGGATTTCCTGACCGACGACGAGAAGGACGTGTTCAAGACCGCCTTCGAACTGGATCAGCGCTGGGTGGTGGAACTGGCCGCCGACCGGGCGCCCTATATCAGCCAGGCGCAGAGCGTGAACGTGTTCGTGCCCGCGGACGTGCACAAGCGGGACCTGCATCAGATCCATTTCCAGGCCTGGAAAAAGGGCCTGAAGAGCCTGTATTATTGCCGGTCCAAATCGATCCAGCGGGCCGAGGTGGTCGCCACCGGGTCTTATGAGCGGGACGACGAGGAAGAGGGCGTCATGCCGGGAGACCGGCGGGACGGCCCGCCCAGCCCCGACGGTATCCAGTTGCCTTTGGCCGATACGGCGCCGCGCACCGGCGATGACGGCACCGATTATGACGAATGCCTGGCCTGCCAATAGGCGGGACCGCCAAGACAAGAGAGGGACCCGATGTCACTTCTGGAAGAACGCACGGCCTATAAGCCGTTTGAATATCCCTGGGCCTATGATGCCTGGCTGACCCAGCAGCGCATTCACTGGCTTCCAGAGGAAGTGCCGCTGGCCGAGGACGTGCGGGACTGGTCCAACAAACTGACGCCGGAAGAACGCGCCCTGCTCACCCAGATTTTCCGCTTTTTCACCCAGAGCGATATCGAGGTGAACAACTGTTACATGAAGCATTATGCCCAGGTGTTCAAACCCACCGAGGTGCAGATGATGCTGGCGGCCTTTTCCAATATGGAAACCATCCATATCGCCGCCTACAGCCATTTGCTGGATACCATCGGGATGCCGGAAGCCGAATATTCCGCCTTCATGGAATACAAGGAAATGACGGACAAGGTGGATTACATGCAGCAGTTCGGCGTGGGGGACAACAAGTCCATCGCGCTGACTCTGGCGGTGTTCGGTGCCTTTACCGAAGGGCTGCAACTGTTCGCCAGCTTTGCCATGCTGCTCAACTTCCCGCGCTTCAACAAGATGAAGGGCATGGGCCAGATCATAAGCTGGTCGGTGCGCGATGAAAGCCTGCACTGCAATTCGGTGATCAAGCTGTTCCGCACCTTTGTGTCCGAAAACCCGGAAATCTGGGATGCGGACCTGAAAGGGCGCCTTCGGGAGGCGTGCGAGACCATTGTGAGCCATGAGGACGCCTTTATCGATCTCGCCTTCGGCATGGGGCCCGTGGAAGGGCTGACGGCGGACGATGTGAAGCGCTATATCCGCTATATCGCCGACCGGCGTATGCAGCAACTGGGGCTGAACCCGGTCTATGGCGCCGATGAAAACCCGCTTGGCTGGATGGATGCCATGCTCAATGCGGTGGAACACACCAATTTCTTCGAGAACCGCGCCACGGAATATTCCAAGGCGGCCACGCGCGGTAGCTGGGAAGACGCCTTCGCCTAAGCCATCAGCGTACCCGCCCTTTCAAAGCCGTCAGGCGCGCCCCCTTTTTTGCGGATCGGGCGGGATCGTTCCGGGTATGAAATCCGGGGTGGGCACCCTGTGTCCCGTGTGCTCGTGGCGCATCCCGCTTTGCGGGTCGTCTGGTCGGGGGGCGTCGTCCACCATCAGGGATGGCATCAGCAATAGCGCCAGACCCGCCAGGTGCCGCCGGTTCAGCCGATGGATGCCGACATGGATCAGGCTTTGGCGCGGTGTCATGGCGTGTTCCTTTCGCGGATATCCGGTCAGGAATCAGGTTGAAATGCCTTTGGGGCCACTCCGTGGCCGGATTGGGGAAAAGCGGGGCATAAAAAAGGCACGAAAAAGGCCCCGCCAGCCCCGTTGGCAGTACGGGGCCGGACTCAATAGGCGCCATATGGATCATGTGTCTGGGCCAGCGCCTGATAGTGATGGCGCATCCGGGCATGGATCATGTGCACCAGTTGCTCCATGGCGTCCTCGCGGGCGGCATGGGTCAGCCCTTTTTGGCGATGGGGTGGCAGGTCCGGCCTGTCCCCCCGGTGCGCGAGCGTATTCAGGCGCTTGTTCGGCACATGATCGCCGTGGCCTGCACAGCCTGCCGGCAGATCCACACGGGCGGCTTCCTTCCAGCGCTCGCGGGCATGGCCGCTCACATGACGGGTGGAAAAGCCATGCCCCGGCGTGAAGAGCCGAACCGCGTAAGTGGCGTGGGCGCGGGCTTCCTTTTTCACGCGCAGAAAGGCGATGGGCGCCCCTTTCGGGCAGGTTCGGCTGGCATGGCGGCCCTTGACCTTTTTGTACTTATAGTCCCGGTCCACGACCCGAACCGCCACATTCGAATCCACAAGGCGGGCGCGCAGCACCAGATCCGCCCTGTCATGGTATCCGCCAAACCGCACATAAGCGGGCAGGCGTTGGCGCAGACCGTGGTGCAGGGCGGCGGCGAAGCGGCCAATGGGGCGGATAACGAAGGGATATGCCGCGCGAAAGGCGGGTGTTTCGGCGTGGTGGCCTGCCTTGTGGGCGGGACGGGCTGGCGTATCGCCGCGATAGCCATGGGCCGGGGCATGATCCGGCGGTGCCGCCCGGCTTGCGGGGGCCACAGACCACGCCGCCAGAAGCAGCAACAGCGCGATTCCCGGTCGGGCGCGAAGCCCGCCGGTGGCGATTACAGGAACGGGGGCCGGGTTGGCTGTGAAATGAAAACGGAAACGGGGCATGGCGGGCCTCTCCCTTGTGGTGCCGCGATGGCCGGTTCACAAAGGATGGACCGATCCGCCTGAGCCGGGCCTTAGGGGCGCGTTCAGGCGGCGTTTATCCGCCAGCGTCGGGGCCGGGCCCCAAAGAGGTCGCCCGGTTAGCCCTTTTTCTCGGCCTTCAGGGCCGTGCCGAAGGATTGATAATTGTCACTGCCCAGCGCCGTTTCGTTGGCTTTTTGCCGATCTTCCAGCGATTTTTGAAGATGGCCTTCCAGCCGCTCCCTGTACAGGGCTTCGTGGTCGGGCAGGCCGTGCGCGAAAATGACCCGGTTCATGAAGTTGAACAGATTGGTCACCAGAATCGCATCATGCAGCGCGGATTCGGACCAGCCCGCGTTCAGCACCGCGTCCACATCATCCTGGGTCATCTTGTAGGGCAGGCGGGTAAGCTTGCGCACATAGGACAGAAGCGGTTTCAATTCCTCGTCTATGGGGGCGCTGTCCAGGTCATCCACCAGCCGGTCGAACACCGTGTGGTCGATGCCGAAAGCAGCGGCATAGGCCCGGTGGCTGTTATAGCAGAAGGCGCAATCATTGAGCGCCGAAACATAGGCCGCGATCATTTCCCGCTGGCCGATGGTCAGGTCGCTTTCCCCCCGCAACACCGCGTCATGAAAGGCGAGCAGCGGCTCCAGCCCCTTGTCGAAGGTGCGGAACACATCGGCGAGATGCCCGTTGTCGGGAATGCTCGGAAAGAAAGTCATGGTGTATCTCCCAGCCGTGACAGGTCAGGCGACCCGGCCATGGCAATGCTTGAATTTCTTGCCTGATCCACAGGGGCAGGCTTCGTTCCGTCCCACATCGGCATAGGGGTTGCGCGCTGGTGTGCCGGGTGCGGTGCCCGGCCCGTCAAGCGCGCGCATGTCGCCGTGACAGTGCTTGTACTTCTCGCCCGATCCACAGGGGCAGGGTGCATTGCGCGGCACGTCGCCCCAGCTTGACGGATCGTTCGGGTCCGTCCCGCCAAGGGCGCCGGTGGTGGCGTGCGGGTCGGCGTGCAGTTCGTGGGTTTCCGCCGGGCCTTCGGGCAGGATGCCGGCCGGTTCACCCTGGGGGGCCACTTCCACCCTGGACAGGATTTCGGTGATCTGTTCCCGCGTGTGGGCCAGCATGTTCTCGAACAGGGAGAAGGCTTCCGTCTTGTATTCGTTCAGCGGGTCCCGCTGGGCATAGGCGCGCAGACCCACGCCCTGACGCAGATGGTCCAGATTGGACAGGTGCTCTTTCCATTCCTGATCGATCACCTGAAGCAGCAGGCTCTTTTCGATGCTGCGCCAGAATTCCGGCCCGTATTTGGCGGCCTTGGAGGCGGCGGCGCGGTTTGCCGCATCCTGCGCGCGGCTGATCACGGTCTGCTCGTCCGCGCCTTCTTCCGATGCCCAGTCGCTCACGGGCAGGTCCAGCCCCAGCACGCGCTCGAAATCCTCCTGCAGGGCGTCCAGTTCCCAGTTGTCGGGATAGGACTTGGGCGGGATGCGGCGTTCCACCAGCTCCGCCACGGTTTCATCGCGCATGGCGGCGACGGTTTCCGACACGTCTTTCGCGTCCATCACCTCGCGGCGCTGTTCATAGATCACGCGCCGCTGGTCGTTCATCACATCGTCGAACTTGACCAGATTCTTGCGGATATCATAGTTGCGCGCTTCCACCTTGCCCTGGGCTTTTTCGATCGCCTTGTTGATCCAGGGGTGGATGATCGCCTCGCCTTCCTCGATCCCCAGGCGGCGCAACATGCCGTCCATCCGTTCCGGGCCGAAAATCCGCATCAGGTCGTCTTCCAGCGACAGGAAGAACTTGGATCGCCCCGGATCGCCCTGACGCCCCGAACGGCCCCGCAACTGATTGTCGATGCGGCGGCTTTCATGGCGTTCCGTGCCGATCACATACAGCCCGCCCGCCTCGATGACGCGGGCCTGCTCCTCGGCATGTTCGCGGGTGAATTTTTCGCGGATTTCCGAAGCTTTGGCTTCATCCTCGATGCCGTCCAGCTCATGGGCCAGCCGCATATCCAGATTGCCGCCAAGCTGGATGTCCGTGCCCCGGCCCGCCATGTTGGTGGCAATCGTTACGGCGCCGAACCGCCCTGCCTGGGAGACGATATACGCCTCCTGCTCGTGATAGCGGGCATTCAGCACCTGGTGCTTGATCTTGTTCTTCTTCAGAAAGGCGGACAGAAGCTCCGACTTTTCGATGGAAACCGTGCCCACCAGCACCGGCTGGCCGCGCTCCTGCGCTTCAGCGATGTCGCTGACCAGGGCGTCGTACTTTTCCTTGGCCGTGCGATAGAACTCGTCATGCTCGTCCAGCCGCGCAATGGGCTTGTTGGTGGGAATCTGCACCACGCCCAGCCCGTAAATATCCCCAAACTCCTCCGCCTCGGTGGCGGCGGTGCCGGTCATCCCGGCCAGTTTGGGATACATGCGGAAATAATTCTGGAAGGTGATGGAGGCCAGCGTCTGGTTTTCCGGCTGGATGTCCACGCCTTCCTTGGCTTCCAGCGCCTGGTGCAGCCCGCCGGAAAAGCGGCGGCCTTCCATCATGCGGCCGGTGAATTCATCAATGATGATGACCTTGCCGTTCTTGATGATGTAATCGGTATCCCGCTCGAACATGGTGCGGGCCTTCAGCGCCTGATCCACATGATGCACCACGGCGGTGTTCTCGTAATCGTAGAGGCTTTCCCCCTTCAGCAGGTCATGGCGGCGCAGGATCTCTTCCACCTGCTCCTGACCTTCCTCGGTCAGGGCGACGGACTTGGCCTTTTCGTCCTTCTCATAGGCGCTTTCGTCCAGTTCCTGAACCACCTTGTCCACGCTCAGATACAGCTCCGACTTGTCTTCCGTCGGCCCGGAAATGATCAGCGGCGTGCGGGCCTCGTCGATCAGGATGCTGTCCACTTCGTCCACGATGGCATAGTGGAAGGCGCGCTGCACCATCTCGCCCGGATGGTATTTCATGTTGTCGCGCAGATAATCGAAGCCGAATTCGTTGTTGGTGCCATAGGTGATGTCGGCGGCATAGGCTTCGCGCCGGGTTTCATCATCCAGCCCCGGCACGATCACGCCCGTGGTCAGGCCGAGGAAGCGATAGACCTGCCCCATCCACTCGCAGTCCCGCTCGGCCAGATAGTCGTTGACCGTGACGATGTGCACACCCTTGCCGGGCAGGGCATTGAGATAGGCCGCCAGTGTGGCCACCAGCGTCTTGCCCTCGCCGGTTTTCATTTCGGCAATGGAATTATCGTGCAGCACCATGCCGCCGATCAATTGCACATCGAAATGGCGCAGCCCCAGCGTTCGCCATGCGGCTTCCCGCACCACGGCGAAGGCTTCCACCATAAGGTCATCCAGCTTGGCCCCGTCTTCCAGCCGTTGGCGGAATTCCGCCGTCTTGGCGGCGAGCGCCTCATCCGACAGGGCGCGAATGGCGTCTTCCTGGGCGTTGATCGCGTCCACTCTGGGGGCGAGCCTGGCCAGAACACGGTCATTGGCCGAGCCGAACAGTTTGCGCGAAAGTGTTTTCAGTCCGAACATGGGCGGCGTGCGCTCCCTTGAGGCCGGCAGTGGCGGGCCCTTGGCGTTTCAGCAGATGGCCGCCGCCCGTTTGGGCCGGTTCTTGGCAGTTTGGCCCGGGCTTGGCGCGGCGTGGAATCCTTGGCTTATGGACGCTCGCACAGATAAGGACGGGCGGGAAGACTGTCAAGCTGGGCCGCGGCGCCTTGTGCCATTTGTCCCGGCACAGCGCCCGATTCCGGCGGGCCGGCGGGCGGTTGATTCGCCCCCATGGCCGGGCTGCGCCGCATTGGATTGGTTAATTTTCGCGTTCAAATAGGACTTGGGCGATTCCCGGCTGTGCCATGGCCGTGGTTCGGGGCCTGAATGTTGCAATTATGTCATGGCCGTGATTGATCTGTCTGTCATGTGGTAAAAAATGTTCTGTTCGCGCCCTGGCAGGGGCCGGACATTGGAGGACCAAGATGGCAGACTTGAAGCGCTCTCCGCTGGCACCGGCCCAGTTTCCGACCTTGTTGCCGGTGCCGGGGATCGAACTGGGCGCGATCGCGGCGGGGCTGCGCTACAAGGGGCGGCTGGACCTGATGCTGGCCCGGTTCGCCGAGGGCAGCCGCGTGGCCGGGGTCTTTACCCGCTCCTCCATGCCCGCCGCGCCGGTGGACTGGTCCCGCCGCGCGCTGAAGAACCGGGCCGGCCTGATGCGCGGGCTGGTGGTGAATGCGGGAAACGCCAACGCCTTTACCGGTATTCGCGGCCAGAAGGCGGCCCGGCGCACGGCGGAATATGCCGCCTCTGTGCTGGGCTGCGCCGATGACGAGGTGCTGCTGGCCTCCACCGGCGTGATCGGGGAAGGGCTGACCACCGGCCCGATCAAGAAGGGCCTGGGGCGGATGATGGCCGGGCTCAGCACCAAACTTTACAAGGATGCCGCCAACGCCATTCGCACCACGGACACCTTCGCCAAGGGGGCCGTGCGCGTCACGGATATTGGCGGCCGCCCGGTGACCATCAACGGCATCGCCAAGGGGTCGGGCATGATCGCCCCGGACATGGCGACCATGCTGGCCTTTCTGTTTACCAATGCCAATCTGACGCGGGACTGTCTGCAAACGCTGCTGGTGCGCGCGCTGGACCCCAGCTTTCACAGCATCACCGTGGACGGGGACACATCCACCAATGATACGGTGCTGGCCATCACCAGCGGGCAGGACGGCAGCGACACGCCGATCAGCGACCCGGACGATCCGGCGCTGGCCAATTTCCGCACCGCTTTCGAGGCGGTGATGGTGGACCTGGCCCGGCAGGTGGTGCGGGACGGCGAAGGCGCCCAGAAGTTCATTACCATTCAAGTCAATGGCGCGGAAAGCGATGCCGCGGCGCGCCGGGTGGGCCTTGCCGTGGGCAACAGCCCGCTGGTGAAAACCGCCGTGGCCGGGGAAGACCCGAACTGGGGCCGCCTGGTGATGGCGGTGGGCAAATCCGGCGAAAGGGCGGATCGGGACAGCCTGGAAATCCGCATCGGGGACCATCTGGTGGCGCACAAGGGGTCCATGTATCTGCGCTATGACGAGGCGGCGGCGGCGGCCCATATGCGGGAACGCCATGTGCGCTTCACGCTGGATCTGGGCATGGGCGATGGCCGCGCCACGGTCTGGACCACGGACCTGACCCACGGCTATATCGACATCAATGCCGATTACCGAAGCTGACCGTCCAGATCAGCCGGTCCCTGAATGCCTAAAGCCAGTCCCTGAGCATGGCCACCAGCGGGCGGTCGGCCTCCGGCATGGGCAGGTTTTTCATGGCGTTGGGCCGCAGCCACTGGATCGTCTGGCCTTCCTGTGGCCGTACCGGGCCGGCCCAGTTGCGGCACAGATAAAGCGGCATGAACAGGTGAAAATCCGGGTAGCTGTGAGAGGCAAAGGTGAAAGGCGTCAGGCATCCGGCGCCGACGGTGATGGCCAGTTCTTCCCGGCACTCGCGGATCAGCGCGGCTTCATAAAGCTCACCCGGCTCCACCTTGCCGCCGGGAAATTCCCACAGCCCCGCCATGGCTTTGCCCTCAGGCCGCTGGGCCATCAGCACGCGGCCGTCCGGGTCCACAAGGGCGATGGCCGCCACATGGATGATGGGCAGGTCCGCGCTCAGATCGACCCGCGGCGGCGGGCAGGGTGATGGCATGTCAAGGGTCATGACCAGCCCTTTACGCCGCCCGTGAAAAGGATGCAAGCCCTGTTCGGGGTGGGGCACCCGTACCGGGTCGTACCCTGCCAGGCCAAGGCAAGGGGGGGCAGAATCTGCCCCCGGTCAGCCAAGTGCCAGTCCGCCGAGCCTGGGCAGTTCATCCGATTGGGCGGTGCTGGCGCCGTCCCGATGCAGCCGGTCATGAACCAGGCGCTTGGCCCGCGTCACTTCCTGCTTCATATAGTCCAGTTCCGCGCGCTTTTCCGCCGATTCGTCGCGGTAGCGGGCGCGGGCCTCGCTCAGAGCCTCGTCCAGCTCGTTGAGGAATTTCATCTGAAGTTCTAAGTTCACCTGTGCCATGGTCACCTCCGGCGCGTGGCATTGCTGTGATGCACCGGATTGACATTCAAGACCCGTGCCAGAATAGGGCCTGATGCGCTGTAAATTTAGAATCAAGCTTGGATGGCATATGAATTAAGAGGGTCGGGCGGTGAGGCGATGGTTGCCTTTATTTATTATCTTTAATATAATGTATAAAAATTTAAATAGCTTTAAATTGTTTATGATCTTTTAAATATCAAAAGGTGAATGAAATGATATTATATAAGTATTTAAGTTTTTGTAATGGATTGAAGGTTATAAAAGGGAACAAAATATCGTTCACACAGCCTGATTATTTTAATGACCCGTTTGATGCTCCGATATTTGAAAGGTCTGATTCATCAGATTACGTATCTCGAGTTCTCGGTAATATTCGGAGTGAAATAAAAAGTAACGTAATGAGGGAAAAATATGGGATATTGTCTCTTACTAGATTGCCGAACAATCCTTTGATGTGGGCGCATTATGCAGAGAGCCATGAAGGAATTGTTATTGGCATAAATATTAAGAAGGCAGGGTTCTTGTGTGAAAAAACAAACTTTATACCAGCTTCTTTTGGAAGTGTGATTTATTCGAACTCTAGACCGGGAATGGTATCTAATCTGGCGCCCGAACATGGATTGCGGTTGGGTGATACCCACGCATTTCCGAGAGAGCATTATGAAAAATTACAGAATCTCTTTCTGACGAAGCCGATGTGTTGGGCGTATGAGGAGGAGGTTCGTGTGGTGAAGTGCTTGAATGGAATTTCTAGTGATAAAAGACAAAATGATAGTGGAAACTTTGATTTTTGTTCTTTAGAAAATAATAAAGAGTTATATCTTTATAAGTTACCAGATAATTCCATCGAAGAAGTATATGTAGGAGTTAAGATGAATGAGGAACAAATTACAGATTTAAGGAGCACTATGACGGACTCTATTCCGGGTAGAAAACTTTACCGTTGTGCATTAGACAATAAAAAATACACTATAAACTCTTTCACTGAATAATTGATATTTTTCAATTTCTTATTTCTTCATTTTTACAACACATCTTTCAGGCTGGCGGTGCCGCTGCCGGGGCGCAGGGGCTTTTGCTGGCTTTCGTGGGGGTGCCAGCCGGTCAGGGTGATCACCTCGAAGGTGGCGGGGATGCGGCCATCCGGCTGTGCGTGGGTTTCCTGATAGCGGGCGGCGGCCCGCATCAGCACGTCCCGGCGCAGCGGGCGGCGCCCGGCCAGGGCATTGCCTTCCCCCATGGCTTTCAAATCCCGCATCAGCGACAGCGCGTCCGTATAGGTAACGGTGAAGCGATCCGTATCGCTGACGGGCAGGGCAAATCCGGCCCGTTGCAGCAGATGGCCCAGATCCCGCACATCGCCAAAGGGGGCGATGCGGGCGTTGGCGCCGCCGGTCACTTCGGATTCGGCGGCCAGCAGGGCGTGCCGCAATTCGTGCAGGGTGTCGCCGCCAAACAGCGAGACCATGAACAGGCCGTCGGGCCTTAGCGCGCGCCGGGCCTGAATCATCAGCCCCGGCAGGTCGTTCACCCAGTGCAGGCCCAGTGTGCTGGTGACCAGATCGAAACTCTTTTCCGCCACCGGCAGAATCTCCCCGGTCATGGGATGACATGCGGCGTGTTCCGGCAGGCTGGCGCGCGGGTCCGGCCCGGCCACGGTCAGGCTGGCCTGTGCTGCGCCGTCCCCCGGCAGGCTCAGCCCGCCAATGTCCAGCCAGTGCTGGAAAGAGCGATTGATGTCTTTCAGTCGGTCATGCAGGCGGTCCCGCACTTCCTCGATCAGGAAAAAGGGCGTTGGCCGGTCGGGGCCGCTCGCCGCCGCGCGCCGGGCGGCAAGGCGGCGCTGGCGGGTCAGGGCCGCGTGGTCGAACAGGCTTGTGGGGCTCTCTGCGCTCATGCCATTGTGATTAGGGCGCCCCCGGCGCGGGATCAAGGCCGGGCTGGGCCGGTTGGCCATTTTTATGCCCCGGCCCCGACCCGTCGCGGCGCCCGTTTTGGTGAAGTGCGTGTTCGGAGTAGTTCATGCCCCTGCATCCCGATGGGTCCGATTGGCCCGGTATCATCCCGCGCGGCCTGCATCATGTCAGGGTCGGGCTGCGCCATGTCGGGGCGCTGGCCGGGCAAGGTCTCGATCTGTTGTTGCCGCCCCGCTGTGCCGCCTGCGGGGGGCGGGTGTCCGCCCATGGGCATGTGTGCGGGGCTTGCTGGGGCGACATGGCGCTGATCGGCGATCCGCTGTGCGGGCAATGCGGCTTTCCGTTCGAGGTGGCCGAGTCTGACCCGGAGACGGGGGCGGAGACATTGTGCGCCGCCTGCCTCGCCGCGCCGCCGGTGTTCGACTGGGCCCGTGCCGCCGCCCTTTATGAAGGCCGGGCGGTGCGCATGGTGCTGGCCTTCAAGCATGGCGGCGGCACCACGCTGGCCCCGGCGTTGGCGCGCCTGATGGGGCGGGCCTTTCAAAACGGCCAGCCGGGCGCGGCCGCCGACCTGCTGGTGCCGGTGCCGCTGCATCGCTGGCGGCTGCTTGCCCGGCGCTATAATCAGTCCGCCCTGCTGACCCGTGCGCTGGGCCGCCAGGTGGGGGTGCCGGTGCTGGTGGACGGCCTGCACCGGACCAGGGCCACCCCCAGCCAGGGCGGGCGCGGGCGCCGGGCCCGGTTCAACAATGTGCGCGGCGCCTTTCGGGCGAATGCGCGGGGCCGGGCGGCCATGGCCGGGCGCCATGTGGTGCTGGTGGATGACGTGATGACCACCGGCGCCACGCTTTCCGCCTGTGCGCGTGCCTGTCGCCGGGCGGGTGCGGCCAGCGTGGGGGCGGTGACTCTGGCGCGGGTGGCGGGGCCGCGCGCGATCTGATAGGCCCTTTCCAAGGGCCGGTTCCGGCCTTACATATGGAATAACGATCAGGCCCCATGGGCCGGAAACAGGTTGAGACAAAGAAGGAAAGCGTGATGAGTGTGGTGATTTACAGCTCGGCCATGTGCCCGTTCTGCTGGCGGGCCAAGGCGCTGCTGAAGGAGCGCGGCGCCAGTTTCGAGGAAATCAATGTGGACATGAAACCCCGCGTGCGCGCGGGCATGCGCCAGAAAGCCGGGGGCGACAACAAGGTGCCGCAAATCTGGATCGGCGATCGGCATGTGGGCGGCTGTGATGCGCTCTATGCGCTGGACGCGCGGGGTGAACTGTCCAACCTGATCAAGGCGGCGGGGTAACGCGACCATGGCGGACGCCGTGTTGCCCATCGCTCTGGTCCAGATGACCGCGGGCCGTACCATTCAGCCCAATGTGGAGACGGCCTGTCACTGGATTCGCCGGGCCGCGGAAGATGGCGCGCGCTTTGTGCTGACGCCGGAGACCACCCATCTGATGGAACTGAAGCGGGACCGGGTCCTGGCCGTCAGCCATGAAGAGGCGAACGATCCCGGCCTTGCCGCGTTCACGGCGCTGGCGGGGGAGCTGGGCATATGGCTGCTGGTAGGGTCGCTGATCATCCGCATCGGGCCGGAGCGGCTGGCCAACCGGTCCTTCCTGATCGGCCCGGACGGCACCGTGCGCGCCCGCTATGACAAGATTCACCTGTTCGATGTGACGCTGGCGTCCGGGGAAAGCTACCGGGAAAGCGCGCTTTATGCGCCGGGGGACCGGGCCGTGGTGGCGCCGACGGACTTTGCCCCGCTGGGGCTGAGTGTGTGCTATGATGTACGCTTTCCGGCGCTTTACCGGTCATTGGCGCAGGCCGGGGCGGAAATCCTGACCGTGCCGGCGGCCTTTACCCGGCCCACCGGCGAAGCGCACTGGCATACCCTGTTGCGCGCGCGGGCGATTGAAACGGGCAGTTTCGTGCTGGCCCCCGCCCAGACCGGGGAGCATGAGACAGGCCGCGCCACCTATGGCCACAGCCTGGTGGTGTCGCCTTGGGGCGAGGTGCTGGCCGATGGCGGTACCGAGCCGGGCCTTGTGCGGGCGGAACTGGACCTGTCCGCGGTGGCGGCAACGCGGGCGCGCATTCCGTCCCTGCGGCATGACCGGCCTTTTGCGGCGCCCGATCCGGTGGCGGATACAACGGTGGCCGATGAACCTGATGGAGAGGCAACCCCATGATCAGCTTCGATCTGAAATGCGATCGGGCGCACCGCTTTGAAGGCTGGTTCCGGTCCAGCGCGGATTATGAAAGCCAGAAGGCGCGGGGTCTGATCAGTTGCCCGGAATGTCACAGCCATCATGTGGAAAAAGCCCTGATGGCGCCCAATGTGGCCCCCAAGGGCAATCGGCGGGCCGAGCCGTCGGCGCCTTCCTTCCCGCCGTCGGGGGAGCGGTCGCCTGAGTCCTCGTTTCCTGAGTCTCCGTTGCCTGAGTCCCGGTTGCCTGACTCACCGGCATCCGGGTCCGCGCCGTCATCCGCCATGGCAGGCGGGGCGGAAAAGGGGGCGCCCCACGGGGAAGCCGCCCCCGACAGCCCGGCGGGTCAGCCCGATGCGGCGGATGTGCGCCGCTTTTTCCGCGCCGTGCGGGCCCATGTGGAATCCAGTTTCGACAATGTGGGCCGCCGCTTCGCCGATGAGGCGCGCAAGATTCATTATGGCGAAAGCGAGAAGCGCGGCATATATGGCCAGGCGAGCGAGGCGGAGCGCCGGGAACTGGCCGAGGAAGGGGTGGACGTGCTGCCCCTGCCGGACGTGCCGAAAGACGACGCCTGATCGCCGGTCGCCTGTGCCCCGATCGCCTGATCGTTCTTTATCCCCTGCCTTGGCGGCGTCAATCCGCCGGTTTGATGGCGGGCAGGGCGTAATTCACCCCCGTATCGCTGGTGACGGACCATTGCCGCGACAGCGGTGAGAAGCTGAACCCTTCCGCCCGTCCGGGCACGAGCCCCGCCTGTGCGGCATGGGCGGCCAGTTCATCCGGCGTGATGAATTTGCGCCAGTCATGGGCGCCCACCGGCAGCCAGCGCATCACATATTCCGCCCCCACCTTGGCCAGCAGAAAGGCTTTGGCCGTGCGGTTGATGGTGGACAGCAGCATGATCCCGCCCGGTTTCAGCATGGCCGCCGTGTGTGCCAGATAAAGCGGTACATCGGCCACATGCTCCACCACCTCCATATTGATGATCACGTCATAGCGCACACCGGTGGCGCTCAGATCCTCGGCGGTGGTGTGGTGATAGGCCACTTCGACGCCGTTCATGTGGGCATGGGTCGCCGCCGTCTTGACGTTTTTCTTTGAGGCATCCACGCCGGTCACGCGGGCGCCGAGCCGGGCCAGCGGTTCGCTTACCAGCCCGCCGCCGCAGCCGATATCCAGCACGTCCAGCCCGTCCAGCGGCATGGCGGCGCTGTCGTCCCGGTGGAAATGATCGGTGATCTGGCGGCGGATATATGCCAGCCGGGTGGGATTGAGCATGTGCAATGGCTTGAACGGCCCCGTGGGGTCCCACCATGTGGCGGCCAGATCGGCGAAAAAGGCCACCTCGCTTTCGTCCACGGTGGTGGCCGGGGCGCTGGGCCCGCCTGTATCGGTATGGCTGGTGCGCGGGTCTGTCATCGGTTTTCTCCTGACGGTGGCGCGGGCCGTGCCCTGCGGTATCGGCGCTTGCGCGGGGGGCATACAGCCTATATCAAGGGCGCCGATCGATGTTAACAGCCCAGTCATACGTGGCGCGCGCCTTTTCGGGTCACGCCGCGCGGCAAGGAGCGGGTTTGAGAGAGTGGGGCATCCTATGGCGCGGCTCGTGATGAAATTCGGCGGCACTTCCGTGGCGGACCTGTCACGCATCCGTAATGTGGCGGAGCGTGTGCGCGCGGAAGTGGCCAATGGGCATTCCGTGGTGGTGGTGGTGTCCGCCATGGCCGGCACCACCAATCAACTGGTCACATGGTGCCGCGAGGCTTCCCCGATTCACGATGCGCGGGAATATGATGCGGTGGTGGCATCCGGCGAACAGGTGACCAGCGGCCTATTGGCCATTACATTGCAGGAAATGGGCATTCCGGCCCGGTCCTTCCTGGGCTGGCAGGTGCCGATCAACACAACGGATGCCCACGGCGCCGCCCGGATCGATACTATCCCGCCCGATCGGCTGGAAGCCGTTCTGGCGGAAGGGCGCGTGGCCGTGGTGGCCGGTTTCCAGGGCGTGGCGCCGGATGGCCGCATCACCACCATGGGCCGTGGCGGCAGCGATACCAGCGCCGTGGCGCTGGCCGCAGCGCTGGAGGCTGAACGGTGTGATATCTATACGGATGTGGACGGGGTTTACACCACCGACCCCCGCATCGTGCCCAAGGCGCGCAAGCTGGACCGCATCACCTATGAGGAAATGCTGGAAATGGCCTCGCTTGGCGCCAAGGTCTTGCAGACCCGGTCGGTGGCAATGGCGATGAAACATGGGGTGCGCACCCAGGTTCGGTCCAGTTTCGAGGACGTGCCCGGAACGCTTGTGGTTGGAGAGGATGAGATCGTGGAACAGGATGTGGTCAGCGGCATCGCGTTTTCAAAGAGCGAGGCGAAAATCACCGTTGTGGGGGTGGAAGACACGCCGGGCCGGGTGGCGGACCTGTTCCGCCCGCTGGCCGACGCCCACATCAATGTGGATATGATCGTGCAGGTGGCTTCCGCCCATGAGCCGGGGCCCAGCGGCCCGGCCACGGACATCACCTTCACCGTCACGGAAGACGATCTGGCCCGCGCGGTGAAAATTCTGGAAGACAGCAAGGGCACGCTTAACTATAAATCCCTCCACTATGACGATAATGTGGTGAAGGTATCGGCTGTGGGTGTGGGTATGCGCACCCATTCCGGCGTGGCGGGAACCATGTTTGATACGCTGGCGGAAAAGGGTATCAATATTCAGGCCATCGCCACGTCGGAAATCAAGGTCAGTGTCCTGATCGATGCCGAATATCTGGAACTGGCGGTTCGGGCGCTGCATGAAGCCTATGGCCTGGCGGGGACGACGGCGGACGCCTGACACCGGCGGCGCCCGCCGATCACCGGCCCGGTGAGAGCCGGTCGGGCACAACGAATACAGAGGGACCGAGACCCATGGGGCAGATAGCGGCGGACAAGACGGATACCGGGCCTGTGCGTGCCGAGGGCGCCTGCATGGGGGCCGAGCGGCTGGATCGCCTGTGGGCCCGCGGGCGTGCCTTTCTGGGCACGGAAACCGCCATTCTGGGTGGCGCCATGACCTGGGTGTCGGAGCGCAACCTCGTTTCCGCCATTTCCAATGCGGGCGGGTTTGGCGTGCTGGCCTGCGGCGGCATGGACCCGGATCAGCTCAGTGCCGAGATCGCGGCCACCCGCGCCATGACGGACAAGCCCTTTGGCGTCAATCTGATCACCCTGCATCCGCGCCTGAATGAGCTGGTGGAAGTGGTCAGGGCGCATGACGTGCGCCATGTGGTGCTGGCGGGCGGCCTGCCGCCGGGGGATGCCATTCGCGCCATCAAGGGCTATGGCGCGGGCTTGATGTGTTTTGCTCCCACGCCGGTTCTGGCGAAGAAGCTGATCCGGTCGGGGGCCGATGCCATCATCATAGAAGGCAGCGAGGCGGGCGGCCATATCGGCCCGGTGAGCACCAATGTGCTGGCTCAGGAAATCCTGCCCGTGATTCGGGATGTGCCGGTTTTCGTGGCGGGCGGTATAGGCCGGGGCGAGGCCATCGCCGCCTATCTGGAAATGGGGGCGAGTGGCGCGCAGCTTGGTACCCGCTTTGTGGTGGCCGAGGAATGCGTCGCCCATGACAAGTTCAAGCAGGCATTCGTGCGGGCCAATGCGCGCGACGCCGTGACCAGCGTTCAGATCGATCCGGCCTTTCCGGTGATCCCCGTGCGCGCGCTCAAGAATCAGGGCACGGAAGACTTCATGGTCACCCAGCGGGATGTGATCGCGCGCTATCGCAGCGGTGCGCTGGACCAGTCCGCCGCCCAGATGGAGATTGAACATTTCTGGGGCGGCGCCCTGCGCCGTGCCGTGGTGGATGGTGACGTGGAGACCGGCTCCGTCATGGCCGGGCAGAGCGTGGGCATGGTGCGTCGCATAGAGCCCACCGCCCGGATCGTGGCCGATCTGGTGGCGCAGGCGCGGGCGCACCTGGCAAATGGCGCCGGTGGCGCCGACCTTGACGGGGTGGCATGAGGCGCGGCCCCGGAATGGCAACCCGGAATGGCAACCCTGACTGCCCCCACGCCCAAGCCCGGCGATATGGAGAGTGATGTGCCTGATATGGTCAGCCAGCCCCGTCTTTTGTTGAAACGCCTGCATGATGTGCTCGCCGAAGGGGGCGAGGGGCAGGAGCGGCTGGACCGGATCGTCCGGGTGATCGCCCAGAACATGGTGGCGGAGGTGTGCTCCATCTATCTCGCCCGCGCCGGTGAGGTGCTGGAACTGTTCGCCACCGAGGGGCTGAAAAAGGAAGCCGTGCACCAGACCCGCCTGCGTTTCGGCGAAGGGCTGGTCGGCCTGGTGGCGGAGCGGGGCCTGCCGCTCAACCTGTCCGAGGCGCCGCAGCATCCGCGCTTTGCCTATCGCCCCGAAACGGGGGAGGACATCTATCACAGTTTCCTGGGGGTGCCCGTTCTGCGGGCCGGTCAGGTGGCGGGCGTGCTGGTGGTGCAGAACGTGGTCTCCCGCCGCTACAAGCCGGAGGAGGTGGAGGCGCTCCAGACCATTTCCATGGTGGTTGCCGAGCTGGTGGGGTCCGGCGATCTGGTGCCGGTGGAGGAACTCAGCGAGGATGCGAGCAAGACCGGCGCCCCTGTCACGCTGGACGGCATGACCCTGGCCGAGGGTGTCGGCGCGGGTGTGGCGGTGTTCCATCAGCCGCAGGTAAAGGTGCGCCAGACCATCGCGGAGGACCCGGAAACCGAGCGGGTGCGCCTTGAGGATGCCATTGCCGCCATGCGCCTCAAGCTTGAGCAAATGCTGGAACTGCCGGACCTGAAACATGGCGGCGAACACCGGGAGGTGCTGGAGACCTACCGCATGTTCGCCTATGATCAGGGCTGGCAGGAGCGTATGCGGGAGGCGGTGCGCTCCGGCCTGACGGCGGCCGCCGCCGTGGACCGGGTGCAGCAGGAAAACCGCGCCCGCATGGCCAAGATCCGGGACCCGTATCTGCGGGAACGGATCGGCGATTTCGAGGATCTCGCCAACCGGCTGATCCGCCTGATTCAGGGGGAGGACAATCAGGAGAGCGGCCCGCTGGAAAGCGAGTCCGTTCTGATCGCCCGCAATCTCGGCCCGGCGGAGCTGATGGATTATGATGTCTCCAAGCTGAGCGCCATCATGCTGGAGGAGGGGTCGGCCACCAGCCATGTGATCATCATGGCCCGCGCCATCGGCATTCCCGTGCTGGGGCAGGTGGCCGGGCTGATGACCCATGTGAATCCCGGTGACTATCTGATCGTCGATACGGAGGCGGGCCACGCCTATCTCCGCCCGGCGGAAGATATCGTGGAGACCTACCGCGAGACGATCAATCTGCGGGAGGAGTTGCTGGCCAGCTATGAGGCGGAGCGTGATCTGCCCGCCGTGACACTGGACGGGGAGCGCATCACCCTGCTGATGAATGCCGGCCTGCTGGTGGACCTGCCGGGGCTGGACCGCCTGGGGGCGGAGGGGATCGGCCTGTTTCGCACCGAATTTCAGTTCATGATTTCACCCGCCCTGCCAAGGGTGGAGGAGCAGACTCATATTTACAGCACCGCGCTGGATGCAGCGGGGGATCGGCCCGTGGTGTTCCGCTCGCTGGATATTGGCGGTGACAAGCCGGTGCCGTTCCTGCCGCGCATGGACGAGGAAAACCCGGCCATGGGCTGGCGGGCCACCCGTATCGCGCTGGATCGGCCCGCCTTGCTGCGTTACCAGTTGCGTGCGCTGCTCTATGCCGCCGCGGGTCGGGATTTGCATGTGATGTTCCCCATGATCGCCGAAGTGGCCGAGCTGAAACGCTGCCGGAAGCTGCTGGATATGGAGCTGGCCCGGCTCGACAAGTTCGACAGGCCCCGCCCGGCGCGGCTCTATGTGGGCTGTATGCTGGAAGTGCCGTCGCTGTGCTGGCAGTTGGATCACCTGCTCAGGGAGATCGACTTTCTGTCCATCGGCACCAATGATCTGATGCAGTTCTTCTTCGCCTGTGACCGCTCCAACCCCAAGCTGACGGATCGCTATGATCTGCTGGCGCCGCCGGTGCTGTCCTTTTTGAAGGGGATCATCGATGCCTGCAACCGGCACGGCGTTACGGTCACGTTGTGCGGCGAGATGGGCGGGCGCCCTCTGGAGGCGCTGGCGCTGATGGCGCTGGGTCTGAAACGTCTGTCCGCATCGCCGGGGGCGATCGGCCCGGTGAAGCGCATGATCCGCTCGGCGGACTATGGGCGGGTGCGGCGGTTCGTGTTGCACGGCTTGAGTTCACCGGAGCATTCGATTCGCGACTCACTTATGAATTTTTCCCGCGATCACGGCATAAAGCTCTGAAAAGTTTATATAATTTTAATTAACGACACCAAATAAGCGTATTTTAACACCCTATGAGGGCACAAGGGCGCATTTTGGGCCCTGTGCTTTTGATACCACAGTCAATGCGCTATGATACTCTTGTGTTCTGAAGTAGGGTTTGCCGCGGGAAAATCTTTCCAAATGGTGAAAGGTCCCGAAACGGCCTGTTTACAATCTGACTAAAATTTGCTCAAACAGACAGGGGTTAGGTGCCACCTCTCAGGTGCGCCACCATGTAGTGGGAAAAGAGATACGTTATGGATGATGCATCCGTATCCATCGCCGACCGTCTGAAGACCGCCCGCCGTGACCAACAGCGGGAAATCGGTCAGATCGCTTCGGAAATCTGCGTGCGCAGCACCTATCTGGAAGCGATGGAAGCGGGCGATTTCGATGCGCTTCCTGAACAGGCATTCGCCGTCGGGTTCGTGCGGGCCTATGCTGACGCCCTTGGGCTCGACGGCGCGGAAATCGTGCGCGCTTTCAAGGAAGAAAGCGGGCTCCGCGAACGACCTGTCTTTGAATATCCCGAAGTGACCAGGGTGCGCCGCGTGCCCGTGTGGCTGGCGCCCGTGGGCGGCCTTGCCGGTGTGGCGGCCATCTGGGCGCTGGTGGGTTCCGGTATTTTCAATCCGACCCTGGAACCGGGCGCCGATTTTGAGCTTTCCGCCGAGGCACAGGCCGACCGCCAGGAGTTGAGCGAAGTGCAGCAGGCCCTGGCGGAACAGCAAGGGCGCGATGCCGCGCCGTCGGACGAGGCATCCCGTACCGTGAAGACGGCGGCGGCGGATGGCGACGAACCGCTCCGCATGGCCGCCGCGCAGGCGCCGGAAAGCAAGGATTTTGAGGGTCGGGCCGCGGATCGCGGCGCGGCACCCGAAGCTGGCGGCCCCGCCCCGGACAGTCCGCGGGCCGGAGAGCGCAATTCCGGCGTGGACACCGTAGTGGCCGCCCATTCGCTATTTCCCGCCGCGGAAGCCGCCGATGGCCAGACGGCCTCGCCCGCGACGGCAGGTCGCGGCCTGACGCTGACGGCGCACGCGGATACATGGGTGCGTCTGGCACGTGGGGACGGTTCCGAAGTGTGGTCCGGCCTGTTGATGGCGGGGGAACAGTATCGCCCGCGCGTCGAGCCGGACATGACCCTGTCCGCCAGCAATGCGGCGGGCCTGAGCCTGACGCTGGATGGCACCCGCCTTGGTGTGATCGGGGAGCGCGGTCAGCTTGTTCGCCATATGGCGCTGGACAGGCGCAGCCTGATGGTGGCGCGGCCCATGTCTGGCGGGGATATGGGCGGTCGCTGACCTTCCTTCGTCCAGCGGATGGGATTGCCCTGAAATCCTGTGCTTTGCGGGGTTCTGTCATGGTCCGTTCCCGCCATGCGGTTGACGCGGCCCTTTTCCCGGCTATAACCCATGAGAGAGCGGATGGCCCCATAGGGGGCCGTGACGGGATCGAGAAGGGAATGGCATGAGCGTGCGGCCCTGGCGCGATATCGAGCGCCGGAAAAGTCGGCAGATCATGGTTGGTGACGTGCCGGTGGGCGGCGATGCGCCCATCTCCGTGCAAACCATGACCAACACCCTCACCACGGATGTCAGGGCCACGGTGGACCAGATCCGCGCGGCGGAAGAGGCTGGCGTGGATATTGTGCGGGTGTCCTGCCCGGACGCCGAGAGCACGGCGGCCCTGAAGCAGATCGTGCGCGCCGCGCGGGTGCCGGTGGTGGCGGATATCCATTTTCATTACAAGCGCGCGCTGGAAGCGGCCGATGCGGGGGCCGCCTGTCTGCGCATCAATCCCGGCAATATCGGCAGCAGCGAGCGGGTGCGCGAGGTGGTGCGCGCGGCCAAGGCCAATGGCTGTTCCATGCGGATCGGCGTCAATGGCGGCAGCCTGGAGCGGCATCTGCTGGAAAAATATGCCGAACCATGCCCGGAAGCCCTGGTGGAAAGCGCGCTGGACCATGCCCGCCTGCTGGAAGACAACGACTTCCGGGACTTCAAGATCAGCGTCAAGGCATCCGACGTATTCCTGGCCGTGGCGTCTTATATGGGGCTGGCCGACGCCTGCGATTATCCGCTGCATCTGGGCATTACCGAGGCCGGGGGGCTGCGCGGGGGCACGGTGAAATCGGCCATCGGGCTGGGCAATCTGCTGTGGGCCGGAATCGGTGATACGGTGCGGGTGTCGCTGTCCGCCGATCCGGTGGAAGAAGTGAAAGTGGGCTATGACATCCTCAAGTCCCTTGGCTTGCGGCACCGGGGCGTGCGGATCATTTCCTGTCCCAGTTGCGCCCGGCAGGCGTTTCCCGTGATCCGCACGGTCGAGGTGCTGGAAGAGCGGCTGGCCCACATTTCCACCCCCATGAGCCTGTCCATCATCGGCTGTGTGGTGAACGGTCCCGGCGAAGCGCGGGAGACGGATATCGGCCTGACCGGCGGGGGGAACGGCAACCACATGGTGTATCTGAGCGGCGTGACCGATCACAAGATCACCGACGACAAGCTGGTTGACCATATCGTCGCGCTGGTGGAAGAAAAGGCCGTCGCCATCGAGGCGCAGCAGGCCGACGGCGCACACGCCGCACAGTAGCCAGAACAAACGAAAAGGACGGGACCGGTGGGCAAATTGCAGCCAGCGCGGGGCACGCGCGATATTGTGGGGGACGAGGCGCGCCGGATGCGCCGTGTTGAAGAGGCATTCCGCGAGGCCGGCCATCTGTATGGCTTTGAGGAACTGACCACCCCGATCTTCGAATTCACGGAGGTGTTCGCCCGCCCGCTCGGCGAAAGTTCCGATATTGTCTCCAAGGAAATGTACACCTTCGAGGACCGTGGCGGCGCGGGCCTGACCCTGCGGCCCGAATTCACCGCCGGGGTCTGCCGTGCCTTCATTTCCGGGGGGATGCAGCAATCCCTGCCGCAGCGACTGATGAGCAGCGGCCCGGCCTTTCGTTATGAACGGCCCCAAAAGGGGCGTTATCGCCAGTTTCATCAGGTCAATGCGGAACTGATCGGCGACCATGACCCCATGGCGGACGTGGACATGATCGTCATGGCGTGGCGCTTTCTGAAGGCGCTGGGCCTGGGGGATGCGGTCACGCTGCATTTGAACACCCTGGGCGACCATGACAGCCGGCGCACCTATCGGGAAGCGCTGGTGGCCTATCTTGCCCGGCACCGGGATGCGCTTTCCCCGGACAGCCAGCGCCGACTGGACAGCAACCCCCTGCGCATTCTGGACAGCAAGGACGAGGGGGACCGCGCGCTTCTGGCGGATGCCCCCCGGCTGGCGGACAGCCTGAATGACCACAGCCGCGCCTTTTTCGATCGGGTCACGGCGGGGCTGACGGCGGCGGGTGTGCCCTATGAACTGGACCCGCACCTTGTGCGCGGCATGGATTATTACACCCACACGGCCTTTGAATTCGTGACCGACACATTGGGCGCGCAGGGCACCGTGCTGGGCGGCGGGCGTTATGACGGGCTGGTGAAGCAGCTTGGCGGGCCGGATGTGCCCGGTATCGGCTGGGCCGCCGGTATGGAGCGGCTGGCCCTGATGCTGGAGGACGGGTCGGATCAGGCCGTGCGCGCCGTGGTGATGCCCATGGATGATGACAGCCAGGCTTACGGCGTTCAGGTGGCGGAGACGCTGCGCGATCTGGGCCTTGTGGTCACATCCGACCGGTCGGGCAATATGGGCAAGCGGCTTAATCGGGCGAACCGGGCGGGTGCGCGCTATGCGGCCATCATCGGCTCGAACGAACGGGATGCGGGGCAGGTGTCGCTGAAGGACTTGGCCAGCGGCACGCAGGAAACCCTGCCGCTGGTCGAGATCGCGGAGCGGCTGGGCGACGGCGGGGATCAGCGGGCCGGAGGGGTGGCATGATCACCGATGCCCGCATATCTCAACTGCTGGACCGATATGCCTATCTGGAAGATGCGCTGACCCGGCCCGATGATTTCTCCAACCGGGAATTCGCTGATCTGTCCAAGGAGTATTCGGACCTGGGGCCGGTGGTGGACGAGGCCCGCGCCCTGGTGGCGGGGCGCCGGGAACTGGCAGATCTTGAAGAGATGATGACCAGCGCCGACGACCCGGACATGCGCGCCATGGCGAGCGAGGAATATTACGACCTGAAGGAAGTCCTGCCCGCAAGGGAAGAGGCGCTGGCCCTGGCCCTGCTGCCCAGGGATGCCATGGACGAACGCTCCGCCATTCTGGAGATTCGCGCCGGCACCGGCGGGGACGAGGCGGCGCTGTTCGCGGGCGATCTGCTGCGCATGTATGAGCGCTTTGCCAGCTTGCAGGGCTGGTCGCTGGAAATGCTGTCAGATACGCCGTCCGAAGTGGGCGGCTTCAAGGAAGTGACCGTGCGAGTGGCGGGCAAGGGCGTGTTCGCCAAACTGAAATTCGAATCCGGCGTGCACCGGGTGCAAAGGGTGCCGGAAACCGAATCCGGTGGCCGTATTCACACCAGCGCCGCCACCGTGGCCGTGCTGCCGGAAGCCGAGGACGTGGACATCACCATCGATGAGCAGGATATCCGGGTGGACACCTATCGATCCAGCGGGGCGGGCGGTCAGCATGTGAACAAGACCGATTCCGCTGTGCGCATCACCCACCTGCCCACCGGGATCGTGGTGACCAGCCAGGAAAAATCCCAGCACCGCAACCGGGAAAAGGCCATGCAGGTGCTGCGCGCCAAGCTCTATGAGCAGGAGCGTGAGAAAATGGCCAGCGAACGGGCCGAGAGCCGCCGCAGCCAGGTGGGGTCCGGCGATCGGTCGGAACGTATCCGCACCTATAATTTCCCGCAGGGCCGCGTGACCGATCACCGCATCAACCTGACCCTGCACAAGCTGGAACAGGTGCTGGCGGGGGAGGCATTGTCCGAGATCACGGATGCCCTGATGGCCGAGGAGCAGGCCGAGAAGCTGGCGGAGATGGAGCGCGGCTTTTGACCACGGTGCGCGGCCTGCTCAAGCTGGGGACGGCGCGCCTGAAAACCACCGGGATCGATCAGCCGCGCGCCGAGGCCCGGCTGTTGCTGGGCCATGTTCTGGGCCGGGACGGGCGAATGCTGGAACTGGCGGCGGATGACCCGCTGCACGCCCCCCGCCTTTCCGAATACGAGGCGCTGCTGGCCCGCCGGGCGAAGGGGGAGCCGGTGGCCTATCTGACCGGTTTCAAGGCGTTCTACGAACACGACTTCCGCGTGACCCCGGATACCCTGATTCCGCGCCCGGACAGCGAGACCCTTGTGCGCATGGCGCTGGACCATCTGCCCATGGGGGCCGAGGGCACCATCGCGGATATGGGCACCGGAAGCGGCTGCCTGCTGCTGTCGGTGCTGGCCGCGCGGCCAGGGCTTTCCGGTGTGGGCAGCGATATCAGCGGCGCCGCGCTGACGGTGGCTGCGGATAATGGCGCGCGGCTGGGCCTGGCGGATCGGGCACGCTGGCTGGAAGGCGATGGCCTTGCCCCGCTTGAAACGGCGCGCCCGGCGGGTGGATATGCGCTGGTGCTGTCCAACCCGCCTTATATTGAAACCCCGGCTCTTGCGGGTCTGATGCGCGATGTGCGGGATTTTGAACCCCGAAGCGCGCTGGACGGCGGGCCGGACGGGCTGTCCTTCTACCGGCAACTGGCCCAGGGTGCCCCCGGCCTGCTGGCGCCGTCCGGTCTGCTGGCTGTGGAGGTGGGGGTCGATCAGGCGGGGCCGGTGGCGGCGCTGTTCGCCGGGGCGGGGGCCACGGACACGGCCCGTATTCCCGACCTTGGCGGCATCGACCGGGTGGTATGTGCCCGTTTTTGATGCTTTTTGGCGCGGCACGTGCCAGAAAAGCGCGATGGCGTGGCCACTTTTTCCTTTGCAAGCGCATTCAGGCAGGATAGGATCGTTGCATCGTGGCACGCTCGATACCGCGCAAGCGATCTAGCGTTCATCGGCGCTGGTGTGGCCAATTTGCCGCAGACTTTATTGAAAGCGACGCGCCGGTTCTTGGGAAAACAGCGATAAATCTGCTGTTTGCCAATTGAGCAAACACTCTCCTGGCGAGACATCTCCCGGCCTTTGTGGCTGGGCGAAGGATGTGTCAGGGCGTGGGTGCCACCGTGTTAAACCCATATAATGACTGGTTTTGTTTTCCTATGAAGCAAGGACAGAATGCGCGGAAACCGCGCGGCCGCCCGCAGAATCGCAAGCCCATGAACCAACGGGGCAACCAGACCGGAGGCCCCAAGGTGCGTGGTAACCCCAAGCAGCAGATCGAGAAATACAACAATGCTGCGCGCGACGCCCTTCAGGAGGGCGATCGGGTGAAGGCGGAATATTATTATCAGTTTGCCGACCACTATCAGCGCATTCTGAATGAGGTCAAAGGCCCCGCCAAAGACCCGCAACCCAGGGATCAGCAACCGCGGGATCAGCAGCCCAGGGATCAGCAACCCCGCCCCCGCCGCGGTGATGGGGGCAACCGCAAGGATGGCGGCGATGCGGTTTCGCCCGCCAATGGCGCCGAGCAGGGCGATGCGGGCGCGCCGATGGATCATTCCCACGATCCGCGCCGCGCCAATGGAGACCGTGATCCGCGCGCCGGGGAAGAGGCGCCCGAACAGGGTGATGGCGGTGAAGCGGACAAGCCGAAACCCGCCCGTCGTGGCCGCAAGCCGGGCCCGCGCCGCCGCAAGAGCGAGGACGCGGACGGTGCGGCGGATAGCGATGGGCAATCCGGCAAGGATCAGGCGGATAACGCCGCCTGATCTGATCCGCCCAATCGGCCGCCCTTTCCGGTTGACCGCGCCAGCACATGGTTTCAGGCACGCCTTTGCAAGGGGGCGTGCCTTTTTCTTATGGCCGGGTGCCATTCTTGCGAAACGGGAAAACCTCCCCACATATGCAGAAAGGGTATGCCCGTTCGGGGTGCCTGTTTGTGAAACCCGGCCACCGTCGCTTGAAGCATAAGGGCGGGCGCCGCCAATGTGGGGTTGAAGACACATGGATATCGAACGTTATACGGAACGTGCGCGCGGGTTCATTCAGAACGCGCAATCGCTGGCTTTGCGGGAAAATCATCAGCGCCTGACGCCGGAGCACCTGCACAAGGTGCTGCTGGACGACAAGGAAGGGCTGGCGGCCAATCTGATCCGCAAGGCGGGTGGCCAGCCTGAACTGGTCATCAAGGGCGTGGAAGAGGCGCTGGCCAAGCTGCCCAAGGTGGAAGGCAGCGGTGCCGGGCAGTTGAGCCTGGACCCCTTGACCGCGCAGCTTTTCGCCAAGTCGGAGGAATTGTCCGAAAAGGCGGGGGACAGCTTTGTCACCGTGGAGCGCATTCTGCTGGCCCTGTTGCTGACGCCCAAGGTGGAAAGCGGCAAAATCCTGATGAATGCGGGTGTGACCGCGCAAAACCTGAACAAGGCGATCGAGGCCTTGCGGCAGGGCCGCACCGCCGACAGCGCCAGCGCGGAAGACAGCTATGACGCGCTGAAGAAATATGCCACCGACCTGACCGAGCGGGCGCGGGATGGCAAGCTGGACCCGGTGATTGGCAGGGACGAGGAAATCCGCCGCACGATTCAGGTTCTGTCCCGGCGCACCAAGAACAACCCGGTGTTGATCGGCGAACCGGGCGTGGGCAAGACCGCCATCGCCGAGGGTCTGGCGCTCAGGATCGCCAATGGCGATGTGCCCGACAGCCTGACCGACAAGAAGCTGATGTCCCTGGACATGGGCGCCCTGATCGCCGGGGCCAAGTATCGCGGCGAGTTCGAAGAGCGGCTGAAAGCCGTCTTGCAGGAAGTGACCCATTCCGATGGCAATATCATCCTGTTCATCGACGAGATGCACACCCTTGTGGGCGCGGGCAAGTCGGATGGTGCCATGGATGCCTCCAACCTGCTGAAACCGGCGCTGGCGCGTGGGGAATTGCACTGTATCGGCGCCACCACGCTGAAGGAATATCAGAAGCATGTGGAAAAGGATGCGGCGCTGGAGCGGCGCTTCCAGCCGGTTTTCGTGCAGGAACCCACGGTGGAGGACACCATTTCCATCCTGCGCGGGCTGAAGGAAAAATATGAGTTGCACCATGCGGTCAGGATCACCGATGCCGCCATTGTGGGCGCCGCGACCCTGTCCAACCGCTATATCACCGATCGCTTTCTGCCGGACAAGGCCATCGACCTGATGGACGAGGCGGCCAGCCGCCTGCGCATGGAGACGGAAAGCAAGCCGGAGGAGATCGACGAACTGGACCGGCGCATCATCCAGCTCAAGATCGAGCGGGAGGCGCTGAAAAAGGAAAAGGACGAAGGCTCCCGCACGCGGCTTGAGGAACTGGAAAAGGAACTGGCCGATCTGGAGCAGAAGTCCGGCGAGCTTACGGCCCGCTGGCAGCGGGAGAAAGACCGCATCGCTGGCGAGAAGGACTTGAAAACGCAGCTTGAGCAGGCCCGCATCCAGTTGGAGCAGGCCCAGCGGGACGGCGATTATTCCCGCGCGGGCGAACTTCAGCACGGGGTCATTCCCGATCTGGAACGGCGCATTGCCGGGGCCGAAGCCGATGAAGCCGCTGATGTGAAAGCGGGCAACAGCCTGTTGCGGGAAGAGGTGACGGACGAGGATATCGCCTCCGTGGTCTCCCGCTGGACCGGTGTGCCGGTGGATAAGATGCTGGAAGGCGAACGGGACAAGCTGCTGCGCATGGAAACGGCGCTGTCCCGCCGTGTGATCGGGCAGGACTCGGCGCTGAAGTCGGTGTCCCAGTCCATTCGCCGGGCACGCGCCGGCTTGCAGGACCCGCACCGCCCGATGGGCAGTTTCCTGTTCCTTGGCCCCACGGGCGTGGGCAAGACGGAACTGACCAAGAGCCTGGCCGATTTCCTGTTCAATGATGATCAGGCGATTCAGCGGATCGACATGTCCGAATTCATGGAGAAGCATTCCGTGTCCCGGCTGATCGGGGCGCCTCCTGGCTATGTGGGCTATGACGAAGGCGGTGTGCTGACCGAGGCGGTACGGCGTCGGCCCTATCAGGTGGTGTTGTTCGACGAGGTGGAAAAAGCCCACCCGGACGTGTTCAACGTGCTTCTTCAGGTGCTGGATGATGGCCGGTTGACCGACGGTCAGGGGCGCACGGTGGATTTCACCAACACCATCATCATTCTGACATCCAATCTGGGCAGTCAGTTGATCGCCGAACTGAAGGAAGGGGAACCGGTGGAAACCGTGCGCGATGGCGTGATGGAAGTGGTGCGCGGCGCGTTCCGTCCTGAATTCCTGAACCGGTTGGACGAGATCATCCTGTTCCACCGTCTGGAGCGTCGCCATATGGCGGATATTGTGGATATCCAGTTGGCCCGCGTGCAGAAACTGCTGGATGACCGCAAGATCGTTCTGTCGCTGGATGAAGAGGCCCGGCAATGGCTGGCGAACAAGGGCTATGATCCGGTTTATGGCGCCCGGCCCCTGAAGCGGGCGGTGCAGACCTATGTGCAGGACCCGCTGGCCGAACTGATCCTGGCCGGTGATGTGAAGGGTGGCGACCGGGTGCGGATCACCAAAGGCGATGACAGCCTGATTCTGACGCCGGAGCACGCGGAGGATGAGACCGCCGCCGCCTGACCCACCGCAGCGGATATGCCAGAAAAGTGCCCGGCGTGTGCATGACACGCCGGGCTTTTTTCATGGATGGCGCTAGGCATCCCGCGCGCCACGGCGTTGCCTCTACCGCCATCCCGCCACTGCGCGGGATGAGCGGAGGCCACGACCGTGGCCCGCCGCCAATGCGGCGCCCTCGCGGAGCCGCAGCGCGTAGCGCTCAGGCGTGAGCGGTAAACCACGACCGCGCCCCGCCACCCGCACCAGCGTCGCCTCTACCGCCATCCCGCCACTGCGCGGGATGAGCGGAGGCCACGACCGTGGCCCGCCGCCCCTGCGGCGCCCTCGCGGAGCCGTAGCGCGCAGCGCTCAGGCGTGAGCGGCAAATAGAGCCTTGGCGCTGAGCGCCAAGGCTTTTCTTTAGAAAGAGGCGTCTATGCCAAAGAAGAACTGGCGCCCCATCAGCCCCACCGGGAAGCTGACCTGCGACAGGATCGGTTTGGCATCGAACACATTGTTCACACCGGCATAGAGTTGCAGGTCTTCGGACATGCGATAGGTGCCGGACAGGTCGTGCCGCCATTTGGTGCCGGCAAAGGCATTCAGGAAGTTGTCCGCATTTTCCTTTTGAACGCGCGGCGTGATTTCCAGAACATTGCCCACGAAGCGAGCCTGCCAGTTCAGGGTCAGGTCGTTATAGAGCCAGCGTGCATCAATGTTGAAGGCATGTTTGGGCTGGCCCCCTTCCTGAAGTTCCGGGTTGATCAGATCCGGGTTGGTGGGATCTTCCCGCCGTTGAAGCTGGTCCACCCAGGTGCCCTGAACGCGGAGCATGATGTCGCCCCACTGGTCCATGGCGTTGTCGATCTCGCCCAGTGCGAAGGCATAGGACAGCTCATAATCCACCCCACGGGTTTCCAGCGCCGCGAAGTTCAGCTCGGAGCTGACGAAGCTGGTCAGGCCGTTGAAGGTGGGGGAGCCGGGTTCGTCGTCCCGCGTGATCTGCCCGCAGAAGGCGTTGGGGAACTGTTCCAGATCATAGCAGGCATTGACGATTTCCTGCACATCCACCGCCTGAATGGCATCCTTGATTTCGATGTCATAGAAGTCCGCGGTGATGGTCAGGCCGGGAATGAAGCCGGGTTGCAGGACAACGCCCAGTGTCAGGGTGTCGGCGGTTTCCTCAATCAGTTCCATATTGCCGCCGGTGAAGCCGGAAATCCGGGCTGTCAACGGATCGGTGAAGCCTTCGGGGATGCCCTCGGCACGGCAGTTCGCCTCGCGGAATTCGCTGCCCTGATCGATCTGTCCGGCATCGCACGGGTCCACCGGGCGCGCGGTGGCGCCGGTGAGCGGGCTGAACAGTTCAGAGATATTGGGTGCGCGAATGGTCTGGGAGAAGGTGCCGCGGAAGCGAATGTCATTGATCGGCGCCCAGGTGCCGCCCACCTTCCAGGTCGTGGCCCCGCCAATGGTGGAATAATCGCCGTAACGCACAGCGGCATCCAGGCTCAGTTCTTCCGCAAAGGTGACGCCGGACAGAAGCGGCAGATTCACTTCCCCGAACACCTCCCATACGTCGAACTTGCCCGCCAGGTCCGAAACGGTGGTGCGCGGGTCGAAAACAAGGCCGTTTTCTTCCGCCACGCCCGCGTCGAAGGAACTGGATTCGCGGCGGTATTCACCGCCCATGGCAACACCCACCGGGCCGCCGGGCAGGGTGAACCAGTCGCTGCTGTCCCCGGTCAGGAAGCCGGAAACCACGGTTTGCTCGATCTCACGCTCGCGTGTCAGATCGGTGCTGATGAATTCCACCGCCTCGGCGCTGGGGCCGCCCAGGCCGAACAGATTGACCGGCACGCAGCTTCCGTCCAGCGGGTCGAACGTGTTGAAGCCGGGGAAGATGCCGCGGCTCGGCAAAAAGGCCGCGCCCGGCTCCACCGGGTTGCCGTTGGCGTCTGTCTCGATGGAGGAGCGGCACACCGTTTCGCCCGTGTCCGGGTCCACCACGGCGTCCGCCGCGGCAAAGAAGCGATCCATCAGAATGGCGTTTTCATCCAGCGTGTCGGCGGTGGTGCGGCCATAATTGAAGGAAAACTCATAATCGAAGGTGCTGTCGCCCAACTGGCCGTCAAAGCCCCCGACGAATCGGAAGGTCTCGCGGGTGGAGGTGTCCCGGTTGCGGCCAAAATCCACCAGATCGCGCCCGATGAAAACGGTCACATCTTCCAGATTGAACACGTCCGGGTTGTCAGAGACCAGTGTTTCGATCCCCTCCCGCAGATTGTCCGGGATGAAGGGGTTGTCGATCCGAATGGGCAGGCTGTCATAGAAGGAGTTCACCGACGGGCCCTGCACGAATACCTCGGAATAGGCATATTTCATGTCGGCGAACAGGCGCACGCTGTCGGTAAGCTGATAGTTGAAGGTACTGTTGACGACGATGCGTTCCTCGTTCGGCACGATGAAGGCGCCGTCCAGCCCGCTATTGGTGCCATCACCGCCGAACTGGTTGATGCTGTCCGCGATCAGGCCGTCCTCAAACGGGCGCACGCCGGTTCCAACCCCGTCGATCACATGGCAGCCGGCAAAGCCGCCGAAGCGTTGGGTCAGGGTGCCCGCCGCTGTTTCGAAACAGTCCTCAATGCCATTGCCATTGGTATCGAACACTAGGCCATCGGCGCCCAGGTCCAGCCCCAGGCTGTTGACGGTGCCTTCATCGGGGAAGAAGCTCAGAAAGCCGTCGCCCAGGAAGTCCACGCCGATGATGCTGCCATAATTGGATACGGCAAAGCGCGGGAAGGGCAGAACGGCGCGGGCGGGGGCCCCGTCTATGCGGCCACAGAGCGATCCCTTGGCGTCGCCCAGCGTGGAATCCCCGTCGCCGCAGAAACCGTCAATGCTCTGGCCCAGCAGCAGTCGATCCAGCCCGAACTGGGAAACATCATCCTGCTGAATGCGCAGTGCCGGGTTGGGCCAGTCGGACGCGACGCGATCGCCGCGGGTGTGGAAACGGTCGCCCTGTGTCAGCGGGCGGTGGTTGGCATAGTTCACCGAGAAGGTCACATTGCCCCGACCATCCGCCAGGTTGGCGCCGGCGGTGGCGTTCACATTGAAAATGCCGCCATCGCCATTGTCGGACAGGTTATACTGCCCCCGTACGTCCAGGCCCTCGAAGTCGTCCTTCTTGATGAAGTTGACCACGCCGGAAACCGCATCCGCGCCGTAAATGGCGGATGCGCCGCCGGTCAGCACTTCCACCCGCTCGATCAGGGCAGGGGGGATGGTGTTCACGTCAACCGTGGCTTCACCCGCCACGCCGCCCACATGGCGCCGTCCGTCCACCAGCACCAGTGTGCGTTCCTCCCCCAGGTTGCGCAGGTTCAGCGTGGCCGCGCCCAGCGTGCCGAAGCCCGCCGTATTGGCGGTGGAGTTGTTGGAGCCGAGCAGCGCGGGGATGTCGTTGACGATGTCCACCACATTCACGTCACCGGACAGGGTGATGTCTTCGGTGCCCAATACGGTCACCGGGTTGGGGGCGGACAGGTTGGGCCGCTTGATCCGGGACCCGGTGACGGTGACTTCCTCCACCTCCAGGTCCATGACGGTCTCGTCCGCCACGTCCTGCGCCATACTGGCGGGTGTCACGGCGATCGGGGCGAGGGCCGCCGCGGTCAGGCCCAGAGCCGTGCCGCGACGGAGAAAACAATGCCAGCGCCTTAGGCTGGGAGAAGGGCTACTCGGCATGAATGTCTCCTGTTTGAGGGATGGGGTTGATGGAAGGACCATGGTTTCAGGGCCGTGTTTCCGGCTAAACTTTAGTTTTGTCGTGCTGCGCTGCGGAAATCACAGAAAATTATGTGAAAGCGCATACATTAAATATAAAATGTCGGATGACGTAACATTTTTGCCACATTGGCGTGACTGCCCGTGAAAGTCCGTGATGCCGCGAAAGGGATTACAGGCCCGGACCCGCGCGTTGGCCCGATTGGTGTTACAAGGGGGGCGACTGCTTGACTTTCCCCACCCTGGCGGCGCATCTTTCCGGGGGGTCAAGGAAGGTTTATGCTCAACGCCATTTCACGTGAATTCCTGCAAACATGGCAACGCCTTGCGGAAAACGGCGGGGGTGCGGACCTGCCCGCTTTCGATGCGGTTCGGGATGCCCTCGGCGACCTTTTCGCGGAGCGGGGTTTCTGCATCCATTCGGGGGCGGAGGACTTCTGGCTGGCGGATGTGGGGCGCCTGCCAGAGGCGGAAATGGGCCCCGATCTCGAAGGGCGCCCCATTGGCGCGGGCGTGCCGGAAGCCTTCGCCGAGGTGAATCGGGATCTGGTGTCTCTCTGTTTCCGAAAACAGGCGGGCAGCGTGGCATTGCTGCGCTATTCCTTCGGGCATCGTCACAAGGATGTGGAAGTGACCCTGCTGCCCGTGCGCGGCGAGGGGGGCACGCCGGTGCTGGCGGGGCTGTTCGCCACCTTTGTGGAGCCGGATGACCGGGACGACGTGAACCGCACGGCTGCCGGGTCCTTCCGGTTGCTGGCGCAGGATTATCTCTCACTCGGCAGCCCGGTGCAGTCGGACGCGCTTGGCGGCCTGACGCGAAGCGTTCTCAGCGCCATGGGCACGTTTTTCAGCATTGATGGCGAAGAGGTGAAGCTGTCCGGCACCGGCCTGCTCGGCGGGCGGCTCGAAGACGTGGTGCGCGCCACCCGGCCCAATGTGCTGGCGGTGGCCCCGGTTCGGCTGTTTGGTGGTTTGCTGGGGCGGCTTGGCTCCTGGTACAATCTGAAAATGGTGGAGACCCGTGCGGAAGCAGCGGACATCATCGCCGCTGACAGCCTGGACGTTGTGATTACGGCGGAAAAGCTGCCCGATGGTTCCGGTCTGGATATTGTGGCCCTGGTTCAGGAAGCGCAGCCTTATTCCGGTACCGTTATGATTCTGGAGCCGCGCGAGGACGGGGTTGAGGACGTGATCCGCACGCCGCATGGAGAGGTGCACTGCCTGGTGCATCCGGTGGGGGAATTTTCCCTGTTGCAGACGGTGCGGGCCGCTTCCCGCTTTCAGGTGCAGCGTTTCCGCAATGCGGCCGCTGCCACGGTGGAACGGTCATGATTGATGTCATCGCCGGGGGTGCGTGATGATTCAGCCGGGTGGCCATCAGCAGGACCCGCGCACGGCCCTTATGGATGGGTCCGCCGCGCTCAGGGGCGGCAATCCGGCCCAGGCGCTGGCCTGTTTCGATCGCTGCCTTGCGCTGGCGCCCGGCCAGGGCGATGCGCTGCACCTGCGCGCCATCGCCCTGCGCCGCCTGAACCGGCTGACGGAGGCGGAGGCCGCATTTCGCGCCGCCCTGGCCGCGCGGCCTGGCGACGGGGAAATTCTCAACAATCAGGGAAATCTGTATCTGGCGCAGGGGGCGCTGAGCCGTGCCAGCGCCTGTTTCGAGGCCGCCACAAAGGCCCGCCCGCGCCTTGCCGATGCCTGGTATAATTGGGGGCTTGCCCTGCAACGGGCGGACGATCACGCCGCCGCGCTGGACCGCTTCGATCGCGCCATTGCCATCAAGGGGGACGATCCGCGTTTTCACACCGCGCGGGGGGTCAGCCTGCGTGAAGGCGGGCGGCTGGATGACGCGGCGGGGGCCTATGAACAGGCCCTTCGGATCAAGCCCGATCATGTGAAGGCCCTTCAGAATCTGGGCGTGGTCAAGCGCCAGCAGGATGATCCGGCGCGGGCCACGGCCCTGTTGCAACAGGCGGCCCGGCTGGCGCCCCGGCAGGTGGAAGTGCGCTATAATCTGGCCAATGCCCTGCATGATGCGGGCGACATAGAGGGCGCCGACCGGGAATATCGCACCGCTATCGCGATCGACCCCACCTATCTGCCTGCCCATGAAGTTCTGAACAAGATGTATTGGGAACGGGGCCGGAAGGAATTGTTCGCCCGGTCCTTTGAAGTGGCCCGCCAGCAGGCGCCGGATCATGAGGGGCTGGCGGTGGCCCATGTGGCGGCGCTGGAGCGGGCGGCCCGCCCGGATGACGCCGCCCGCGCCCTTGATGCGGCGCTGGCGGCGGTGGGCCCCACGGCGAACCTGTTGCGGCGACAGGCCCGGCTGCTTGCGGATCGCGGCGAAGCGGCGGCGGCGCAGGATATCTTCGCGCGGGCGGTGCACCAGACCCCGGATGACCGGGACCTGCGCATGGATGCGGCCCAGCTTTCCCTGCAAATGGGCGATCTGGGCCGGGCGCATGACCATCTGGACCGGGTGGAAGCCATGCTGCCGGAGGATCAGGAGATGTGGGCCTTTCGTGGCCTCGCCTGGCAGATCGCCGGGGATGCGCGGGCCGACTGGCTGTTCGATACGGATCGTTTCGTGGCCGCCTATGACATCACGCCGCCGGAAGGGTACGAGTCGCTTGAAGCCCTCATGGCCGATGTGCGGGCCGCGCTGGATGCCATGCACACCACCATGGACAATCCGCTGGACCAGACCCTGCGCGGCGGCACCCAGACCCATGGCCGCCTGTTCACGCGCCCCGTTCCTGTGATTCAGGCGCTGGCGGGGGCGATCGGGCGGGCGGTGCAATCCTATATGGATGCCATGCCCCGCGATGACAGCCACCCGCTGCTGCGGCGCAATACGGGCCGTTTCCGCTATTCCGGCAGTTGGTCGGTACGGCTTTCACCGGGGGGCTATCACTTCAACCATGTGCACCCGGAAGGCTGGATTTCATCCGCTTTCTACGTCACCGTTCCCGAACCGGGCGCCGGGGAGGCGGACAAGGCGGGCTGGATCAAGTTCGGCGAAAGCAATCTGGTTCTGGGGCCGGAGCGGGAGATGATCCGCCGCTGGGAAAAGCCGCAAGAAGGCCGCCTGGTGCTGTTTCCAAGCTATCTGTGGCACGGCACGCAGCGCTATGACAGCGGCGGCCCGCGCATGACCGCGCCTTTTGACGCGGTTCCCGATCAGCGATAACGGAACCAGCCGGTGATGGCATAGCGCTGATGCTGGTGGGGCACATAATGGGCCACCGGGCTGACGGAATGCTCCTGCGGCACGGTGAAGATATTCAGCGCGTTGAAGCGCGGCAGGAAGCCCTGCTCGATATCGCCCTCATGGTCATAGAATTGCAGAAATCCGCCCCAGTCCGGCTCCCAGTGCCGGGTGAAGTTGAGCACATAGGCCGCCACGCGGTATTCGCTGTCCAGCCTGTCATCGTGTTTTTTCAGAAACTGGCCGGCGCCGTAGCGGGTGGCTTGCGCATCCCCCTTGATGATGTCCGGGCGGCTTGTGAGCCGCCGTATGAAATCCAGCATTTCCGGGCTGTTGATGAATTCCAGAAGCTGGTCCAGCAAGGGCACCTGCCGCCACTTTTCCAGATAGGCATCCAGCATCGGATAGGTGTTATAGGCGAATTGATAGCCCTTGCGCGCGCCGTCATAAAGCCGGGCCATCAGGGCGCGCTGATCCTCGGCGCTCATGGCGGCCATTTCCTCCGCCCGGTAATAGCGGGCGCGGTCGCCGTCCTGATGCACGAAGGCCCATGGCACCTGATGTTCCAGTGTCTGGGTGATGGCCTCCGCCGTCTCGGTGGTGAAGATATCGCGCACCTGAAGCCGTTGCCTTTCCCGGTATTGGCGGGACAGGGCGTCCGTATCCAGATGCGGGTTCAGGGCAAATTGCATGGGGCCTCCGCCAGCGCGTTCGTGAACCGTCTTGTTGCGATGCTGTGTCCGTTCTAGGCTCCATGCCACCGGATGGCAAAGAGGAAAGCGCCGTGCCCGAGGCGAGCATGACAGCAGACCAGACCCGCCGTGACCGGCTCGCGGCGTGTGATGCCGCCTTGTGGCGGGCCAGCAATACCGATGACCTGGCGCGGGCCGCCCATGACCTGCTGGCCCTGTGGCGGCCGGATCGGGTCTGGAAGGCGCTGGGGCGCCTGCCGCGCGCGGTGGCGGATCGCCGGGATATGCTGGCACTGGCCTGGAAGGCGGCGCTGACGGCCCGTGACCCCGATCAGGTGCGCACCGTGCTGGATCGGGCCGCCGCCCGCGCGGGTCTGGATGCCGCTTTTTTCCGCGAGGCCGCGCGCCTTGCCGGGCGGATGCAGGCCCACGGCGCGGCGGAACAGGCATATTATCTGTATCTGACCCGCGCGGAGGCGACCCCGCAGGACCGGGAGGCACTGGTGGACCTGGCCTATATGGCGCGGGACAATGACCGGGTGAGGGCACGGGCGCGTGCCGTGCTGGAGGAGGCGCCGGATCATGCGCGCGTGCGCTGGATGGCGGCCAGCGCGGCGGCCCGCACGGGGCGGGAGGGTGAGGCCATGACGCTGGCGGCGCCGATACTGGCCCGACCACCGCGGGATCGGGTGGCCGTGCGGCTGTTTTTCGACATGATTCCCCATTTGCCGCCCGCGGATCTGGCGGCGGCGCGACAGGCGCTTCAGGCGGCGGAACCCGTCTGGGGGGCGGACGCGCGGGGCTATGGCCGCATGGCGCTGGGTCGGGCCTGCTTGAGGCTGGATGATTCGGCTGCCGCGCTGCGCCATTTTCTGGCCGGGCAGGCGGCGCTCGGCTCCGGCACCCATGATCGCCGGGCGGAGGAAACCCGCCTCGCCGCCACGCTGGCGGCGCTTGGCCCATTGGCGCGGGCGGATGCGGCACCGGCGTGGCCGGGCGCGGCGCGGCCTGTTTTCATCATGGGGCTGCCCCGCAGCGGCACCACCCTGCTGGAACGGATGCTGGCCTGCCTGCCCGGTGTCACGGCCCTGGGCGAACGGCTCCATATGGGCCATCTGGCCCCTTTGATACAGGCGGGCGCGGTGGACCGCCTCACGGCGCGGCGGCGCTACTGGCCGCGCAGCCTGCCACAGGGCTGCACCCTGTTCACGGACAAGATGCCCCACAATTTCCGGCAATTGCACCTGATCCGCCATCTGTTCCCGGAAGCCGTTCTTGTGATGATGCGCCGGGGCCACAAGGCGGTGGCCGCGTCCATGATCCGCCATGTTTTTCCCGATGGGCACGGCTATCTGGCCGCCCCCGGCGATCTGGGCCATCAGATCGGCCTTTTTGAACGCTTCGCGGACCATGTGCCGAAGGATGTGATCATGCTGGACTATGAAAGCCTTGTAACGGACCCCCGAAAAACGTTGCAGCCATTGCTGGATGCGCTTGGCCATGACTGGTCGGGCCGCTTGCTGGATTTTCACCATCTGGCCGCAGAGGCGGGGGATACCTTTTCCGCGCATCAGGTTCGCCAGCCGCTCAATCGGGGCAGTCTTGTGCCGCGCTGGCTTGATGATGCCGGGGCGGACGGCTTCCTGGCGGCCCTGGAAAGGGGGCGGGCCGATGTGCGCCTCTAAGGTGGACCCGCGGGATGCCTGGTCGCTCTATTGGCAGGCGGATCGGCTGGACAGTTGCTGCCCGGCCCGCGATCCGGCGGATGCGGCGGCTATTCACGATCACTGGCGGGCGCTGGCCGATGCGGTGCCCAAGGATGGCGCGGTGTTGGACCTGGCCACGGGCAATGGCGCGGTTCTGCTGCGCATGGCGGATCGCATGGCGGAAACGGGGCGCCGCGCGGCGCTGACCGGCGTGGATCTGGCGGCCATAGATCCGGGCCGATATGTGCGCGGCGCCGGTGGCCGGGCGCAAGTGCGCTTTATGGGCGGCGTGGATCTGGCGGCGTTGCCGTTCGATGACGGGGCGTTCGATCTGGTCACGTCCCAGTTCGGGTTCGAATATGCGCCCCGCGCGGCGGCAGCGCGGGAGGCGGCGCGGGTGCTGCGCCCCGGTGGCCGTCTGTCCCTGTTGCTGCATCATGTGGACAGCGTGGTCTATCGCCCCAATACGGCGCAGATTCAGGAACTGGATGGCCTTCTGGCCGATGGCGGCGTGGTGGGCTGCCTGCTTGAATTTCTGGAAGCGCCGGGGGCGGCGGCCATGACCCGGCTGGAAGCGGCGGGCACGCGGTATCAGGCGGGTTATCCGGGTGGCTTGCCGCGTTTGAGCCGCCAGGTGTTCGATTCCGTGGGAACCCTGCTGAACCGGCAGGACCTGGGCCCGGAGGTGCGCTGTCAGGCGGGGCATGACATGCGGCGCCGGATGCTGGCGGAACGCGCACGCATGGAACAGCTACAGCAAGCGGGGTTGGACGGTGACGCGGCCCAGGCTCTGGTGGCGATGCTGGATCAGGCGGGCGTGCGGGGAACGATCACCCCCTTTCGCAACGGGGCGGGGTTGCTGATCGGCTGGCTGTATGCGGGGGAAAGGCGGGCCTGATCCACCCCGCCATGTTCAGGGGCGGTTACGGCGGCAATCACCCGGCCAATCATGGGCAATGAAAAAGGCGACGGGCCGAAGCCCGCCGCCTTTCTTTTTGGGTTCGCAACGATGCGGGGCGCTTAGAAGCGTACGCGACCGCCGACGAAGACCCGGGTGCCGAACAGGTCATACGTTTCCGGGAACGTATTGGCCTGCTGCTGTGCATCGCCCAGGAAGTCCGGCTTGTTGTCGAACAGGTTCTGAACACCGCCGGAAAGCTGGAACATCTCGTTGATGTCATAGCGGGCGGTCAGATCGAAGTAGCTTTCGCTACCCACGCTCGGCACCGGCAGGTCAGCCGCCATGATGCCGTCGGTGTTGTCGATCCGGTCGTCGCTGACGCTGTCCAGCCATTCCCAGTTCACGGAAACCTGGAACGGACCTTCGGTATAGGTGGTCCGCAGGTTGAAGCGGAACTCAGGGTCCGGGCGGCCACAGGTGTTGCCGAAGTTGCCTTCACAGGTCACCGGGCTTTCCAGTTCCGGGTTGCCGGGGAAGACCGCACCCAGGAAGTCGTTGTTGATCACATAGGTACCAACAAAGGCGAAGTCCAGCGTGGAGCCGCCATTATCGAACAGGCCGCCATCCATATCGAGGGCATAGTCCCACTGCAGGTCGATGCCTTCGGTTTCCAGCGACGCGATGTTGGCGTTCAGCACTTCAACCGTGTCCACGTTGCCATCCACACGGCGATTGACCGCCTGACAGAACGGGGAGTTGAGGTCCTGAATCTGGTTGAAGCAGAGGTCCAGCACGTTGGGAACACCGCCACCGAGAGTGCCGACGGCATCATCGATCTGGATGTTGTAATAGTCGATGCTGGCCGAGAAGTTCGGCATGGCGGACGGCGTGAAGACGGCACCGACGGTCCAGGTGTCGGATTCTTCTTCAAACAGGTCCGGGTTGCCGCCGAACACACCTTCGATCTGGCTGTTGGCCTGCTGGAAGTTCCCAACAAGACCGGCCGGAACGCCGGATGCTTCACAGATATCGATCAGGGCCTGATCCGGGTTGCTGGTCGCGTCCGAGCAGGGGTCCTGCGCAGGCGGGAAGCCCTGGCTCTGACCACCGAACAGTTCTTCCACGTTCGGCGCGCGCACGGCCCGCTGGAACTGGCCGCGGAAGCTCAGGTCTTCCACGGGCGCCCAGGTCAGACCGCTGGAGAAGGACCAGACCGTACCCGCCGTGCTGTAGTCGGAGAAGCGAGCGGCGCCGGTCAGCTCCAGGGAATGGAAGCCGGGCTGTTCGCTGATCAGCGGTACGGCGACCTCGCCGAAGATCTCATAGACATCAAAGCGACCCTGAGTGGGCTGGCCCGCATTGAAGCCGAGAACATCGCCGCCAGCCAGGAATTCGTCAGGCCGGAAGCTGGCGCTCTGGCTGCGGTACTCGGAGCCGATAGCCAGGCCCACGTCACCGGCGCCGAACCAGTCGCCCAGGGTGCCGGATACGCTGCCCTGCACCACCTGTTGCTGCCAGTTCACGATGTTGGCGGCGCCCACATTGATGAAATTGGCCGCTTCTTCGGTGATATTGCCGGGCCCGAAGATGTTCAGCGGTACGCAACCGCCGCTCGGGTCCTGACAGGATTGGCCGTCGTCCGTTACCATGATGGCCTGACGGAAGCGGGATTCCGCCACGTCATTGTTCAGGGCGTTGGTCTGCTCCATACGGGCGAACTGGTAATACAGGTCGAAGGTCCAGCCTTCGCCCAGTTCACCGTCCAGCCCGGTGACAACGCGCCAGCTATTGCGGCTGTCCAGGGACTGACGGGAGCCTACTTCCACCATCCGGCGGCCAATGAAGGGCAGGAAGGCGTTGTCGTCGCCGTCGATCACGCCGTCGCCATTGGTGTCCTCACGGATGCCGTCAAGGGCACCCTGAACACCGCTGCCGAAGAAGGGCGAATCCGGGTTCACTTCCAGCGTGCCAACGAAAGCCGGCGTCGGCGCCAGTTCCTGCGGTACGCGGGTGTTGGTGAAGGTGCCTTCACTGTAGAAGCGGATGTCGTCCGTCAACTGATAGTTGGCGCTGGTGTGGATTTCCCAGCGTTCCTGCGGCAGTTGCAGGAAGTTGTCCGGTGCATAGTTGAAGAAGTCATCGGACGTGAAGGGCGCGCCCGTGCCGTCGGACAGGAAGCGACCCAGCGTGAAGTCCGCAACGCCGTCGCCGTCCTGGTCAACACCCGGACCCGCGAAGACGCGGGTGCCCGGAATACCGGAAGAGCCGCCGCGCACCAGACCGGCGCCGTCACCGAAGTCCGGGTCCTGCTCGCTGGTGTCATTGGGGTCGCCATCCGCCAGTGCATAGGTGGAGAAGTCCCGGTCACCCTGGAACAGCGGCTTCCGCTTGGTGTAGTTGAAATAGGCGGTCACATTGCCGCGGCCACCATCGAAGTTGCCGCCCACGGTCCCGTTCAGGGTGTAGCGCTCTGCGTCCCCGCGGGTGGTGGTGTCATACTGGCCGGAGAACTCGGCGCCCTCGAAGTTGTCCTTCAGGACGAAGTTCACAACGCCGGCCACAGCGTCCGACCCGTAAATGGCGGAAGCACCACCGGTCACGATTTCGGTGCGCTGGATCAGGGCCGGCGGAATGGTGTTCAGGTCAACGATACCGCTGGTATCGGCAGCCACCCAGCGGCGGCCATTTACCAGCACCAGCGTGCGGGTGGTGCCGAGGCCCCGCAGGTTCACCGTGGCGGTACCGTTACCGGGGTTGTTGGATGCGGAGCCGAAGCCCGGAATGGTCTGCGGCAGGCGGGCCAGAACGTTTTCCACGTTCACGGCGCCCGACAGTTCGAATTCCGCCGCATCAATGGTGGAGATGGGCGAGGGTGCGGTCAGGTCCCGGCGGACAATCCGCGAACCGGTGATCGCGATCTCTTCAAGGGCTTCCAGCTCCTCGAAGGTTTCTTCTGCGCCGCCCGCATCTTGTGCGGACGCCGGTGCCCCTACGCCCAGCGCAAAGCTGGCGAGCAGGGTGGCCGCGCTGCCCATGAGGGCGGAGCGACGATAGGTCTTCAATTCGTCAGACACTCTGCGTTTCCTCTCTTTTCGGTGGTTTTGCCGATCAAGCTATTTTTGTTGCTTCCCAAGCGTAATCGCATAGCGGAACTGGTATTCCGCCCCCTACGGATAGACATATGTGTTCCTTGATGACAGCAAAGTTTCAATCGTCACCAGTTGGCGGCGATGATTATTCGGCGACTGTTGCCCTGATGCCACAGGGGTGAAAATGGCAGAAATGTGCCGATCCCGGTTTCCCTATAGCGGAATCGGGGGGAAGGGGCGCGGGCCTGTTGTGGCCTTGCGGTATCAGGGTGGCTGTCAGGAGCGGCGGTCCACCCGGATGGCGCGGCCTGAGGTCTCGAACCGCATCATGTGGCCGCCAAAGGCCCCTTCCTTGATGGTGACGGTTTCGCCCGCATCCACGGGGCCGGGGCTCGCGGTGCCGCTTTGCAGCCATATCTGGCCGTTATCCAGCAGAATCGCCAACATGCCGGTGCGCAGGGTGCGCACCTTTTTGATCGTGGCGGTGATGGCCTGAACGCGGTCGGGTTCCGGCTCGTCCTTGCCGAACTGTTCCCGCCGCGCCTTTTCGCGATCCGCTTTTTCCGCTTTCTTGCGGGCTTCCAGCGCGCGCCGTTCCGCGGCCAGGGCGTCCCGCTCCGCCTTCAGGGTGTCGGCCTCCCCCTTGGCAGGGGTGCCCGGCGCTTCGGCCTTTGCCTGCGGCGCGGACAGGCGATCAGTGGCCAGGGCATCGAAGCAGGCCAGCCGACGGGTATCGTCAGAAATGGCCTGACAGGCGCGCAGCGACTCCGCAATGCCTTGCGCCGTCAGTGTTTGCGCGTGGCCCACAGGGGCAAGACCCAGCGACAGAAAAACCGCCGCCAGCCCCGTGCCGGTTATCCGACTGAACCGGCTGCCGGCGGGCGCGGAGATCGGGCCGTGATGGTGTGCGTGACTGTTCATGCGTCTAGTCCATGTCCAGGTGACGGTCATCGCCATCATTGCTGTTCGCGCCGGGATTGGCGCTCGCCAGCCGGGCGCCGAGGCCGGGCCTTTCAGGTGCCAGCGGCGGCAGCAGCTCCGCCGCCCGAACGAACTGGCTTTCCCTGAGGCTGTCAACGGTGGCCAGCACGCGATCCCGCCGGGTCATGAACCTGGCCAGGGTTTCTCCCTGAAGGCGCTTGCCATTGGGCAGCTTCAGGGTGAGCGGGTTCACCTGCCGCCCGCCACGCAGGATTTCGTAATGCAGGTGCGGCCCGGTGGAGCGCCCGGTGGTGCCCACATAGCCAATGATGTCGCCCTGTTCCACCCGGCGCCCTTCGCGGATACCGGGGCCGAATTTCTGCATATGGGCATAGGCCGTCTTATAGGCATTGCCATGGCGAATCCGCACATAATTGCCAAACCCGCCATAGCGCCGGGACATTTCGATCACGCCATTGCCCGCGGCCATGATCGGCGTGCCCCGCGGGGCGGCGAAATCCACCCCCTTGTGCATACGGGTATAGCCGAGAATCGGGTGCTTGCGCGCGCCGAACCGGGAAGACAGCCGGGCGCCGTCCACCGGGGTTTTCATCAGTGTCTTGCGGGTGGAGCGGCCTTCACGATCGAAATAGCCGCCATTGCCATCGCCATCGTCGAACCAGATGGCTTCCAGATTGGCCCTGTCCATATTGAGCTGTGCCATGAGAATATGGCCATTTTCCACATCGCCGAAGCGGGGGGCATAGCGCCGCTCGAAAAAGATGGCGAAGCGATCCCCCCGGCGAATGTCCCGCTGAAAGTCCACATCGAAGCTCATCAGGCGGATAAGGTCCACGATCACCGGGTCCGGCATCCCGGCCTCGCGCGCGGACAAGTACAGACTGTTCTCAATGGTGCCTTCCACGAATCGCGTCAGCGTCAGGGTGGGAACGGTGGTTTCCTCCGCCTTGAAGCGATCCGGCGCATCCGCCACGCGGCGCGCGACGGCCAACCGGTCAAACGCCGCCCGCATCTCCACACGGGTCAGCGCGCCGGATGCATCCCGCACCACGTCGAACGGTTGGCCCGATTTCAGGCGCCGCATGTCAATCACATCGGCGAGCGCGCGTATGGCGCTGGCGGCGGAGCGTGGTTCCGCCCCGGCCCGGCGCAACAGGCGGGACAGGGTCTCCCCGCGCCGCAATTTGAGCTGCTGACGGCTTTCCCCCGGTTGTTGCTGCGCCAGTGACGGAGTGGCGGATTCGGTGTGTACCGCCGCATCAATAATCTGCCCGCCATTATGACGTGCGGGGGCGGCGCTGTTAAAAGGGGCCATCACGCCCAACTCCCGGACGGGCTCACCCGCCATTGTGGCGGCCTGCATGTCCGAGGTGGCGGCGTGATTCTGTGGCCAGGGCGGCATTACCCCAGCCAGAAGCGGCGGATGCTGCGATTGCCGTGCGCTCGCTGGCGTGGATTCAGGGGTGTTCGCCGCAAGCGCGGCTCCGGGGTGCGCGGCCATCATGGGCCCTTGCCATAATAGCAGTGCACTGAGCCCCGCGCCTGCCAGCCCGCTTAGCGCGGCGGCGGACGGTTGCTCCACCCAGCGCCGGATGCGGCGCGGCAGGGATGCGGAGGGCGATGCGGTCTGATCGCCCTGTGATGTGCGGCGGTGCCGTTGTGAAACTGCCATGAGCCTTTAAACTGCTGCCTTTATTGTATTTCCACCGGGCAGGGGTGCCACCCTGATCCGCCAATAGACTTACCGTTTTTCGGGACTCGCGGCAAATTCAAACTTGGCCATTGTCCGCGGAAAACGCCGGCCTTTTGCCGGGTCATGCCTGGGGGCATCGAAAGCGGGCATGAAGCTCGATTCCATAAACCACTGTTTTTGCGACATTTATTATTTCCCCGATTAAAAATTTCAGTTTTTTGAAAAAAGGGGGTTGCGTGATCGGGGTGATCTGAATAGAACCCATCTCACCGACGCGGCGCACCGCCGAGGCAACGAGCTAACCGCTTGAAGCTAAAAGCACTTCGCGCCGCACCGTGTGAAAAAGCACGGATCGATCTTGACAGGGTGTGTTTCACCCCATATATAGATCGGCCCGTGTCTGGCGAAAGCTGGCGCACGGTTTGCCCGACAAGATGGTTCGGTCTTTGGCCGGTTTGATCCGGTCGGGTATGTCTTTTGTTCTTTGACATTGTGATTTTGGAAGGGAGATGAGGACGGTGGTGCGTTTTTTACGTACTATTGTTCTGGTCTCTAACGAGAAGGATACTTCTTGTGTGAGAAGGAGCGATGGTT